>PAQK01000023.1 GCA_002709665.1 Gemmatimonadota bacterium | reverse complement strand
CCTTTGTTCGTAGCCTTTAAGGAAGACAGACCTTCGTCGCGGTAACGCTGTACACTTTCTAGCACCACGATACTGTTGTCCACAAGCATCCCGATTCCCAGGGCGAGGCCACCCAAGGACATAATGTTCAGACTCACATCTGAGGCGAACATCAGGAAGAATGTAGCCACAACTGAAATAGGTATGGAAAGACTGATGATCCCCGTGCTTTTCGGGTTGCCCAGGAACAGGTAGAGTACGATTATGGCCAGGGCCCCACCCATAATCGCAGTGTTAAGCACCTCGGCGACCGATTGTTCGATGAAGGTGGACTGATTGAACACGACTTCCATCCGCGCGCTGCCCAGCAGCTCGCCCGTCTGCTTCTCAAAGTCCTCAAGGGCTTTCCCGATGCGCCGGGCTACGGTAACCGTGTTTGCATCACCCTCCTTGAAAATAGCGAGTTCAACACTCTCCTGGCCATTGATCCGGGTGATGACCTGGCGTTCTTTGTGCCCGCGAGTCACCTGCCCAACATCGGCAAGAGTGATAACGGCTCCACTTCTTTCCCCTATAACAATGTCCTGAATCTCATCAACTGTCCGAAACTCATTCAGAGTGCGGACCAGATACTCCGCCTCACCGTCCTTAAGCTGACCGCCGGTTAGATTTACATTCTCCTGTCTCAGGCGACTCACCAGCTGATTAAGTGGTATCCTCAGTGATGCAAGGCGAGGTTCGTCTATTGAAACGTGGATCTCCTCTTCCAGTCCCCCATTCACGCGTACAGCGGCTACACCTTCGATACTCTCCAGTACCGGCTTGATCTGGTCTTCCGCGAGCAGTCTAAGCGCCACCAGACTCTCACGCCCATACAAACCAAGCCTCATGATCGGATCCAACGAGGGATCGAAGCGCAGCAGTACAGGCTTGTCCGCTCCCTGTGGCAGTTGCAGACGGTCCAGCTTTTCCCGAATGTCCAGAGACGCGAAATCCATGTCCGTGCCCCAGGCGAACTCTACTACCGCCTCAGACACACCTGGACGTGAAATAGAGCTCACTCGAATCACGTTGGTTACCACACCCACTGCGCCTTCAACGGGCTCGGTAATCAACCGCTCCATTTCCGAAGGCGCCGTCCCCTCGTAATCAGTGCGAACAGTTAGCGTAGGGTAGGTGATATCTGGCAGCAGGTTGATTGCCAGACGTTGGAACGCAACCATGCCAAAAATCACAGCGGCAGTAACAAACATCGTCACTGTTACACGGCGGCGGGTTGAGAACTCAATGAGCTTCATGAAAGATGTATCCGTTGTTCAAAATGAACCAAGGAAGCAGAATCCACGAGGAAGACTTTCTGGGTTTGCCCAATTTCAAATAACCAGATGGACCAACGAGCACACGGAAAGCCAGGGCGAGATTTTGGTGGACCTTTCATAGGAAACCAGAAAGTGAATGGATTTCCAGATTGAGGAGAGAATTACAGGTCGTGAGGGGTCTGATGGCCGGTCAACCTCCGCGTCTTGCAGGAAGAACTCCTTTTTCTCGCATCTGGCCAAGGAATGCACGCCATTTGCCCAGGTTCGTCGCGAGTTCAGGATCCTTCTTCAGCTGTTCTTCGTAGGCCTTTTTCAGGTCAGGGAATCGCCCGAACATGCGTTCCTGCAGGCCCTTTATTGCCTCCGAATCGCTGACGGACGCGCCCGATAGCCCACGATTCCCCGCGCCGTCACCATGCTGCCCGTTACGATCTCCCCCCATACGACCACTTGCAGAGGTGGAATCCCGTTCTCCCTTGCTGCCCCCCGATGCCACTGCACCGGCACCTACCAACCTCACGGCCGTACCTGGCCTCAACCCTTCCTGACCCACCGTGATCACCCTGTCGGTATCCGAGATCCCGGAGAGCACCTCGAGCCATTCATTATCGGCGAAACCAACTTCCACCTTGCGGCGTGTGGCCTTTCCCATGCCCGATTCTTTGTTCTCTTTGTATATGAAGATCTGATTGCCCTCACCCTCCAGAACCAGAGATTTCTTGGGTATAACCAGCGCGTCTTCGTGCGTCTCTGTAATAATGTACACCGACGCAAACATGCCCGGTCTCAGCAGACCATCCCCTCCTCCGGGGATCTCTATGGTCACCTTAATCGTCCCGCTCTCGGGATCAACCACGGGGCTGATCATCTTCACATGTCCCCCAAAGATCCTGTCGGGTGCCGACTCGACCTGGATGCGTGCCCCCTGGCCGACTGCCACCTTGCCGATATTTTTCTCGGGAATTCGAATCCGAGCAAGGAGGGGATCAAAATCGGCAACAGAGAAAACCACAAGATTATTGGTGACCATGTTCCCGACCTCCACACTCCGGATCGTCAATGTCCCCTCGACCGGCGAGGAAATGGTCGTGTAACTCAGATTGAGCTTCGCCTGTTCCAACTGTGCAAAGGTTCGATCCAATTGTGCCTTCGAATTCTCAAATCGCTCGTCGCTGACCAACTTCTGCTGATACATCTTCTCATCGCGTTGAAATGTTCGCCGCGCGTCCTGGTATGCCACCTCCATCTGTGTCACCTGGAGCCTTGCCGCCTCAGCATCCAGCCTTGCGAGTACACTTCCGACCCGTACCGGATCTCCCTCCTCCTTAAGGATAGAGACCACCTGCCCGGAGGTCCTGGATCGCACATCCACCCATTGAAAGGCTTCAAGGGTAGTGTTGGCCAGGATGTAATTGGAGATCTCTCTTCTTGCGACCTTTTCGACTTTAACCGGGACCGCAGCCGCATTCCGGCCGCCCCCTCTTCCCTGCCTGTCACGGGCCTGGTTTCCACCCTCGCCTCCGCATGCGGCCAACGCCAGCATCATCAATAAAACCAATATTCTGTGCAACGAACGCATGCTTCCTCCTGCCAGATCATTTGGACAAAGTAACTGATCACTTACAAGGTGAACAAATATAAAAAAAAGCGTAGTTTCTTGCTTAATTTTCTTTTGATGATATGAAAAAGCCGCCAAGAACGTCTATTTGGCGGCTTCCTTCTTCGCAATGTTCCCTGATGTCATTGCTTCTACGACTCTCATTGGACAATTACTCACCAGGCTGAACAGTGGCAATCACAAATCTCCTTACTCCTGCCCCTTTAATCAAATCCAGAACTGTCATCACCTCTCCGTGCGGGATCGTCTCGTCCGCCCTCAATACTAATCCTCCTCCTGCGTTGATTTCCTCGACCGAACCTGTGAGCCGTTCGACGAGAGAATTCCTGTCCACGCCGACTCCGTCGTAGCTCATTTCACCGTTTGAGCCCATATCCAAAATGAAACGCCTCTCCTGTTGAACCGTTTCAGAGTTCTGCATGGATGGAAGTTCCACCTTAAGAGCGGACTGCTCTATGAAAGACGTGGTTACCAAGAAGAAAGTGAGCAGCAGAAATAGCACATCTATCAATGAAGTGATATTGATGGTTGGTCGCTTCCTGGGGTGATCCGCAAACTGCATCAGTTGGCCTCCTCCTCGAATCCTTCCGAAACGGGATCAGCCACCTGGAATCCTCTGAGCTTCTTCAGGAGTCCATTTGAATACTTCTCAATTTCCAGAATCAGGCTTTCAGCTTTGGATGTAAAGTAATTGTAGAGTACAAGTGAAGGTATCGCGATGAACAGACCCGCTGCTGTGGTCAGAATTGCCTCAGCTATTCCCCCTGCAAGCAAATTGCCTTGTCCTACACCTACAACAGAAATCTCTTGAAAGACCTTGATCATCCCCAATACGGTACCCAGCAACCCCAGAAGGGGCGAGACACTGGCTACCGTTTCCAGAACCACCATGCCCTTTTTTAGTGACCCCATCTCCTGCCTGCCCTGATCCAGGATCGCCTCCTTGATCTCATCAAGGGGCAAATGCCGGTTATCGAGCCCTCCTCTGATCACGTGTGCGAAGGGGCCATCGTGCTGATTGCATACCGACAGTGCAAGACCGAAATCTTCTGGTCCTTTGATATTCTCAAGTACACTGACAATTTCGGGCCTGATAATACGGGTCCGGCGGAGACAAAACACGCGTTCAAGTGAGATCGCCACGGCCAGAACCGAACAGAGTGTCAAAGGATACATTATCAATCCACCCTGATCGAATAATTCCCAGCCCATATAATATACTCCTATATATCGCGTTTTGATTGTCCTGCCCGGTTATCGAGGTCTTCTTCTGATCACATAATCGAAGAACGCGGTGATCTCAAGATATTCTTCAGGGAAATGTGTAGGCAGAGGCCTGAAATCCGCCGAGTAATCAACCGCACGTGTGCTCGTGTCTCTGAGTTCACGGCTACCCTTGTATCCAAGTACCGCGAGATCGCGCAGGGTGCCATCTCGCATGATCTTGAACCGAACTCTGGTTTGACCCTCTATAAGACCATACTGTGTAAAAGCGGCCGGCGGATTGATGTGACTACCAATGTGTGCCTTCAAATATGCCAGATAAGGAGCGAATTCCCAATCATAGGTACTGAGTTGCAGCCCCCCTCTTTCGAGCGCCCGGCTCTCTCGGTTGTTAAGCTGCAGCGAGGTGGGAATAGTTGGGATCCCGAACATTGCCTCCTGGCGTTTCGCAGCTTCCTTGCCCTGGCGGATAATCGATGCAAAGTCGGTAGCATTGTCGAAATTTTTGAAAGATGGCGTCTCCTGTTCAGCCTGGGCTGGCCTCTCCTTCGAACGAGACTCCTTACCCTCCATACCGCCATCCCCTTGCTGACCGATCAGGGTCCGCATATCCTCCTTGGATGCGACCTCTCCTTCAGAAAACGGCAAGTGGGACTCTGGTAATTCGAGATCCCTCTCATCTCTTGAGCTAGAAGACCGTTCAGCAAGAATAGGGGTCTTCGCAGATGGTATGTCAGATGGAGAATCATTTGGCAGATCTACAAATTCGAAGGACATGGGCTGCGCTTGAACCGAGTTTTCGTCAACCACAATCCCTCTTATCGGCACATACAACTGGAAAAACAGCAAATGTAACACAACTGCTGCTGCATATGTCAGTGCGTAGCGACTGCCGGCGATGTCTGAAAGCCGATTCATCTCCTCAGGGCCTGTAATTGGATAGAAGTTTACTGATGAACGCTCTAATATATCCGAACAATACCCTCAGACAAGGACAAATGCCCCCGAATACAATCCACTGAACATTGCTCCATGGGTTAGGACCGAATTTCCTGTACCCTTACTTCCTGCCAGAGAAGCCAGACAACAGTCCTCGACACGAGGAATATCGAGATTACTGTAGCCATACCGCCTGCTCTTGTAAAAGACCTACCTGGCATATTCAGCATTTCCAAGAGTTAAATAAAAAAACCACCAGCTATCTCAGGATGGGATCAGACCCCCCCGTCGACTCCATAGTGGAAGATTTGCGTACCATTCTGCTGATTTTTTCAATTGAGAACGGTGCTTCGTGGTAGGGCATCTGAGAGGAACTGGCGAATTTCGGACCCTTCGGAGACCACACCCGTCAATCAGCCGGAGCTGTCTCCACTTTAGTTGAGGCCAGTCGAAGCCTTTCCCACCGACCCTGAAAGAGCGACATCAAACCCACGTAGAAGAAACCCGAACAGAACAGTACCAGAAACGGTACGGGAAAATAGACGCCACTACGTATAGAAAAGGATATGACCCAGCAAAAATAAGCGCCGATCGTCACCTCAAGGAAGGGCAGGAAATTATTGCTGACACCGTATCGCTTAGCCTGCCAACTATCACCTTGATTAACAACATGATATTTCGGAGTCCTTCTAAATTCAGACTCGCGTCCCCCGAGCGCCTCAACCACAGCGCAAGCGTTATTGAAGGAAATCCCCATTCCGACAGCCAGGACACAGGGAATGTACTTGATGCGTGTCTTCCAATCTGCATATACCTCTTTTTGAGAGTATATGTAGAAACGAGAAACGGCTCCAGTGGCCGCAAAAAAAAGAGGCAGGTCTACAACGAACACCCTGTACCAACCCAGGTCCAGACGCGAAAGTACGGCAGGGAAGATCAACAGGGCGACCAGAGCCATCAAAAGATACGCGAAGTTTGCAGTCAGTGCGATCACGGCCTCGACCTTGACGCGCGGCCGCAGGTTGCTTCGAACCACCTTCATGAGAAGCTTTCGTGCCGTCTGTACAGAACCCTTCGACCACCTGAATTGCTGATTCTTCCAGGCATTCATCTCGACCGGCACCTCTGCCGGCGACACCACATCATCCAGGAACACAAACCGCCATCCCCCCATCTGCGCCCTGTAGCTAAGATCCAAGTCCTCGGTCAAAGTATCGTGCTGCCAGCCACCTGAATCCTCAATACACGATTTGCGCCAAATGCCAGCAGTTCCGTTAAAGTTGAAGAACAGGCTTGCCCTGCTGCGTGCTCCATGTTCAATCACGAAATGGCCGTCAAGGAAAATGGACTGAACCTTGGTCAGCAAGGAATAGTCTCTATTCAAGTGACCCCAACGAGCCTGTATCATTCCTACCCGGTCATCCGTAAAATGATGAATCGTATTGTTCAGGAAATCTCCAGGGGCCAGGAAATCTGCGTCGAACACGGCTACGAATTCTCCTTTAGCCACCTTCAGGCCTTCACCCATGGCGCCAGCCTTAAATCCTTCCCGCTTCTCCCTATGGATATAGACAATATCCAGGCCTTTACCCATCAGTTCCGCAACAACACGTTTCGCTAGGTCAGACGTCTCATCTGTAGAATCGTCCAGGACTTGAATTTCAAGCAAACTCGGGGGGTAGTCAATCTCCGCAACGGACCGAATGAGTCGCTCAACGACATAGAATTCATTATAGACCGGGAGTTGAATTGTAACCTTTGGCAAACGAGAAAAGGACCCCTTAGGGGTCCTCGGCAATCCCTTGTTCTTAAAATATAGCCTTACCAAAACGTGGCGATGCAGACTGAATAGAAGCAACAAACCAAGCGCCAGGCTATAGATCAATAAAAGTCCTGTTTGGAACCAGGACGTAACCATTTCATCCATCATTTGACTGGATCCCCCAATAATCCTATAGCCGGCTGGCGGATGCAATATAGATTCGGGAGTTCCGTTGTCAAGGCAATTCAAGGAATTCTAGATGCTTGGAGATACAGCGCTTAAAAACAAAAACGCCCTGGGGAGACCAGGACGTCAGGATCCGTGTACCAGTGCATTCAGCAATCACATCTGATACACAAAGGCCACAACATTAATCAACTGTCGATCAGACAATCGATCCATCGGGAATGGCGGCATCACCAGGCCATTCAGGCCGGGATTGTCGATCTCCCGGATCTTCTTTGCAATTTGGTATCTGCTGTAACCATTGCGCAGGAGGGATGGTGCCGGCCCACTCCCGTCAGTAGCGTGGCATATGATACATGACTTGCGGAACACCGTGGACCCCAGTTTTGGATCTCCCACCCTTAGGGCACTTTCCCTGGGAAGTTTTTTGGTAAAATTGGGCTCAATCGGCTTGGACTTCTTCTCTGGTGAGAGCTTATCAGACTTTAGATACGCCTTCAGCTGCCTTATCTGGTGTTTGGCGGGTGTCTTTCCACCATCCTCTCCTCTTTCAGTAATCCACCTTTGCATGCAGGTAGAAATGGCTAAATCAAGAGTTGTGATCTTTCTACCGTCCCAGGACTGCCATTCCGCACGGAACCCACCATTGAAAAGAGGGTGAGCGGGCCTAACGTGAGCGTCGGGTTCTTTTTTCTCATTGAAATCAGCGTGGCAATGTATGCAGGCGATCCCCGTTGGGGAATCTTTCCAATGGAAAAGCATCTTTCCTTCCTGAATGTCCCGCTCCCTTGATCTGGACCCCTGGGCGAGAATCGTGGTACCCACCAGCAAGCTTATTCCAGCCAGAAACATCACGACGACAAGCAAGTTTCGCATTCGATCCTCCCCCGGATCAATTAAACATTTACTAACTCTCTAAAGCCTACTCCTTTAGGTCTCGTGCACACCGAAAGCCCAGATCCCGTCTGCGTCTCTCCGCCCGTTCATATGCCCGAGTGGTCGTCCTGAGACCCTCTCTGGGATTTGCCCAGCTGCCGCCACGNATTACNTTGGCCTNGTCATTCTCAAACACATTCGTATCGGTCCACTCCCAAACGTTGCCACACAAATCGTAACAACCGTATTGGCTGGCGCCGTTCGCAAATTGTGTGACGGATGTCGTACCGTTGAACCCGAGTTCCTGGTTATTGCAGTTGAACCTGTTAAACGCATTTCCCCAAGGGTAGGTTCGACCATTGCGCCCCCTTGCCGCCTTCTCCCACTCCTGCTCTTCGGGCAACCGTTTGTCTGCCCAGGCCGCATAGGCCANGGCGTCCTCTTTGTTCACGTTCACCACGGGATGGTCGGCTTTTCCGGGCGGATATGTACCATCACGCCAATGTTCGGGCAATTGCTGNTATCCCGACTCTTCCACANAGCGTCCGTACTGACGGTTGGTGACTGGATACAGATCGATCTCGAATGACTCAACTGAGACCGCCCGGTTCACATCACCCATNAGGAACTTGCCTTGTTCCACCCGAATCATCCCCTCCGTACTTTCTGCTTCTTCCTCAACCGGATCCTCCTCGACTCGCTGAGGCTGTGCGGAGACACTCAGGTGCGTGTANACAGAGATCTTCTCTTCATCGCTNGGGAAGGTCTTCCCTCTTTTCANAAGATTAACCAGCCTTTGATCTTCGAGAAATTCCCGCAAGTGTGGGGGATGCAGATTCCCATCGCCCACCATCTCTTGACTTTCCTGTCTTTCGAGGATTGCCTCCTGGAGCTCAGCAATCAGCAATGGCCGTTGGATGGCACATCCCGCGAACTTCTCAAATGCGAAAGACAAGATGATCCACTTGGCGAGCAGATCCTCGTCCATCACACCATCTCTAAGAAATCCCCTGGTTTCAGCAAGGCTTCGCTGAATTGCGAACGTGTTGAGGAACCGTTTGACGGTCCTTGGGTTGGACTCCACTGTTTCGGATACATCCTCGAGATAACGGACGATTGGGCTCTCCATTGTTCCACCCACCAACTCGTCCTGAATGAACCTTTGAATGTGCTCCGGCCTGATGGGTGGTAAATTGAACTGAAGTTGGATGATCTTATCCATATATGCATGCTCATCAAACCCCTCGATCGTTTGGTATTGCGCCTTCACGGCCTTCTCTACTATTTCATTGTCCATACCCAGCACGAAAACGCATCCAGGTCTGTCCATAAACAGCTTAACAGTCTCCAGAACCCTTGCAACTCTGTTGGGCTGGCAGCGGTCGAGATCATCAATAAAGAACACCAGAACACCTTCAGAGTCGTCAAATGGCTCACTCATCGACTGGCCTGTAATCGACCACCCGATCAGCCTGTCCAGGAATTGTTCGAATTCCCTGAGCAACGGCAGATTCCGCAGCAATGCTGTATCGCTCTTTAGCATGCTCTGGAGATCGGGTGTTCCGCTATTTTTGAGCAAATCGTCAGCCGACCTTGAGATCCTTGACCAGTCCAGCCTTCCTTCCGATGACTCCATCTGCTCGAGGCGCTGCCGTGGAAACCCCTCTGACATCATCTGCGCCACGATTTCCTCGACTAGCGCAACCAGGATGGCATCACGGTTGGAGTATTTCCAAGCATTGAACCAAACCGTTCTGCATCGCCTGAAGACATCGTCACTTCCTACTTGATCCACCTCCCTGGAAATTTCAGTGAGCGTGTCTCTGATCGTCCGCATCAAGGTGGTCTTCCCACTTCCCCATGCACCATTGATTGCAATAGTTAAGGGTGTCCTGTTCGACCTATCGGCGATGATCTTGGCAAACGTCTCAGCGTAGACTGAAAACCCAAAGTGGTGTGCCTGATCCGCCGGAGAGTCATTGTGAATACTGATCCTTTTTGTTTTCTTGAGTGACTCAATCACCAGATCGCCCTTCGTTAATAAACCTGATATTGCCTGGAACCCGTAGATTCTGACCGTCGCTGTGGTTGTAGGATGTATTGAGGATTTCGATAGAAAACGCTGGTCCAGTGAAAAGAAAAACAGTTCTTTCCAACCTACTTCCCGGATCCAGCACGCCGGGCATACTGCAACTAAACTTCCCTGCTTGTCCTCCCTTGAATTCAACAACCAAATCGAACTTCATACTAGAAATTCTTTCAAGCCCATTGTTTTCAACACCTAATGACAAAAAATCGTTCCGTCTCTGAAAGACCCGGTCCACGACGGTAGGGGTGTCCATCAACTCGCCGTTCACCTCCAATTCGTGGAGCCAATCAAAAGGCTCCCTGACGAAAGAATCGTTCAGAAACGGTCGCTCAGGGCTAAGGGAAAGCTGAATATCTGAGCCATTGGGTGTATCACCACCCTCGCCAGGCTCAAAGAAGATTATGGAACCGTCATCCAATAACTCNAAATCGCGGTTGCAGGCACTGGCAATTTGCCTGCGGGTCGACGGACGGATCCGGTCTTCCTCTGTTTTACCATTGAGTATGTTATAAATAGCACCCTTAGACAGGCCACTACTTTTCGCGATCTCCGCTACAGCAAGACCCTGCGAACGAATTTCCTTCTCCAAGGCATCTCTGAAATTCATACTCTTTGCCCACAATTAGAAAAATGAAGAAGTTGGACAACCAAGCTCGCCTCACAGTAATAATAAACAATTATGAACAAGAAAATCAAGGGAAAAGTTTAGTTTTGTCTATTTTTCTTGACTTATTTGATTTTAATGCCGTATATTTAAATACGTATTAACCGACTATACCACTTACGCTCATAATTTTGAGGACTATAGGCTTTGTATCTGGATTACTGGGGTTTCTCGGAATTACCCTTTGAGAATGTGCCGGATCCAAGATTCTTTTATCCATCGGGCGATCATCAGGAAGCGCTTCTAAGGATGTTTTATGCTGTAAACCGTCGGAAAGGCGCTGCCATGCTCACCGGGGAAATTGGTTGTGGCAAAACAGTAATCAGTCGAACACTCATCCAGGACTTGCCTCAAGACCGATATGAGGTCGGTGTTGTGGCAAATCCCAGCCTCNCNCCCATCGAATTCCTGAGGGAAATCCTGTATCANCTTGGTGTGGAATCCGCGGATGGCTCAAATTTGGACCTCCTGCAGGCCCTGAACGATCAGGTCAGCAAGAACTTGAATGCGGGGCGCGATACCGTAATTATCATCGATGAGGCCCAGGCTATCGAGGATCCGGAAACACTCGAGGAACTCAGGCTTCTACTCAACTTCCAATTCAACGACCGGTTCCTCCTAACCCTGTTACTGATTGGTCAGCCTGGGTTGAAGGACAGGATAGCGGCAATCAAACAATTGGAGCAACGGATTGCCATCAAATACCATNTAGGACATCTAANGAATTATGAAACAAAGGCTTATGTNAGTTCACGAATGGAGAAAGCAGGCGCCAAAAGGAAGATATTCCGGGACGAGGCTGTGGACGCGATTCACAAAGCGNCCAGAGGCACGCCGCGTGAAATCAACAATATCTGTGACATCTCACTGCTTCTTGGATTCGGCTCTCGTGTGGAGGAAGTGGATACGGATCTGATACAGAAGGCCTCGGCAGCGGTGAAGCAGATTTGAAAGGGAAGAAGCGTCCAGGGTCCGGAGTGCTGAGTCCGGTGTGGACCGGAAACCCAAATTCAGATCCTTGAGATACAAGCAACCCTTATAGAAACTTAACCTCAGAACTTTTCTATGGCAAGACTTTCTGATGTAATACGAAATGGCGAGAAGGCCCTTGAGCAGGGAGGTCAGCAGGCTGCAGATTCTACACCAGAGCCTCAGAATGGTGATGGAGAAGGAGGCGAAGCTCAGTTCCCTGTCACGCAGCAACCTGCCACTACCACTACCCCTAAAGGAGGGCCGCTTACACAGCCGGGCACTACACCTGCTCGGCACCACGATGAAGGTCCTCCCTCGCAGCCTGCAGAAGTAACACAGCCGCCCCCGGTTACCACGGCGGAGCCTGCATCCGAAGAAGAAGTCGATAGTATTTACAGTCAACTCTTCAATTTCGTTCAGGGCGTCATGCAGGCGGCGCAGGCAGGCGATCCATTCGCCATTGATCAATCCTTCGTCACAATTTCCCGTGCGCTAGATATGCCTCGAGGCACGGATTTACTTTATCGAAAAGCTATCTACACAAGAGAACCTGCCGATCAACACGCGTTCGAATCCGCAGTCGTCCTACATTCGGTTAATGTGGCAATCTACGCTGTCAAGATTGGCGAGGGACTTGGATACAACCGGGACCAGCTGATCGACCTTGGCGTTGCAGCACTTATGCACGACGCCGGCATGGTTACTTTGCCGCCTGATATATTCTCAAAGGGCCAACTCACCGACGCCGACAAACAGGCACTCAACCAGCACCCCCTCAAAGGGAACGAGATCCTCAGGCAGCTGGGCGACAGTTTCGATTGGGTAAGCGATATCGCCCTGCAAGAGCACGAACGCGAAGATGGCTCTGGCTACCCTAATGGCTTGAAGGGCAAAGCCATACATCAATATGCCAAGATCGTGGGTCTTGCCGATATGTATGCAGGATTGACACGCTCGCGACCTGAGCGGAGGGGTCTGTTACCTTTTGAAGCGGTCAAGGAAATCCTGCAGACACACAAGACGAAATTCGATCCTAGGGTGATCCGGGTCTTGCTTGGGAAGCTGTCCGCCTTCCCCGTGGGAAGTCTCGTACAGCTCAACTCGGGAGNCGTTGGAACAGTCGNCGAAACCGACGAGGCATACCCGCTTCGTCCCTCAATCCGGATATTGTACGACGCTCAAAATCGGCGTATCGACAATGACCGGATCATCAGCCTGCGTGAGCATCCTATACTCCACATTGTCAGGGCCTCATTGGAACCCCGAGTTGGTGCTCTCCGGCAAAGACTCTCGAAGCGAAGTGCTGAAGGGACAGAGAAAGCTGACGTTGGAGAAGCTGAAGGCGAAGAATCCGATACCTTGGGTGGGATCGTACAGGTCCTGCTTTGGATCTTTCTAGTTCTTTTCCTTGCAGTAGGGATACTATGGCAACTCGGCCTGATTCGTCCAACCGCTGGCNCATCAGACATAGCAGAGACCCTCGAATCGAAAAATCTGGAGAACCATTTCACGAGTCTCCCACCTGCCAGAACCGAATCTCCAGTAACACCTCTTTCGCCGGTTGCTCCGCCCTCGCCTACAAAAGCGTCTGGTGAGAATGAAGCGATTACAGCAGCTGTGCCCGAAAAGGAATTCAAGGTTGAGGCAAACGTACAATCGATCCCTCCTTTACTTGCGGAGATGCGATACGCATTGCATGTGTCATCTCACAAGTCCAAGACCTCAGCAACGCGTTATGCCAGGAGACTCGAGAGGCTTAAATTCAAGGTCCATTTGAAACGCGTCCATATTGCTAAAAGGGGTTGGTTCTATCGTGTACTAGCTGGTGAGTACGAAACTAAGAAGATGGCGTTGGCTGGAATGGCCCATTTGCGATCCACGGGATATGCGGAATACGCTGCAATTGTGAAGGGTAGATGAGTTCAAATATGAGAATTCTCAAAGGACACCATCGAGCCAGGACCAGCCCTCTCCAACCCAGATTTTGGTTTAAACCGTATTTCACCATAAAATCTGTCCTCAGTGTGCCCTATCCTTCCTCTCCACGAGTTGATATTCTCNAATTATCTTCCTAGTGAATCACCCCGATTTCGACGGAGACTCNATTTTTTGAGAGAATGGGGTCATGACAAAATGACAGAGGTATTCGCCAGAGGTCCGCGAACGTGCAGTTCGGATGGTTTTCGAGCACGTCAACGAGTATTGGTTTCGAANGGGAAGCCATCTGCTCGATCGCGGCGAAGATCGATTGAACAGCGTGACGAGTACGGAGTCGAACCGATGTGCAAGGTCTTGCTGGTCGCTCCGTCCACCTACTGCGAGCCGAAGACCATGCAGGCTGACTTGTCTCGTGTGCCGCCCGGGATCCATCGGGACCGAGTCCTACGCGAGGAGATTCAGCGCGTCTAGGACGAAAGCCACCTGGTCTATTGCACCCACAAGGTCTGGAAGCAGTTCAACCGAGAAAGCCAGAAGGTAGCACCGTGCACGATCGAGCGCCTGATGCGTGACTGGAACAGGCCGGACCTCCTGGAAGCGAGGAGTTGGTGCATCACAGCGACCGTGGTGTGCAGTATCTTTCCATCCGCTACACCGAACGGCTGCGCCGAGACCGGCATCGAACCCTCCGTCGGCAGCGTCGGCGACTCCTACTACAACGATCTGGCCGAGACGCTCATCGGCCTTTACAAGACAGAGTTCATCCGCCAGCGCTGCCCTTGGCGCAACCTCNAGCACNTGGAGTTCGAGACCCTCGAATGGGTCGATTGGTTCAACAACAGCCGGTTATTCANGACCATCGGCGATATCCCGCCAATCGAGCTCGAGCAGCTCTACTATGAAAAACAAGAAGCCCAACCAGAAATATTAGTACCCAACTAACAGAGCCTCCGTCGAACCCGGGGCGATTCAATTGGTGGGAGAATCGAAATCAGGAATNTGTCATTCGANGGTATAGAGTAAAACATATCACANGGCTCTTTGCAGCCTNGGGTTTTGAAGTAGCCGGTTGCCATCCAGTGGGTCCGNGTTTTCCCTTTGGCGCCTTCGCTTATCTCCTGGAGGCGCGTCGTCGACCTGATGCCACAGTCGAAATTGAACTAACTGAAACCACCAGACCGCGAATATGATTCCAGCAGAAAAGAGCTACGAAGAGAAGGTATTAACACTTGAAGNTGCCACTGCCCTGCGCAGCCGAGCGCGCNCAAACAGCAANAGNATAGTGTTCACCAANGGGTGCTTTGATCTGCTCCACCGGGGACACGTCACTTTTCTCCAAAGGGCTCGTGCGCTTGGTGACGTACTGATCCTAGGATTGAACAGTGACCATTCGGTACGTCGACTCAAGGGTCCCGGCAGGCCCATTCTTCTTCTGGAAGACCGAGTAGCGCTACTTGCAGGTTTGGAATCCGTCGATCACATTCTTGTTTTTAAAGAGGATACTCCCGAAAGGCTCCTGAATTTGCTTCTTCCTGATATCCTCGTAAAGGGAGGTGACTACCAGAACGACCAGATCGTCGGCAGAGATATTGTGGAATCTAGTGGGGGCGAAGTTACTACCCTCCCCTACACAGAGGGTTGTTCAACCACAGAGATTATCCGTAGAATACTCCTGACAGCGAACGAAGATAACAAGGACAGAGATCCCTAGGCAATACACTCTATTGATCNGTTCANAAATTCAATTATATTAAGGTNTTACATCAATATCCAAGCGGTCGGNAGCGAACTCTGNAAACCGTAATACTTTGNGCACAAACAAATGAAAATGAGAATCGCATCCGCCGGCACACCGGTATCTGTGCTCGATCTGACGAAGGGGCTTTGAGGTCGGGGTAACACCGGCAGTCTTGAGACGGACCTGCGCAGGTTATATTGAGGTAGATTTGAGTCACTCTTCATCGCAGTCAATAAATGCAATTGCCGCCGCCAATAAGTTAATAAGCGTAGATCCAGGACCCACGTGGGTTCCAGTCTTCCCTATTTGGCGACTACCAACGGTCTTTCTATGCCTCATTGTACTCATTCACTTGGCTTCCACACCTCTGGTAGCGGCAGAACACCAGGTTCGAGGAATCATCCATTTGGACTCCAGTGTGAGCAGCGGCGAGTATGAACCGGAAGAACTCCTGAGATTTTTGATCAAGAACGATTTGGAAGTTGCCGTATTCACGGACCAGGCTACTACCAGTGTAGAATACGGCTTCTTCCCTGCACGTTGGATCTTGGGTTGGATCTCAGGTTGGTTCGTGGCCAAAGCGCTGGGCCGTTACGGATCCTTGCAAACATATGGCGCGGAAGAATATCTCAGTCTGCTTGGCGATCTGGACAAGAAATATCAGGAAATTATCGTGATCCCCGGAGTTGAATCCTTTCCCTTTTTCTATTGGGAAGGTGGGATTCTTCGAGGCGGCCTCACCTTGGTTAACGGTTACAAGCACATTCTTGCCATTGGGATGAAGTCTGCTGAGGATTACGAGCAGCTCCCTTCGATGAGCAATGGATTCTTCAGAGGATATGGCATTGCCACACTATTCAGTTTCTGGCCTGCAGTCCTGGTGTATCTGGGACTAAAGTTTCGAAGGCAAGCCAGGGAGGCGAGGTTTTCTCAGCTATACAAACTTCCCGCCTTCCTCTTCCTGACAATTGGTTTCCTGTTCCTTCTTCACAACTTTCCCTACAAATTCGGGAAGTATGATCAATATCATGGGGATCAGGGCCAAGCCCCCTACCAGGACTTTATCGACTATGTAAACAGCCGTGACGGAATCGCAATCTGGGCTCACCCGGAGGTCAAAAATGAGGTCACAAAGAGCCTTGGACCCCTGAAGGCCAACCTCTACACTGCCCCTTACCACGAGGACTTACTCCACACGNATGGCTATACGGCATTTGCAGCATTTTACGAAGGGATGAAATATATGNTCCCGCCAGGAGGCATATGGGACAGGATTCTTACTGAGTATTGTATAGGCCAGAGGGAGGAGCCCGTTTGGGCAATAGCGGAGGGGGATGTAGAAGGTGACAGGTTTTCTCCGAAGCTCAGCCAGAATGTCTTTCTGGTCGAACACAAGACCCGTGATGCTGTACTGCAGTCCATCCGCTCAGGAAGCCTGTATGCAATAGCCGGTCCTCTAGCCGAACATCTGGTTCTTAAAAAATTCACCATATCCGGAGCAGATACGACCGTAGTAATGGGCCAGATTATTGAGCCGAGAGCAAGAAAAATCCACATCGCTGCATCCATTACCTGCGGGCAAACCCCTCAAGGCAATAGTCTCAAAGCCGAACTGATTCGCGACGGAAAGGTCATCAAGACATTCAAGGGCGAGGACACACTGAAAATCGCATTTACCGACGAGGTGGGTGGCCCTGGCAGGATGCATTTCTATCGCCTAGATGTTCGCGCCCCACACCAATCACGCCTGTTGACCAACCCAATTTTTGTCCGCCCAGATGGTTCCTCCTGACATGCGAAAACTTCGCATCCTAAATATCATGACAAGACTTGAGCAGGGGGGGGCACCGCTCGCCCTGCTCGAAACCGTAAGAAGAATGACCAGGAAGGACTTCGAAGTCGAAATCGCCGTGGGAAAGTCGTCTGACCCGGATCTGGAACTTCTGGATACGCCACTTGTGCGCGGTGTCAACCTGATAAATATCGATTCGATGCGTCGCAACATCCATCCTGTTCGTGATCTCAAGGCACTCTGGCAACTCTACAAGGTGATCAGATCAAAACGGTATCACCTGGTACACACCCACACATCCAAGGCAGGTTTGCTCGGCAGAATTGCAGCAAGGTTTTGCGGCGTCCCCGTTATTATTCACTCTTCGCATGGGACGGTCCTAGAAGGGTACTTCGGAGTCTTTGCCACCCAATTTTTCGCCACGCTCGAGCGGCTTTGCGCACCCCTTTCGAATCTCCTCATCTGCTTGACACCTGCAGAAATTAATCAGTGCCTTGAAGTTAGAATCGGGAAACGGAAACAATACACCTATATCTTCAACGGCATTGACATCGAGGATTTCGAAAACCGCCATGGAGACCGCGAAGGGATCCGAAGAATGCTGGGTTTGTCAGCAGAAGACATTGTATGCATAATCGTAGGCCGCTTGGTACCGGTTAAGGGACACACCGATTTATTACTGGCGATTCAGGACACTTTACAGAGACATCCGAATGTCCATTTGCTTATCGCGGGAGAGGGCGAGTTGCGCGAAGAGCTGGAAGCGGCATCCACCCGGTTAGCCATTGCTTCCAACGTGCACTTTCTTGGGTGGCGAGAAGATACAGCGGAGCTCCTCGGTGCATCCGACGTATTCGTCCTATCCTCTCACAACGAAGGCCTCGGGTTGGTTCTAATCGAGGCCATGACCAAACACCTCCCTGTCGTGGCAACCGATGTCGGTGGGGTAACCCACGTGGTAGAACATGACCGTACAGGGCTGCTTGTCCCCCCCCATTCCCCCAAATTGCTTTCGGTGGCACTTGAAGACCTTGTGGTGAATCCCCAAAAAAGACATCGAATGGGAGAGGCTGGATACGAACGGGCTGTGGCACAATTCTCCATAGATACCACGGTATTACAGACGGAAAAGGTCTACCGAGAACTTACAGAGTCAAGTACATGATCGTATCTGTCCACCAGCCCCAATACATACACTGGCTGGGTTATTTCGACAAAATCGACCTTTCCGACCTGTTCATATTTCTGGACACGGTTCAGTATAAAAAAACGAATATCAAAATCGTTTCAAGAATACACAGGGATGGCAGTGGCTTACGGTTCCCGTTGCCTATCGATTTCTACAGAAGATCGATGAAGTGCCATCAACCTTGAAATTCCCTGGCGGCATAAAAATAAGCAGGCCCTGACCAAGTACCGGCAACAAGGCCTCTGCATTTTCCTAGTTGTGGTTACCAATGGAGCCTGCAAAGGCGACTCCGATATCCGGAAAACGGAACAACTCGAGGCGGTCAGGATAATGGGCGCCGAGGATATATTTTTTGGCGACTACCCCGACACGCAGTTGACCTGTAGTCGAGAGCTCATCAGGTTTATCGAGGATATTGCTCGGAAAGTTCAGCCAAATTTTGGTTTCGTTCCCTACCCTGAAGACACACACCAGGATCACAGNGCACTTGCCCAGGCATCGATGCCNTCTTTTCACTTTTGCAGNTATCCATCATCTNCATCCTCATTGGNTCCTTTATGGTCNTTGTNCANCACCGGTATGAAAGGCTTGCCCAAGTCAGGAGAATGGGGGCCCAGGATCGGTGAAAGGGAAATTTCCCTTTACAGTATCAGCCATTTCTTCTATCTTTACTCCCGGAACATTTTTCCACCATCCACCAACCAGGGGAAACAGGCCATATGGCAGGGAAAAGCAAAGCGTTTTTCGCTGATTACGAGACCGACCTGAGCAGCAAAGGTCAAGAGAAATCAAGCAGTTTTGTAGAAGCAGACCGGGAATNTCCNATCGAACCCAGNTGTTGTATTTCAGGTGATGAAGTCAAACACAGTTTCTGTCGATATCCTGACCCAGTTGTTGGATCAATGATGGTAATGTCGCGCCCAATGATGCTCAATTACTGCCGCTCGGGACAAAGTCTATCTGTGGAATTTGAGCGTGTCCTCGGTCTACGAAGAAAGAAAGAGGGCATCCGGTAAACGATCGAATGGCCGGTGATAGAATAAGGGGATGCATATGTCTATGCATCCCCTCGACCAATTCTGGAACCCATAGTGTAGATTTGAGGTGGAAAGGGTTTCCAATGGACGTCCTGAACTGGATTTTTTTGGGTGTGATCATCGGGTCAATCACCTACCTAGCCAAAATCGTCTTGAGTTTCATGGATTCTTACCGAGGCACCAAGGAGAGAATCGAGCAATTACTTATCGATCTCGAAAGGATCGAGCAGCAAGTCGAGGAATCCGAGCACTCTCGGAACGAAGCGGAAGGAAAATCCGTCAAATTCGGGGATCGCCTGCTCGAACAGGCGATCCCCGAATTGTAGACCAAAATCAACGACATGCTACCCAAGGGCGAGGCGGAATCATCACAATGAAGGTCAGGTAGCTGACCAGCCATTCTCCAAACACAACTTCGCAGAAAATCCCACCGCAAAAATTCTAATATTACTTTGTTAATTAACAACATAAGCCAAACTTTGATCCGAGTCGGGAGCCGCCATCCAACGTCAAGTCCTACGATTGTCGGGAAAATTCCTGACCTTGGCTTTGCCGCCAGAGCCAGACAGTTCAGCGTTCAGAGCATTTCTCTGAAATTGCAGACCTTCAGTGAATTGCAACGCCTTGTTGACAGACTCCTCTACGGGAATTATAATTTCCAAGCAGGCGCCCGTCGGTTCAATTTGCCACCCAGGACAACGCAATCATTGGGGATAAAGTGCCCTCCAATACCGACTCCGTCAAATCCTTATTTGTCTACCCTGCCCTGATCTTCCTGATCGCCCTGAACATATTCCCTCTTCTCTATAAAATCTACCTCAGCTTTACGAATGCCGGACTCAGGCGAACTCCATCTCAATGGAAGGGAGATTACCCAAACACCCGAATCCAAGCGTGACATTGCTCTCGTCTTTCAGAACTTCTCTCTTTATCCGGATCGCTCGGTCAGACAGAATCTCGAATTTTCGCTACTTGCGCCAGACCGAGACCTCCCTCCCTCCTCACGAAATCCAGGAGCGGATCGGCTGGGCAAGCGAGATCCTCCAGACTACCCAAATGCTTGACCGGCCTTCAAATCAACTCTCGGGCGGAGAGATGCTGCGTGTCGCAATCGGCAGAGCAATCGTAAGGCGACCGGTCTCTTTCTGCTGGACGAACCCTTCAGCAATCTGGATGCAAAGTTACGTGAGTCGCTTCGAGTGGAACGATCCGGACGGTTCTGGCGTACTCCCTCAGGCAATCCGATATTAGACGCCACGCAAGAGGAGGAGATCTGCTCAGTGGGGATTCGACCCGAGAATATCAATCCACTTGGGGGCGACATTCCAGCTAGGATCCAGGTGATGGAAGAAACTGGACCTGGCCGAATTATCCTTGCGGACTGATAAGGTTGGGAGATTCATTTTCTGGTTCCTGCTCGCGATCACTTTTCTGTGGGCGACCAGATCTTTCCATCCATCGACCTATCCCACGTCGTCCGCTGGGGTAGGACCACATAACCGTTTGGCATCTCCAGAAAAGTCATCCACAAGGGAAAGGAACTTGCACAATGGAACCCACAACAATCACCCTGCACTCGGATTACAACCTTGGCGCGGTCGATCCCAGAGTGTTCGGTGGATTCATGGAGCATTTGGGAAGGTGTATCTACGAAGGCCTGTTTGACCCTGGGAAGGAGGGTACGGACGAGGACGGCTTCTGTGTCAAACCTGTGGAGGCACTGAAACGCCTTAAGATGACGGCAATGAGATACCCTGGCGGTAACTTCGTATCCGGATACCACTGGATGGATGGCGTAGGCCCACGCGACAAACGTCCCACAAGACGAGATATGGCCTGGCAAAGCATCGAAACCAACCACTTCGGAACAGATGAATACATCGCGCTTTGCCGTAAAATGGACTGGACACCGATGATTACCGTGAATCTGGGTACCGGCCCCCCGGAGGAGGCACGAAACTGGGTCGAGTACTGCAACTGTCCCACAGGTACAGCATACGCGGATATGCGCAAACTGAATGGATCCAAAGATCCGTACGATGTTGCCCTCTGGTGTCTTGGCAATGAGATGGACGGCCCCTGGCAAATCGGTCACGTACCCGCGGATCAGTATGCGATTCGCGCTCAGCAGGCCGCCAAAATGATGCAGGACACAGACCAGAAAATCGAGCTGGTTGTCTGTGGCTCCTCCAACATATCGATACCGACCTATATGGATTGGGACAGGAAAGTACTTGAATACCTTGGGGACTTGTCAGATTACATCAGCTTGCACCGTTACGTGGGTAATCGGGACGAAGACACACCCGACTTTCTGGCAATAACCAACTCTATCGACCAGCAAATCGAGGATACAGCGGCAGTCTGCAGATTTGTTCAGGCCAAGCGCAGAAGCAAGAAGCCAGTCTATCTCTGCTTTGACGAATGGAACGTATGGTATCGTGAAGGTGGAAGTGGTGAAGGTAAATTTGCACCCCATCTGCTGGAAGAAGTCTACAACCTTGAAGATGCCCTGGTGGTCGCTGGGTTTCTCAACAGCTTTATCCGCCACGCGGATGTCCTCAAGATTGCCAACATCGCCCAGATCGTGAATGTTATTGCACCGATTCTCACACGGGGTAAAGACGTGTTGATTCAATCCATTTTCTATCCCCTGGAGATGTATGCCCGCCGGCGAGAAGGCCTCTCCCTGCAGCCCGTCATCTCCGGGCCAAGTTACGAAGGCAAGACCAATGGTGAGGTCACCGTAATCGACGCCAGCGCAATCCTGAATGAAGATGCGCTTAATGTGTTCGCTACCAACCGCAGTGTGAACGAGCACTCGGAGCTAACCATAATCCTTTCCGATCGACCAATCTCCAAACTGGTCGACGGCGATCTCCTGACCGGGTCCTCACCCAAAGCCGCAAACAGTTACGAACAACCGAATGTGGTGAAGTCGGTGCCTATTTCCGGGGTTACCATTGAAGAGGGCAAGGCTCTCGTGACACTTCCACCAATGTCGGTTGCGGCGATAACGTTTGGTTTGTGATGGTTTACTTGTGAGACCAGTGGGGCACAGACGGGCGCACACGCAGGTGCGCCCCTACAGGTTGGATGGATTATCCGGTTGATATTACCCAAACAGACAAATTACCTTGAGGGAATCGGTTGTGGGTGGGCACGGGGGCCCACCCAGACGGGAGTTTGGACGCGAGTGTCGAAATCCAAATTCAGTTGTCGCCTACAGGTGGGTGCCTGGTCGTACCGAGGACGGTCCTCGATAGGTCCAGGACGACTGTGACATCATCGGGGGATCTCAACGTGTCACAAGTGAGTGCGCCAGCACGACTTTACAGAAAGATCGAAGTACCCAAGGAGTTTCAGACCACCGGTGAGATTGATGGACAATCGCTCGCATTCGGTGGAGACATACGTGTTGGCGATCTCACCGGGGACGGCCCGCCCGACCTGCTGGTCTATCGCTGCGACCACCTGAGTGAACTCAAACCCACTTTTCTGGGAGCCTTCGACCTTGACGGCCAGGTGATCTGGCAGGTCGGGTCCCGGGGGGCTCAGCCATTGCGTCCAGGACCTGTAGCCGTCTTCGACATCGACGGCGACGGGAGCGAGGAGGTCATAACATTTTTCCACCAACCGTCAGGAAATACGCCTCGAGAATCGATGGCAGATGTAGTCATACAAATCCGAGACGGGTCTACAGGAGAATTGAAGCTTGAAGCCAAACCAGAAATTCTCATCGCGTGCGAAGGCTGGGGCTCAAACTGGTGCCATCACAGAATATTCATCGCTAACCTCAGAGGCTTACCCAAGCCATCAGACTTTGTCATCAAATTGGGCGAGAAGCTTTTGGCCTTCGACAATCATCTCAATCTACTATGGAAATACGAGATCGAGTGGAACGNCTACAGCGAGTGTTCAGCCTATATCCCCTCGGTCGGAGACATTGACGGAGACGGACGCGACGAAGTCAATGGCGGATACTATCTCCTGAATCCCGATGGGACACCGCGCTGGGCAAAGCAGCTTGCGCCCAATATGGATTCCGTCGCTATCCTCCCATGGGACAGGGGTATCCCCAGAGCGATCTGTTCCGGTGGCGGACACGTACTGGATGCCGACGGCAACGTGGCGCTCGCCCTTGGTGAACACGTAGTCCCCCACGGACAGGAAGTTCGCGTTGGCAACTTCCTGCCAAATGAGGCTGCCCCTCAGATGGCAATCCGCTATCTTGGACACCACCCGGACATCTTGATGGTAGACAACAACGGGCACGTTCTGCACGACTTCAAGGTCAATTCATCGCCCAACGAGACGGGAATGGAGGTTATCCACTGGAACGGCCCCAAGGGACCGGACCTGCTCTACAACGGAGGGGCGCTCTTCGACGGCATGGGCGCGGTCGCCGTCAGCCTTCCCGGACTCCCCGATCCTATTGGCCCGGAGAAAATGGGCTGGTATCACGCCATACCCGGTGACTTCTGTGGCGACTTGCGAGAAGACGTGCTAGTCTACAATCCCTGGGACACTACGGTGTACATCTACACACAAGACCCTCTCGACGAATCCGCCTATGCAGGATATTCTGCGGGACCCAGACAATACAACGCCAGATTGATGGATTGAGGACTCAACCTAGAAAGGATCCTCGACTCCATTATTGGGGGGCGTTGAGGACCCTTGTGTGCTTGATACGTTTCTAATTCTCACTTCTGTTCCAGTGTATCCAGCCGCTTCTCGATCTCCGTCAGTTTATCGATAATCAACGCGTGGACGTACACTGCATCCATCCCAACCGGGCTGTCGGCGCTGGCGATATTTTCGATAATCTCCTGAAGGTCATCTTTCTGTTTCATTCCTTGCTCCTTTCTATGATTTGGTTTCCAACTAAACCATATCTCTAATACCCATCCAATGCACAACGGGAAGGATAGTTTTCTGGGAACAACTCAATCAGNTCCTCCACCTTTCCCCCTTCGAGAACAACGACCCCAGCTGCCAAAAGTTCATGAATCCTGCCACCACTGTAAATCAATGCACCCAGTTCGTGGAGCGACAAAGATAGCACTATCGTTTCGCCAGATCCGTGCTCAGACAGGGTCTCGCCTGTGTCCGTCAGGCGAATCTCAAAATTTAAGTCCAGGCGGTCTGCCCGCTCGCGAAGGAGTTTACCTGCCAGATTCAGAAACTTTCTCCGGTCCTGAACCCGAATCAGCACATTGCCGCGACTTGTCCGATCGGTCGTACGATAATCTTTCAAAACAGGCCAGAGTGGGTCTCTCCTGCCGATCGTGATCTCGACCTCCCGCACACCCAGCCTACTAACCGTGTGACTAAGCAAACGTCCTGCGGCCGGCAGATTGAGATCCGGACACGCAAACTCCACGATACGTGCGGGAGCTCCAGCAACCAAAGCAATGTAGGCGAACGGCTCCCGTTCTTCCATAATCCAGAATTCTGGTTCACCTGTAAACCAGAGCTTTGGTTTGCCCTCGAGTCTTCTCACCCAGAAAGGTTCTGTTCTCGACCAGGCACCACTCCCCATTCCGTAATGCGCTTCGTAGAGCTGATTCAGGACGCCCGCATCTCTAGGGGTTGCTCTACAAATGGCGGCGTCCTCAGATGGTGGTTCCAGTTTTCCGACCTCGATAATCGTCCTTGCAGAAAAGTATGAACTCAGGCGATATCCCAGCCGACCGTAGAACCCGTGTCGCGCCTCCGAGGTGTGAAGGTAGGAAAGTGCCAGGCCTCTTGTGTCCATCCAGGCAAAGGCTCCCCTCATCATTTCCGCTCCGATTCCACTTCCCCTGAATTCGGGTAGCGTACAAACGGTACCAACAAGACCTGCGGGATACTCACTTCCGTCAATCCAAAGCGTTCCGGTGCGAACACCCATCTGGCTCACGACACGACCTTCTGTCTCAGCTACGAGAAGATGCTCGGGATCGTACCAGGGCTCATTCTCATATTCCTCCATAACCCCGGGGTTCTGTTGAAGGTGATCATCAAACGACCGCCTAACAATCTCCTTGGCCGCCGGATAGTCTCCGCTACAAAGGGTGCGTATGACCAGACCTGCATTTATGTCATCTGCTTTGGACAATTCTCGAGTACCCCCGCTACGTTGGAAAAGTCTTTTGCCGCCATTGCTTTCCCAAAATATGAAAAAAGCGTATCATGTCAATGACACCCGTTGCGTCTCACCCTATCTTGAGTTCCAGTACATCAAGACTTCGAGACTTCTATGCATCTTCTCATTCTTCTGATCAGCCTGATCCTCCCGAATACCCATCAAGTATTGGCCGGTGGACTTTCACCACCAACTCTGTACACTCATGTCCTGGTCGACACAAGACTGGAGGATCCTCCTAGCTACAGTGGCGTAGGCTTCGCTCCTCGCCCGACCAAAGGTGCTACCTTGGGCTTCCAGATCTTCCTTCCCCAGGCAGCAGGAAATTCAGCTTTCAGCTACCTCACCAATTTCGGTCCCACCGAAGGATTCAGTAAGTACTTCAAGATCCAGGATGCCAAGACCTGGGTGCGTTTTTCAATTACCAGCCCCGATGGCCAGGTTAACCTGGCCGAATCACAGGTGGACTTGAAGGGATCTTCGGCAAGCTCCGCCAGATCCATACATTTCGTAGCCCCACCAAATGTTCACGGGAGTGGCCACATCGCCACGCTCTCACTTCAAGCAATTGAAGATGTCCCTCCGGACTTACATCTCAAGCTCGAAGTGAATGTAGCTACATACGCCACCACAACACCCTCGCGTCTCCTTCAAATGAAGGGGCAAGCGAGCATTCATCTCCAGTAAGGTTAACGTTCTTCATTTTGGAGCAAAACATGTCTGATCCCTTACGGTTAGCAGCTATCGGAGTTGGAAGGATCGGAATTTTCCATGCGTGCCACATACAGGAATTGGCAGAAGAAACGGGCAAATGTCTGCTCGTCGCTGTCGTGGATTCCCACGAAGACACCGCCCTGCGAATTGCAAAAGAGCTGCAAAACAACCAGAAGGAGACAGTTCACGCGTTCAAATCAGTCGATGTGCTCCTGGCCGCGGACCTTGCGAAGGGGGCGGTGATCGCCTCTCGCACCGAAGACCATCTGGCGGACACCCGCCCGCTCATCGACGTAGGTCAACGCGTCTTGATGGAAAAACCACTCGCACACAGTGTCGAAGCAGCAGCACACTTCTGCGCTCACCTGTCTAAGAAACCTGAATGCAAGGTTGCATTGATGCAGGCATTCATGAGACGATTCGACGCACCACTGATACACGCAAAGGGGCTCATCGACAACGGGCTGGTTGGCAGCGTGTTCAAGATCGTCTCGATCCTTGAAGATGACGCACCACCACCTGTTGGATACAACAGTCCAGGCCTCTTGAGGGATATGTCCGTGCACAACATCGATGAGACCATCTGGCTGCTAGGGGAGCGACCGTCCACCGTTTCCGCATTTGGGGCGAACCTTCACAACCACAAAGTCTCCACAGTCCATGAAGACCATGACGACGGCTTTATGCAGCTTGAATTCACAGGTGGTGCGATCGCCCAGATTCAGGTCACCAGGAATCACGTGGCAGGATATCGGAACGAAACACATATCTACGGAGACAAGGGGTTGATCTGTGTCGGCCGTTTCCAGGAAGACCCGTTACACGTGTCAGTGGAAGCCTACCAAAAAGGTAAAATCGTCCACAAGAAAACATTTCGAATGAGAGATTTCGGTACGGGGGTCCCAGTCTTCCTCGAGCGGTTCGGTCCGGCCTACAAGGCGCAGGTTGCCAGATATGTCGAGTGTTGTCTGGAGGACACGCCCTTCCCGGTCACCCAGGAGGATGGCCTGAATGCGCTTCAGGTCACCCAGGCCGCCGTACAATCGCTCGTAAGGGATGGCTGCAAGGTTTCAATCGAATATTAATTCGACTCAACGTGGAATCAGAGAGAAAGGAACACCCGTGGCCAATGACCGACCCAGAGCAAGAGACCTTGGAATAGCGATTGGGAGACCAAAAGCAGGACCCGACAATGCCATAACCGATGTACCCGGAGTCTGAGTTGGGCACGTCACGCTTGCAGAAGGCAAGGGACCCTTGAAGATTGGTGAAGGCCTCATCCGCACAGGTGTGACGGCAATCCTTCCGCCCGGGGAAAACTGGTATGACAATCCTGTGGAGACCGGCTATTTCGTTTTCAATGGCTCCGGAAGAGTCGCCGGGCTGTCTCTCATCGATGAATACGGCAGAATCGAGACCCCGATCTTGTTGACTAATTCCCTCAGCATCGGAACCGTCTACGAAGGCATTGTACGGTATTAGGTGGTGGCACGGGAATGCGTGCTCTGGGATACAAGGCAGGAATCGGGACTGCTTCCCGGGTGATGTCCATAGAGGGTGAAACGACCACCCTTGGGGTTCTCGTCCAATCGAATTTTGGTGGACGACTCACAATCAAAGGTGTCAACGTCACCAGGGAGTTCAATCTAAAGGACACCAAGAAGGAAGGTGGCTGCAGCTCGATTATGATCATTATCGCCACCGACTTCCCCTTTTCCAACCGGTTGCTTAACCGGTTTGCCAAACGCGCGAGCTTTGGAATAGCTCGTGCCGGATCTACCGGCGGACACGGCAGCGGAGACTACGTCATCGCCTTCTCAACAACGCATCGAACCCCAGGGGCAAAGCCGGTGAGCCGCGAACCGATCGCGGAAGACGAGGGCTGGATCAGTGTAGCTTTCGAGTCCGCAGCGGAGACCACCGAAGAGGCGATCATAAACTCACTGTTCAAGGCCGAGACCGTTACCGATCCCAATGGCGAAACCTGGGAGGCCTTGCCAGTCGATCGCGTCGTGAGCCTTCTGCGCAGCACAGGACTCATCGAGCCTGGATTCTAATCGACTACCTGCTACTCACTCATTTCTACGCGGCGGTTGCCTTCCTGATGGGAGCGCAGCATCCCGAGCATAATCTCCAGGGTCTTCCTCGCTTCACGCCCTGAGGAAACCAGATCGCCGCCATTTTCCAGAACATGGATCAGCTCTCCTACAGCGGCCAATTGCCGTTCCATCGTATAGTGGATCACGCGAATATCGGAAGTGTCCCACCTGTAGTGTGTGCTCCCCTGAACGAGCCGGGTGAATTGGTCGGAAACCTGGATCTGGCCCCCGTCGCAGGTCAGCAGGAACTGTGAGCCCGGAAAATCCACCTTGTAGGAATTGTAGAAACCCCTGACACCATTGTCGAACCGGATATAGGCGGAAGCGAACGGATCCGAAGCGGGGTCACGCCCACCATCCCCCTTGTATTCAGTGAAATGGTCGAATCCGTCCTCGAGTTCGGACATCACCCACTGGGGATTGCCTTCTGCGAAGAAGCATATCATATCCAGCAGATGTGTTCCATTCCTGAACAGCATCGATCTCCGACTCATCATCTCGCAAACAATTGTCCGCAGCTGGCCGATCTCTCCACTGCGAATCAGTTCCCTCGCACTCAGATATTCCGGCATCCACCGACGCGTGTGTTCCACAGAGAGTAGAACACCGTTCTCATCGGCTGCAGCGATCATCCTGTCCGCATCCTGGAGGGAAGTAGCAATCGGCTTCTCGCACAGAATCGCCCGAGCGCTCCCACCTGCAGCGTCGACGGTAATGTCAGCGTGAAGGTGATCAGACGTCGCGACACTCACCAGATCCGGTTTCTCCTTCTCCAACATCGATCTGTAGTCCGTGTATGTCCTCACCTCAGGCCACACATCGCCCCAGTTGCTCTGGAAGTTCGACAACGCTTCTTCGTTAATATCACAGACCGCGACAACATCCGTGTTCGGATGACGATGATACGCTGACGCGTGTGAATACGGCATCGCACCGTAGACAGGAATGTTATCGTCTTCCTCCGGCCTCGCAGCGCCGATTCCCGTCAATCCTATGATCACTGAACGATATTGCACACTGGACATCCGATCCCCCAATCTGAATGCACCGCCCTATGTCGCTTCCGGTGACGTCCACTTCTTCACCCTTTTGCGCCACACCTTGCGGACCTCGTCTCGAATCGCCTAGACGTCCTTCTATCGGCCTGGAAAAACGGAGAGATCGTATCCGGGTGCCCCCTGCTCCGGACACACGAACATCTCTCGCCGCGGAGTCGCAACCGACAACCAGGACTGGATCACCCGATCAGCGAAGACCAGCCAGTCCTTGAACTCGGGTGTAAATTTGCCGTTGTGACCCAGCGCCGGTATCTGACAGTGGTGGCCGTTGAAGGGTCGAAAGTGAAACTGCTGGGCGAGCTGAATCAGGTCCTCGCGCTCTGCAAAGCGATCCCAGTATGGCGAAGACAGATGCTTGATCACGGCCGGACGAGAGAAACTCCAGGCCATCTTCAATGGGCGTTTCTCCGCCTTCTCAAATCCCCGCGCCAGGGCGTAAGGCTTTTCCGGCGTATCGGTACACGTGTCTCGGTGAATCTCGATTGCCACATCCATCTCCAGGTCATCATCTGTGGCAATCACCCGACGAGCCAGGTCCACCGCACGCTGGATCACGACACGCGACCTAGCGTGCGGTGATCCAGCATCTGAATGTTGAAGCAGCGCGCGCCAGCAGCTTTTATGGCTCTGAGTTTTGGCCTGACATCCTTCGCATAGGCCATATCCGAAGTTGCCGCGAAAATCAATCCGAATATGGAAACTTGCTCTGGCGTCACCATTGTTACGCGTGCACAGAATCCGTCAAAACCTGCCTTCTTTATGCGTTTGAGTTTCTGTTCGACAGACCATTCCCTCTTCTAGCTGCCGTATTCGGTCAGTGTCCACAGGGTAGCCATAAACCGAATTCTCAGCTTGTCATTTCCGTCCTTACCCTTCTTGGACTTGCCCCATACCTAACCTCCTAGGTTGTCAGTCCAGGTATCCTTCTATCACCTGTTCCTCAGGTGTAATTCCAGGGTGATTCTCATCTACCAGGGGCAGTTCCATGAACCTGCCGGACTCTGCAGACTGGTAAGCTGCGGTCGTGATTTGTGCCACACCAAGTCCGTCAGTAACGCCCATTACAGATGGACGGTCCTCCTGGATACAGTCGATCAATTCCCACACGCAGGATTCGGAAACATCCAGGGCGGGCGTCTCCAGTTCCACCTTCTCACCGTTTAGATAGGCGGAATCCAGATCCGCTCGCATCCAGTAGCCCTGGACGGTCACATCAACTGCGTTCACCGAAGGACCTTCCTTTCCGCGGATTTTGTTGCGCCCGGTCACGATTGTCGCCGCCAGATTATCGTATTCCAGGACAAGCGTTGTCATATCTTCGGTGCCGAATTGTTCGTACTCCTGCCAGTAAGCATTCTCCATATGAGCAAAAACCCTCTTGGGTAATCCAAAAAGATGGTGTGCAAGGTCCACCGCGTGGCTTCCCAGATTCATTAGCTCGCCACCACCATTGACTCTCAGTGGCGTAGGGTAGCTAACATATTGCATCAGATCGCTGTCTTTGAATTGTCGGACGAAATGGTGTGTATAAGAGGTAAGGTTTGCATATTCGCCTGACTTCAGGGAACGGATCAACCACGCGACACCTGCCAGGTACCGGATGGGATAACTCAAAACCAGCTTGATATCAGATCCCTGGACCACATCGTGAATTCCCCTCGCCTCGACAACCGTCCGCGAAATTGGCTTGTCCACCAGGATGTGTTTACCACAAGCGACAGCTTTCCTGATCAGGGGCAGTTTCAGGTAGAAATCCGTCGCGATCGACACGATATCGACCTCGGAATTTTCCAGCACCGAGTCGTAATCGTCTGAGACCGCCACACCGAACCGTTCCTGCAGGGGTTTTGCCTTCTCCGCGTTGTGTTCGGCCGCGGCTACTATCGTACAATCTTCGTGACCTTCAAGCACGGGGCCGTAGCTCATTTGGTGCGCCCGGTTGCCAATCAATCCGACGCCGAAACTCATATGCTATCTCCTTTTGGACTTTCAACCTGTGGACTTCGAATGTCGCCCCTTTGAACCTATATGTGCAGGGACATAATCTTCCTGGCTAGACTTGTGGTCCTCGTCAGCCAGAATACCGTACAGTCCAGGTCTACGGTTCGAGAGGTGATTCTCTTCATCTACACTGGCCAGATCGATCTCGTGTACTAAAACAGCCGGATCGCTCGATTGGAGCTTCGCCTCCAGGCCACCTATCGGATTCGTAATCAGAGAAACTGCAGGATGAGCGAAGCACACGTACATCTGGTTCTCATAAGAACGAGTACGCATCCACCACTCATTGTCAAGGTGCCACATCCCATAAGTCGGCATCAAACAGACCTCGGCGCCTTTCAACCGCAATGCTCGAATGGACTCTGGCCAACGTCTGTCGGCACAGATCACCATTCCCACCCTCCCAAAATCCAGATCGAATACAGGTAGATCCTCACCCCTGGTGAATCGCCGATCTTGATTCTGAAGATGTGTCTTGTAATAGCTGCCAACAATTTTGCCGTCCCTACCAATCAGGAGTGCCGAGTTGTAGAACTTGCCGTCCAGATACTCCGTGAATCCGAACACAATACTCGTGTTTGATCTCCTTGCGAGCCCTCTGGCCTTCCGAATATATGTACTGTTCTTGACCTCCTGTGCAACGCGCCGGAACCGCCGAACCGTCCAGTTCTCTTCGGTAACGGCGTAACCGTCAAGAAAGCACTCAGGTGTGATGAATACATCCAGCTCATCTCCCCGGTGCCTCTTGAACTGTTCCTCGAAAATAGCCCAATTGCCCTCGACATCCCACTTTCCGGGCATTGCCTTCAACATTCCAATACGAACCTTTCGACCCCGCTTTGCCAACTCCGACCTCCAGGTTTCCTAAAGTGTTCTATCAACGCCCCATCTCACCCCCAACCTCTAACGGCGGGAGTGTGGCGGTCATTATGCCTTCTTGCGCTGTGAAGGACTCTGCCTCTTTCTGAGATCACGAATACACTCCATCCGCTGAGATTTTCTTATCCCTACTCCATCGCCTGCCGAAAGTCCTCCACAAGATCTTCGCTCGCTTCGATACCCACCGCAACACGTATCAACTTGTCGCTGATCCCTGACGCTTCTCGTTCTTCCCGAGACAGCCCGGAGTGAGAGGTCGTCACCGGTCGTGTGATCAACGTCTCCACACCTCCAAGGCTCGGTGCAGAAATCGGCAGCGCCAACTTGGCAATCATCGTGTCCGCGCCCTGGGCATCTCCGGCCAGTTCAAAACTGAGCACACCGCCACACCCCTCGAACAGATCCCTCGTCCTTTCGTGCTGAGGGTGTGCCGGTAGTCCAGGATAATTGACACGCTCAACCGCCTCGTGCGTCTCCAGGAATTCGGCCAGGGCAAGCGCGTTAGCGTTCTNCTGACGCATTCGCAGGGCAAGCGTCTTCATTCCGCGGTGAAGGAGGAAACACGCGTGGGGATCCAGGCAACCGCCCGAGTGATTCAAGCGGTGGACGACCCGAGCAACGAAATCACCGTGACCGATCACACAACCGGCTACGATATCGGAGTGACCATTAAGATATTTCGTACAACTGTGTAGTTCCAGATCGAACCCAAATCCGATCGGTCGGAAATTCACTGGTGACGCGAAGGTATTATCGATCATCGAGACCAAACCGTTCTCCTTGGCGAATTTCACGACCGCCTCGAGATTTGCCACCTCGAGAAGGGGATTGGTCATTGTCTCAACATAGATGACCTTGGTCTCCGGACGAATCAACGCTGTCCACGACGACGGATTGTTCCCGTCCACAAAATCGAAACTCACGCCGTGTTTCGGGAGATCGTGCGCCACGAACGTGTGTGTGCCGCCGTAGAGACAATTTTGTACGAGCAGGTGATCGCCTGCGTTGAGGAACGCCATCAACGCGGTCGAAATCGCGGCCATTCCGGAGGCAGCCACCACCGCGGAGTCAGCACCGGCCACATCCGCCAGTTTCTTGTGAAGCACCTGGTGGTTCGGTGTATTGTTCAGTCGAATGTATTTCAGGTCGTGATAACTGTCCTGACCTCCGTATGCGAAGGTGGCGCTTTGGAAAATGGGGAGGGCAACCGCACCCTCGATCGGTAAATCGGGTTCACCTGAGTGAACAAGCTTGGTTTGGATATCCTGTTTATTTCTGTCCATTCCGCTGTCACTTTCTGGCACGAGCATCCCCGCTGAACTTAGCCTCAATATATACCCACCAAATTTTCCGGGCAATCTCTTTGGTTCACATTCTCCACTCCACCTGTTCAGGACTCCTCAGACGTGTTTCAGGTAGAGTTTGTTGCGGTTTTTCCCATGTACAGGCTTCTACTGGTCAATCTTGAAGACCTCGCTCAAAGGTGATTTGGTGCCACCTTGTGATCACCGAACCAGAAGTAGGCCTGGATGCCTGGCCTCCTCTGCACGCCACTTGCCAGCTCGTGATCTCGTGAGGGTTCCTCGGAGTTCCAAGTTCGTTCGATCACCAGCCAATCCGCCCGGCCCCCTGGTCGACACCCCAGCGGAAACCATTGGTTGGCCCAGTTAGGGGAGGAGGTAGGATTTGTCGATTCGATGAATTGGATTTTTTCCCGACGAAAGGATTTTTTAGTAAGTTTATAACCTTCTGTAATTATTAATGTCGTATTACATTCATGTTTCTGTCAAAAACAAANGCCCCCTCACCGCGGTTAACAGATCTTTGTTGATTTTTCTATACACTTACCTCATCTGCCACCTCATACTGACAACCTCGCCACCCTTAAACGTGAACCACTTGGTCCAGTCGGACTCGGATCCCCCCACACTAACCGTGCAATCCACGTGTAGTACACCATCACCATCTTCCACCCCGTTACTCCTGACGTCCATCGAAACTGTGTCCTCACCGTACTGAACCTGTAGGTACACGATCGCCTTCTCCTTCATCTCCTCTTCTGTCATCACTGCGGACATGTGCCCCCCTTCTATATTCGCTTCGTGTTGGCCCCTCATCGACTCAAGTTGATGTTAGGGGTTGCTCTCTTCCTAGTCTGCGGCCACAGGTACCACGCCTTCTTCCTTCACGTCTTCCTCCAGGCCCACGTAAGTGTTCCCTTCAGCCACTGTCCCCTTGGCTTCTTCCTGAATCCGAATTCCGATCTTCTGCTTCCCCTCTCCGGAGTCACCGATTTCGCAATTTCTCACCACCACATCATTTGTCTCACCACGAACGTCCACGCCGATCCCATCCTCTGCGAAACCATTGTCCCAAATCACCGAGTCTTCCATCACATTTCGGTGAGCTCCTCGGAACTCCGCCAGTGGCTCTCGCAACAGCACGCCGACCTTGTGATTCCCTTCGATCCTGCAGTTCACGATCCTGTTGTCCGTATCCCGGTGACCGATTGAAATCCCGAAGTCAACATTTTTGTTGCACAGACAATTTTCAACCAGACCGTCGGACACACCCCAACAGAAGAATATTCCCTGGCTGTTTCCGGTCGACCTGCAGTTTCTGAATACAGGCCTCTGTGATCCGCTTCCGGGATGGAAACCCAGATTCGAGTTGTTCTCAGAAACACAATCATCGAAGGTAAAATCATCACAGATCTGAAAGCTGTACCCGTCACCGTGATAGTTCCGTGCTGTTACATTCTTGAATGCATACCTGTGACAATGCTGGAAGAAAACTGCCCCCGAGTAATTCCCGTTGATTTCGCCATTCTCTTCTCGATTACCATCCAGCACAATATCCTCGATCACAACGTCGTGTGTTTCCTCTTCCGCCGTAATCAAAGGGAACACGGTTGCAATGGTCGCCCCTTCCTCTAACCACATGTTCTTGTACATTCGCTTGCTCAACGAGACCAGGTTTCCCTCGACAGCCGTAACCGTGTCCTTCACGACTTCCATCCTGCCCTTACCGCCCTGGAATGACCGAAGCATCACACCGTAGCCGGGCTTGAATCCGCTGGCATCCTCCACCTCAACACCAGGCTCGTACCAATCCGAATCCCTCACAAGCTTCGTCTTGAACTCAGGGATCTTCTTCAATACAGTCTTTGCACCCGATCCCTTAACCACCAGACTTGGATGGACGTAAAGTGCATTTCGCATCGTGTATTCACCTGGCAGGACGTGCAAAGTGCCACCACCTAGTCGATGCAGATAGTCAGCCCCTGCCTGCAGGATTTTATCATCGTCACCCTGGAGATCACCTTCACCCTGCCCCACCGTCAGCAACATATATTGCCGTTCGGTCATCGGCCGATTCTTGGTCAGATCAATCATCCTCTCCTCCAAAACGTTGTCCACCAATGCTCCCCACCACGATTCCCTAAGTTAATTCCCCCCACCCACCTGGTCAACTCCTCCTCATCCGAGCGACCGCGAGGATATACGATTTTGCCTCTGGGTTCTTGAGTCCCGGGACCCCACCACAGGCAGCTCCATCCACGACCCAAACTTCCCTCCGTGAAACACCTTCTGCATTGCCACAACGAATGTAGATTCCCCGTAGTCATCCCCACCTGTATTGTGATTACGATCGAAGTTGGGGAAATCCGAGCTCATCACATCGAGCCTGATTCGATGCCCGGGTTTGAACAGGTTGGCTGTTGGCAGCATCTGGATACAGTACTTATACACCTTACCCGGTGTAAGCAGCTTATGCTCTGTGAACGACTCCCGGAATCTTGCGCGGACAATCCCATAGCTCACCTGATGAACAAATCCACCTGGGTGTACATCCATCAATTTCACAATGAAGTCTGTGTCCTTAGCGCTTGAGGAAGCGTATAGAATTACTTCGGGCCGTCCGACCACCCGAACACCATTCCTGAGCTTGGGAGTCTGGTAGACGAGTATATCGTTTCGAGCAGACAGCTGGCTCTGGTCGTACGGTGCGTCTTGACCCGAGGGATAGAACAGAGACATTACTGGATCCCGAGGATCGTACGCATACGTATCACAGCCCCTCTTCCCAGAACTGGTGGTCAGCCGGCCGTTTCCCAAGGGTGTATTGGCAGCCCCCCTGGATGAAAGGAAATAGGACTTCTTTTTCTCATCAGGCACGGGCCAAGCCTTTGCAGTTCGCCAGCGATTCTCTCCCATCACGAAATACTGCACAGGAGCAGACCACATCATACCGTTCTGCTTGCCCTTCAACCAGTGGTCGAACCATTTGANCATCAGGTCGNAGAATTCGAGCTGTGCCGATGCGCCGAAATCCATCTCCCCTACCTGTCGGGGACCGTTGGATCCGTGTGACCAGGGGCCCACCACGAGNCGCTGTGCATTCCTGGTCTCGNCACTTCGACCATTCGACCTCATTCCGCTGAAGTGATCTACCGTAAGTACCAATCGGTCGTGCCACCCCGTAATGTGCAACACGGGAACGTCTACTTCGGGATGTCTCTTTTTGAAATCGAAAACATCCTCATGATGATGATCGAGCCAGTAATGCCAAATCTCCCGACAACCACCCGCAAACTCGTCGGGCAAATCTTTCAAAGGGACATACCAAAGGGGTTTCTCTCGATCCTTCACAGCCAGATCTTCGGCCTCCTGCTTCGTATTAGGGGGACCAAAACCTTTGCGCTTTCTCAGATCCGCGTTCAGCGATCTGAACAGCCATTGCTGCACCCGACCGATTCGCAACACACCACCCAGTTCCCAGTCGGTGATTCGAGTGGCGTACCCTCCGTTGAACATAGCCCCTAGACTGGGCGGACGAACGGACGCCAGTTCCCAACTCGCCCAGGAAGCGTAGGAAATTCCGAACACACCTACCTTCCCTTCGGAATAGGGCAGTTTCGCTGCCCATTCCACAGTATCGTAACCATCGGCAGCATCGTGATAACCTGGCATGAACATAGGAGTGAACTCCCCATCAGAGGCATATCGGCCCCTCATATCTTGAGAGATAACCACATATCCAGCCTCTGCCAGGTTCTTGCCNACNCCCTTCCCATATGGTGTTCGCGTCACAAGCGCTGGGTACTTACCCTTTCCCTTTGGCCTCGCAATGTCTGCACGAAGCACAACACCATCTCGCATCTTAGCCTCAACATCACGCTCAATGATCACACCTTCATTCTTAGGCATTTTTACCACAACTCCTCCCAGGCTCTGCCAACATTGTAGATTTCTCTCCCACGGGCGCCCCCCTTCCTCGCGCACGCGAGGATCCCGTTCCAAGGGGTTCTTGAACCCCTTGTCACCCCAAACTCAGCCTACACCTCTCCCCATAAGCAGTCACATTAACATCAACCTGTTCACCTGAGAGCTTACAATTCACCTCCCCATCGTCGCAATCTCCTGCGACCATCAATACAACATACCTCGCAACCTCTCCTGCGCTTAGATCTTGCACAAGCCTTACGTGGCAGATATTCCTCTTCTGTACGGACATATCGGGCTGGTAATGGACCGGGACCATGCTGGGTCCCCAACCGATTTCCACATCTCGAATGGCTTCTGGCCAACCTGGAACAAGCCGAATTCCTGGCGTCCCCGTGCTGACGATCTGCCCCGATGCCTCGCTGAGCTCGTCTGGACAACGGACCGTCCACTTCAGCACGTGGGGTGCCTCGCTCTCGATCCCGTCCAGGAAATCGTAGATCAGGAAGAACCGCCCTTTCCTTAAAATCACTGTTCTTTCGTGCCGAATGCCCTTAGTTCGGTAATACCCGTCGTGGGACATGCGGATCCTGGTCTCATTCTCCGAATCCTNCCATTCCAGCATTTTTCCCCAGATGCGTCTCTTGTTTCCCGGTCGCCAGGTCTCCTGATCGTCCCCATCGATCCATACCGTGTTCTGCCCCTGAGTGCTGTAGTACCAGGGGCGATATTCCGGATCGCTGTAGGCAAATGGTGATCCTGGNGACAATACGGCCGGCGCTCCCTTGACCCATGCTGAGAATGATGCTTGACCTCCGTAAGCGTGTCCACCCTCGGGATGGCCAAAGTCGAGCACCAGTGCATTCGAGGANGCTTCCAGCCCGTCCCGAAGGNCCGCGATCCCCGAGTCGGAAAAAAGCTTCGATGATCCATCGGGCGCCTCGGTTTTGGTAGTAGCATTTGGAACAGCGAGATCATTCAGGATTGTATTCCCCCATCCGGCCCCCCCCTTCTGAATTGGTACTGCATTGGGATCATATCCTCTATCCAGATACCATTGCAGTACCGGATCTTTGAAAAATGAGTTCCCGACTGCCAGGAACGCGGGCCAATCGCGTGCATAAACAGCCGAATTTATTGCGGGAGTGAAACCATCCGGCATCACCAGGTCGGCAAGCAACCTGTGCATTGCAAGAAACCTTGTCCTGAATGGTTCCGTGTCGTAGAAACTTGGAATGCCACGTCGGGCAAGGATCACCTGCAGAGTCGCAAAGGACCGGATTACAGTCTTATGATACTGTGTGCAGATTTCCTTCTGGAACCCATCTGGATAGACCTGGTTCAAAAGCAAGACCTCCTGAANCTGACGAGCTGTCTCCAACCAGTCTGCTGAATCCTTCCATTCGGGTAGAAGTGCACCCACCCCACCAAGCCCGCCGCTTCCGGATGAAATGAAATTAAGTTGTTGCTGCCACTCGATCGCGGTCTGTTCGCGAAGTTGATTGTGCAGGTAATTTGCAAAACGCCAGATAAGGATCGAAGTGTGCTTGCAGTCCTCTGCGGTCCATTCAGGGTGGTCGCGAAGCGCATACAGGGACTCACCAAGTGCCTTCAACTTAAGGCCCAAAGCGAGTGTATTCCATACCACGAAAAGGCCGCCTTCTTCCGCCCCTCTCCGCATCACGCCGCTCTCGTCTCGTATATCATCCATCTGCTCGATATAGCTGCCAATGCAATCGGATACGAACCTGACGAATCTGGATTCACCCGTAATCAATGCGGCACGGATTGGCCATCGCATAAACGTGAAGTAGTGTAGACCTCCCCAGCTCATCGACCCGTCTGGATTCGAATTCCAATCCAGGCCCTGCCCTGCGACATATGGAATAACGATGTCCCCGTGTGAGCCAACCCCCTCCACCATCGCTTCGGAATCAGAAACCCACACATCGGCAAGCGCGGGCCAATGTGTCTTCATTGTTTCACCAAAGTACCTCGAGTCGAAATGCCAGGTGGGTTCGATGCGGGTGGCAAGGTGGGCATTCCATGCCTCCCACGCGCTTTGCTGAGCTTTTGCATCGTTGGCTGCAACTCGGCAATCCAAACCGGGGACTGCCTCGCTCATCTGAGAGAAAAACGTGGTCTCATTGAAATGAAACGGAACAAACGAAGCCATAAGTCGGATCCTCCAGTGGATTAGATGAAAGATAATTCAGGGCAGCTAATGTAAACAATTACACGACACCATTCTACACCCATTTAACCAAATAGGTGGTCAGGCGGTACCATTGTGCCCTTACGGCTACCGCCAACCTCCATCGCAACGCGAAGTCTGACAAATAGTTAGAAAAAATCCCAGTACTTTCAGGCAATCCCAAATGCTTGCGTCGGTTGCTTGACCCACACCTTCTTTTTGCTTACTATATATGCATATCTTAAGATTCCTGCCCTATGGGTCGGGCCACTTAAGCAGGACAGGAGACCTGAATGGATAACTCCTCAGCAGCGATCCAGCAGCAAAACCTTGAGCATCTCAAAGCCATACCGATGTTCGATCGTCTGGAAATGGATGAGCTCCAGAAGGTCTACGGGATCTGCATATATAAAGAGTATGCTGCGGATGAGAAACTCTATGAATTTGGAACGCCCAGCAACGACCTCTTCATTCTTCTTTACGGAAGGCTGGTCGCGCGGACAAAAACGGGACTGGATATCGCCTACATCCCTCCGATCGGCGTAGTGGGAGAAATGGGCGTATTGACCGATCAACCACGGTCTGCGGATGTGGTTGCATTNCATGATTCCATGGGATTCCTCATCACAAAGAAAGCCCTGATTGAATTGTTCGAGCAGGACGATGCCATTTGCCGAAAGATTCTGCTGAACGTGGTGAAGATTCTATCCGCAAAGCTGTACGACACGAACTCCGAAATTGAAAAGCTGAGGGAGGAAGCGACTNAGTCGGGATCCAATAACCAACAAACTGACGACAGTTTTCTATGATTGATCTATGGCCGATATTGCAGAAGTCACCGTCGACAATTTTGACACCGCACTATTGAAGTCCGAAGGCTTGGTGATGGTTTACTACTACGCGATATGGTGCAAGCCCTGTCTTGAAATGGCTGAAACTGTCCAGGCGAGTGCCGACGATATCTCTGAAAAGACCAAGACTGCCAAAGTAAACACCGATAAAGACGATGCTATAGTAACGCAGCAGAGAATCTCGACCATTCCAGCTTTTCAGGTTATGAATAATGGGAAACCGGCAGATCTGATTTGAGGCCCCCTCTCCAAGTTGGATCTGATGGCGAAACTCAGTAGCTTTTTCACTGAAGATGGAGGTCCTGCCCCATCCGAGCTGTCTCAGGCGGCTGGTCAAANCCAGCCAGGTAAAAATGCTCCCGCCGATGCTGACCCCACGCAGCAGGAATTGGAAAGCTAGATCAACTTCTAGAACAGGAAATAGAAAATGGCCGAATCCGAACTGCCCACGGACGAATCTCAGGACGTAGCCCGGGAANCCTCCGAAGAGAAATCTCCCGACGACCAGGAGGTCATGCCGCTCCAGTTCGACCAGCTCACTCTGGACAATCTTGACCCTGCCGACAAAAACGTCAGTCGGTTCGACGACGTCACCCTCCAGGTAGCCATTGAGCTTGGCCGTGTTACTCAGCCAATTAGAGAAATACTGGACTGGAGGGAAGGCTCAGTAATTGAAACCACCAAGCACTCCGGTCAGCCAATGGAGATTATGGTAAATGGGCGTCTTTTCGGAAAGGGCGAGGTGGTTGTCGTAGGAGATAATCTGGCCATACGAATTACAGACCTGATGAAGCCGGATCTCGATTAGTACATCGCCCAGAACCACAAATAAGTTGCGTGTTCTGGGCGATTCTGGTAGATTTATCGCTTCTTGAAGCGGCCCTCTTACCGCCTTCGAGAACCAAAATTGCCGAAGAATCCGGACAAGGCGGATGTAGCTCAACTGGATAGAGCATCTGGCTACGGACCAGAAGGTTCCGGGTTCGAATCCTGGCATCCGCACCATCATTGAAGAGGTTACGACTCGTCGTAACCTCTTTCTTCTATTATTCTCCCCAGATCTCACTCTCGGTTTCCACCCGATCCTAACCAAGAAAAATCAAGTAGCAGCTTCTACCTTGACTCACGTCAACCATCGTGTTCCCCGAGTGTCAATCTATACGCCATTCCCNGGAACAGGATCACTACATTCCTGATATAAGGGGCCGACCGACCAGCCTCATCCGTCGTTCTGCCCGCCGGTAACTTGAGGAAGTGGAAAGTTTCGACTGATTCCCGAGTTAGACTTGATAATCTCANTGGTCCTTGGTATCAATACGCAAGGGATCAAAGTAAATGTGCCCAGTTAGAGTAGCCAACACATCTGCCTTAGACCACAAAACAGCACATACCTAAGGAGAACCGAAATGCCACTTGGAGAGGCTGCACATACATATGACTACTACCATAATTAGGGCGGTCTTACCGATGGATATCACGAGGGATGGATCCCCGGAGTAGCGTGCGATTCTACAGATAGGGTTTTTGTCTACTCTCGCAGCCAAAATCCATTGAATGTCTACGACCGGGACGGTGTTCACCTCGAGACGTGGGGCGAAGGTGTCCTCGAGCCATCCCTTGCCCACGGAATCACCATTGATCGTGACGACAATGTCTTTGTCACGGATGCAACAACGCACTGCGTACAGAAATTCAATTCATCTGGCAATTTGGTCATGACGTTGGGATCACCCGGGGTGCCTGGGCCCCACGATGGTGACCCATTTAACCGGCCAACGGATATCGTACTGGACTCAGAGGGAAACATCTTCGTCTCAGATGGATACGGAAATGCACGGATACACAAATATTCTCCCGAGGGAGACCATCTGCTGTCCTGGGGTGATCGCGGCGATCAGCCAGGACAGTTCTCAATATCGCACAGCGTGCGCATAGACAAANAGAATCGCGTATGGTCTTGTGACAGAGAGAATTGCCGCCTCCAGATATTTGACACAGATGGGAACTTCCTGGATCAATGGGAGGGACTACTTCGACCGAACAATATCTTCATCCACCCTGAGGATAATCTTTTGTACATTGCGGAACTGGGTCGGCGTATAAGCATTTTCAAAATGGACAAGAAGCTTGTCACATCCTGGGGCGGTGGCGGTGACCCGAGTGAGACCCCCGGTGAGTTCTTGGGCGGTCCTCACGGGATCTGGGTAGACTCTAGGTGGGACATCTATGCCGGTGAAGTCGAACTTGGAAAAGAGGGCCGACTACATAAGTATATCAGGAGACAATGATCAAATACCTTGTGCCANAGAACTGAATGTCACCAGAAGTAACCAATCCNCCCACTCCCCGGAGTCATCTCTATGGCAATCTGATGNTCNTATTGACCGTCATTTACGGCATCATTATCTTCACCACCTACACGGAATACGGCATCACAAACGACGAAGTAAGCCACGCGAAATACGGTCAGGACATCGTGCGCAGGTACACCTCCCTGTTTCAGGATACGAAGGTCTTCAATTCCGCCAACACCTGGCTGCTACCAGATTCGATTAGGATAAGCTTCTACCTGGAGAGATCGTCCATATCCTAAAAGCGGGCGATGTNGGCCTGACCCACGTAATCCGCCCATACACTAGTCATCCTCATGATCCCTACTTCACAGAATCCCTTTTTAGGCACGCTTACCTGGTTGAGCGTGCCTAAGGATACTTACCGGGCGGCTCAGAACTACACCAACAATGGCCAATCAGCCCACGCGCTGGCCACCTACCATATGGCCTACCGTATTTGCGAGGAAACAGTCTGGATTGCACCCAAAAGGGCGGATGTTTTCGATCTGCTGAGTCGGATTTTCGATGCGACGGGGGATTCCACTCGTTTCAGAATCACAAGCGAAGAAGCAGTGGAGATCAGTCAACAAATGAAACACACGACTAGGCACGAGGCAAAGAAGATGGCCTTTTTGCACCGATTCTCGAACAAGTCGGGGCAAATACCATAGGGAGGGTTTTGAGGAGGAGGTCTATGAGGACGGAGCCTCACTTTTGGGCTCCAGAAGAACTCTTATTGGAATGGCCGAGGGNGCAAAGCACTTCGAGCTCCGCTACTTCAAAATCCCCTCTGGAGGCAAGAGTTCATTGGATATACAGGAGCACCATCAAGGTATCTACATTTTACGGGGGAAGACCAGCGTTCTGCTCGGGATGAACATCTGGAGGCGGGTTTTCGGGACGTTATTTACATCCCCCCAAACGAAAGACATCAGCTGAAATCTGTAGGAGAGGATCCTCTCTAGTTCCTTAACAAGGAAACACTCAAAACATTGCAAGAGTGATATTTATACGTATTAATTGAACTGTATTGTTGTGCAACAGGGAGTCTATTTTCTTGACACCTAATTTAGATTTGTTTAGATTCGTCGTACTGGATTAATGAGGTGACCCCGTCGTTCAGTGGCCTAGGACACCAGGTTCTCACCCTGGAAACGGGGGTTCGACTCCCCTCGGGGTCACCATTTCAAAGCAACCCAGAGATTCAAGCAGCCCTTCTGGATTAGCATCTAGGAGGGCGTTGTCTTTATCGGGAATCCGGATCTCGCC
>PAQK01000022.1 GCA_002709665.1 Gemmatimonadota bacterium | reverse complement strand
GATAACCCAACTTAAGCAGAGGATTTCTCAACTTGAGGTAGTCTGGTGACCGTCTGCCGAAGGTGTTTAAATCCGGTTTAACGAGTGCAAAAAAGGCATATAAATCATAGGATTATAGTGGTTTTGGCGTAGTTTGGAAAGGGCTTGACATCGACTGTCTATTTTATTAGTATGAGTTTCCGTTGGACCTGTGGGATTTCCTAAACGAATACCCCCAAATTACCTCCAGGAGTGGACGATGTTTCGAAGAATAGGCGGTGTGATTCTCTGGGCGGTTGCAATTTTCATGCTCTCTTCAGTGACGATATTCAACCCGGGGCAGGTGACCGATTGGTTTGTCAAAATTTTCAATATCAAACCAAGTGTGCCGGAACTGAAGCCGGTGGTCATTTCAGAGCGTGATTTAGAGATCCGTGCGGCGGTTGAGGGAATATCCGAAAAAAGTTTGAAAGAGACTGTGGAGGCACTTTCGGAGATGGGCTCCCGCGTACCAGGTTACCCGGGACACAGGAAGGCATTTGAATACGTAAAGCGTAAATTCGAGGAAATAGGTTTAGAGGACATCAAAGTTGAAGAACATTTGGTAACGGTTCCAGTAGACAAGGGCGCCGCCCTGACCATTTTGGAGACGGGAGAGAAGATCAAGCTGCATGGGCTGTGGCCAAATCACGTGAGAACGCCAAGCCTCCCCACGGGCGGTATCCTTGGACCCATCATATATGGAGGAGATGGATCCTTCAAGGCACTCAATGGCAAAGCCGTGTATGGTAGCATTGTCCTGATGGATTTCGATTGCGGTCAAAACTATCTCAACCCGAGGATGCTTGGAGCGCAGGCCGTAATTTTCTTCGACAATGGTAAAGTTACCCAGGGACAGGCGATGGAGAAATTCCTCCAAGTGCCTGTTGATGCTCCCCGTTTCTGGGTAGAAGATAACTATGTCGATCAGCTGATGGCTCTGGCTAAGTCCAGCACAGAACAGGTCGGCATAACTGCTCGGATGGACTGGGAAGAAGTTCCGACATGGAACGTCTATGGATCGATTCCGGGCGAGAGCACCTTTATCACCGAGCGTGAAGAGAGGAAGTGGGAAGATGAGACTGTACTCCTCAGTTCCTTTTACGATGCCATTTCTATTGTTCCGGCACTGGCACCGGGAGCCGAGAACGCAACTGGGCTGGCGGCGCTTCTGGAAACAGCTAAGGCACTGAAAGTGAATCGCCCCAGGTACTCGGTTATGGTGATGGCGAATGGGGCCCATTTCCAGGGATTGGCTGGCGTTAACGATTTTCTTTACAGGCATTCCAGGGAGAGCGAGCATTTTCAGGAATTGATACCCGAAGATCAAAAGATCAATTTCAGGCTGTTCGTAGGATTTGACCTCTCCAGTGAGTTGGACCAGGTCGCTAGCTTCTCTCATGGGACTTTCATAAATCCCAACTGGGCAACAAACAACTATGAGAACAATCTGCTGGCACCTTATGCCAAGAAATTCAATGATTATCTCAGTAAGATCTATCCAAACGAAGTCCGGCATCTGGACGCCATCGCACCCCCAAAACGTACCTGGAAGAACTATATGCCGATTCGGCTCGGATTTGATAGCGAGTCGGTTAAGTTCGTTGGGAAAGAGGGAATAACGCTGGCGACTCCGTCGACGATCCGCGAAAGGGTGGATACACCGGTAGACCGTGCGGAGTTTGTGAACTTTGGCAATCTGGTAAAGCAGGTGCGCGCGTCCACTGGCATGCTCTTGAAGGCTGTTGAGGACCCGGAGTTTTTCAGGGTGTCCAAGCTGAAGCTACAAGACCTTGGTCACAGCCTGAAGGGTAGAATCTTATGGTTTGAAAGAGACGTTGATTTCGCGATTCCAAGAGTGCCGGTTGCCGGTGCTGTTGTGACCTACCAGCAGCCCGGACCTGTAGCGAGTTGCGGCGGTGTCAGGACCCTAATTGTCGACAAGACTACCAGTGGCCCAAAATATACCGGTGACTCGGCCAGAGGACCGGAATTCGGAACACAGGACGAAGTAGATCAGACGGGGCGGTTCGAGTTCGACATCATGCGAAACCGTTTCGCAAATAAGATTCAGGCCTACGAAATCAACAGTGAAGGCCAGATCGTCTCAGCTCCGGATCTGGGCACGGAAGGGGACAAGAAATTCCCCACAACCCAGGGGTATGGGTGGTGGGAGAACGAAATGATGGAAGTCCTGTTCAAGTGCCGTGCCTTGAGTGTGTTCGAGATTATTGATTCCAGCTATCTCTCCGCTCTCGACTATATGACAGTGCTGAATGAAGGGGACACGCAACCTCTGGAATTCGGTTACCACTATATCGAGAATCAGAGCATCAAGGAGGGTGATGTGACCCGGGCGGCCGTCGCCTTTGCAGGTATTAATCATGCCACCGGAGAGCCGTCGCCGATCAAGATCTTGATGAGCACAGGTTTGTTTGGCGTGAAATTCCTGCTGATCAATGCGCCGGAAAAATATCTCGATAACCCAGTAGACAAGTGGGACGTTACGGAGGAATTACTTGAAGAATCGAGGGGCCCAGGTTATCCGCCCGGTGTGATTCTCTATCCTTCCTACAAGGCCGCAAAGGATATGTGGGTCATTGACGATGTCAGGATGAAGCAGCTGGCGCAGTACGGTATTGAAAATACGAGACTCAAGATGCTCCACGACGGTGCAAGGCAGTCTTTGCTGGAGGCAAAGGAACACCTGTCGAACCACAATTATGAAGCGTTCATGGCCTCCTCACGCGAGGCCTGGGGGCTGGAGGCAAGGGGCTACCCTGAGGTGATGTCCACGGCGAACGACACTGTTCAGGGCATAATCTTCTATTTCATGCTTCTGCTTCCATTCTCGTTCTTCTGTGAAAGGCTTGTTTTCGGTTTTCCAGACATCACCCGCCGTTTGGGTGGATTCGCCGGCATTTTCGTTCTGTTTTTCATTATTCTGAGATACGTCCACCCGGCCTTCAAGCTCAGCAGTTCGCCTTATATCATCTTTCTCGCTTTCGTCATTATGTCTCTTGGCGGGGTTGCCATGTTTATCGTGGTATCCAAATTCGGTGACGAAGTACGGAAGATGAAGCAGGCCTCGGCGGGGACATACGAAGCGGATGTTGGTAGGTTGAGCGCTACGGCGGCGGCTATAATCTTGGGTATCTCGAACCTTCGGAAACGGCCCCTGCGCACCACGCTGACGGCAGTGACATTGACTCTGCTGACGTTCACCACACTTTCCTTTACCTCGGTACAGACCTCCATAAAATTCTACAGATTGCCCAGGGACAACGCACCTGACTACCAGGGTGGTCTCGTAAGAGACAGATCCTGGCGTGGACTACAGGAATCCGTACTCAATTACCTCGACAGCGCTTTCAAAGACAGGGCCACCATTGTGCCCAGGGCCTGGTACCTGTCTCAGGTCAGAGGTGAACGAGCCTATATCAACTTTACAAGGCTGACCGAACAAACAGCCAGCATGGGGTCGAGAGACACTTATGTGGATTTCGACGTAGGTATCACCACGGGCAAGGACAGCTTCGTTAACGGATTACTTGGGCTCACCGCTCAAGAGCCCCTGATCAGCAGAGCCGACAGATACCTGATGAGTGGTCGGTGGTTCGATCCAGGCGAATTGAACGTCTGTATTCTACCCAATGATCTTGCCGAACTGGTTGGCATTTTTCCAGAAGATGTGGGAAAAGCGAAGATCGAAATGCTGGGCAGCGAATTTACTGTTATAGGAATCCTGGACTCCGAGGCGTTCAACAAACACAAGGATCTCGACGACGAAAAGCTTACGCCCGTAGACACGGTGAAGGAAAAGGACGACCTGGCCGATGCCCAGGACCAGGACCCACGTGTGGTGGCTGCGGCCCCAATCGAGACATTCACACACCTGGAATCCACCAATGTTATGGTGGTGCCCTACGACTATGTCCGAAACATCGGCGGCACACTCAACTCCGTGGCCATCTCTGGCTTCAGGGACGAACAGGGCAACCCGAAGACAGATTTCGTACCGGACATCGAAGAGTTTATGACACGGGTGTCCCTGACCATGTTTGTGGGATACCAGGATAAGGTCACCGTATATAGCTCAATCGGTTCGACTTCATTGTCCGGCCTTGGAACGCTGTTTATCCCGGTTCTGATCGCGGCCTTGATCGTGCTAAATACCATGATGGGTGCAGTCTACGAGCGATTCAGGGAGATTGGGATCTATTCCGCTGTTGGCCTGGCGCCCAACCATATCGCTGCGCTTTTCTTGGCTGAAGCGGCTGTGTTCGCCACGGTGGGTGCCGTATTCGGTTACCTGATAGGCCAAGTCCTGGTCCTGGGGCTGTACGAGCATGGGCTGCTGGGAGGGTTGGAATTGAATTACTCCTCGTTGTCCGCGATTTCCGCGACACTCATCGTGATGGTCACGGTGTTCCTGTCTACGCTCTATCCTGCGAAGAAGGCTGCGGACATGGCTGTGCCGGATGTGACCAGAAAGTGGGAGTTCCCGGAGCCGGAAGGGGACAATTGGGTATTCGACTTCCCCTTCACAGTGGGAGGTGCCGAAGTCCTTGGGATGTATTCTTACCTTACTCGGGTGTTCGAGTCGTACGGTGAGGGGTCAGTAGGCGATTTTGTCGCTGACAATGTCAAATTCACCTCTGAGGATCACCAGGGAGAACCTCGCTACGATATTGGGCTGACCTGTTGGCTGGCGCCCTACGACCTTGGCATCAGTCAGGATGTGGAACTCAGGGCTATCCCCACCGGCGAGCACAACATTTACAAGATCGAGGTCATCATCAATCGGTTGAGCGGAGATGTAGCCTCCTGGAAAAGGATCAACAGGGGTTTCCTGAATGTGCTCAGAAAACGCTTCTTGGTCTGGCGAACCATTCCACCTGAGCTTAAGCATCAGTATGCACAAGAAGGTCAACAGATTCTGGCTGTTGAAGCAGAGGATACCACGGCATAATCTGAAAGACAATTCCTGATTACTGGAGGAGTGGCATTGGCAACCGAACCAAAAGACGAAAATGAGGACCTAGAGCAATACGACTCGATTATGCCGGTGGACGCGCCGTTCGAGGATGGCTTCAACATGAAGACCATCTGGGCGACGCTTTTTGTCGGCCTCGTAATGCTTCCGGGCGCAATCTACCTGGGGTTGGTTACCGGACAGAGTATGGCCGGTGCCTCAGAGTGGGTAACCATTATCCTTTTCCTTGAGATCGCCAAGAGGTCCTTTGTTCGCCTGAAGACTCAGGAAGTACTGGTCATCTACTGGGTTGCTGGTGGGTTGCTTGGCATTGGCGTACGCCTGGGCAGTACAGCCTTGGTATACGGCGGACCTTTTGGGGCACTCGTCTGGGACCAGTATCTGATTCAGTCACCAGCTGCCGAAGGCCTAGCAAAGTATATACCCGATTGGGTTGTGCCCCCAATCGATTCACCGGTATATGCGGAACGCACATTCATCAATGCCGTGTGGGTAAAACCAGTGGCCATTCTATTTGCTGTGTTGCTTTTGATCAATACAGCGAAACTGGCTCTGGGTTATGTGATGTTTCGGATCACCAGCGATATTGAGCAGCTTCCCTTTCCACTTGCTCCGGTGCAGGCTCGGGGGGCTACGGCCCTTGCCGAAACTTCTGCCAAGCAGGAGGGCTGGAAGTGGCGCGTGTTCAGTACCGGAACCTGTATTGGATTGGTCTGGGGGCTCCTATACGTCGTTGTGCCCACTCTGTCCAGCATCTTCCTGACGGATACGGTGCAGATCCTGCCTATCCCATGGATCGATTTTACCGCGGAAATCAAAACCATTCTGCCGGCAGCCCTGTTCGGGATCGCCACGGACCTTGGACATCTCGTGATTGGTTTCGTCCTGCCATTCTGGGTTGTAGTTGGGTCTTTCACCGGTGCCGTTTTGGGGAACTTGGTGCTCAATCCCATACTGTACAAGGCGGAAATCCTGACACGCTGGTCACCGGGAATGACCGCGATTCCCGCGGCCATCTCCAACCGCTTTGACTTCTGGTTGAGCTTCGGCATCGGGACTTCCTTTGTAATTGCCGTTACAGGTTTCTACATGGTGATTAAGGCCCTGCTTGAACAGCGACGCGTACAAAGAGAAACTGGGGAACACACTGTGAGTGTGAGCCTGGAGGATCTACCGGAAGGTCGCTCTGACATGGGGATGTTCTATCCCTTAGTCCTGTGGACGTTGGCAACTGTTGGCTTCATTATTCTGTGCCAGTTCCTGGTGCCGGAATTCCACTGGGGTTGGCTAGTTTTCTTTGGTTTCATCTACACCCCGATCTCTTCCTATATCGGGGCGAGGATGATCGGGCTGACGGGGAGTCCGTATGGGGCGGATATTCCGTATCTGCGTGAGGCTGCAATCTTTCTGTCGGGGTATCAGGGCGTAGCGGTTTGGTTCGCACCACTGCCACTGCACGACCACGGTCTTGCCGTGAGGACATACAAGCAGATGGAACTCACCAAGACCAAGTTTGTCAGCTATATCAAATTGACCGCACTCACGATGGTCGTAATCTTCATATTCAGTTTCGTGTTCTGGGAGTTCATCTGGCGGTTGGGGCCAATCCCATCCTCAACGTATTACTTTGTTCAGACTTTCTGGCCGTTCGATGCCACCATGCAGACGATGTGGCTGAAATCCACATTACCTGCCGGGGAGACCCAGGGGGCAGTCGGGCTCGAGTTGCTCAAAGGGATTATCAAGCCGAATTACATCGCGGCAGGTTTCGCCACTGGCGGTGTGATGTACCTTCTCCTGGCATTACTGAAGGCGCCGACTCTGATTTTCTTCGGATTTGTAGGGTCCCTCGCAGGATGGCCCCACTATGTCATCCTCCAATTCGCGGGGGCACTGCTGGGTCGCTACTATTTCTCACGCAGGTTCGGCGAATCGAAATGGAAAGCATATGCCCCAATCCTCCTAGCTGGCTACTACTGCGGGATGGGATTGATCGGGATGACCTCCGTGTCCGTGGTCTTGATATCCAAGGCGGTTTCTCAGGTGGTATTCTGATTACGCTGATGACATAGGTGGGAGCGATACCCGGGTGGCTGGTGTCTAACAAACAAAAACCACACCCGGGTTTTTCTTGTGGAGCGTAAAACGTAGTCTGTCAAATAGGAGAGTAGAATGAAAACCATAAAACGCACAGTGACGCTGCTCTTGGTTTTTGGCTTGATTCTAGCATTTTCAGCAGAAGGATTTGCACAGAGAGGTAGGGATGGCGGAGGAGGACGCAGGGGAGGTGGAATGCTTCGAATGATGCTTCCGGTGGAGGCGACACTCAGTTTTCTTGCGTTTGACGACAAGATCGGCCTGAAAGATGATCAGCTTCTGAAGATCAGGAAAGGCCTGAGAGAGATATATGGGAAGCGGGCAGGATTGGTAGAGGAGATGCAGAGCGGGGCGGACCGAGAAGCTTTGATGGGCAAATTTCGTGGTCTTCGTGAAAAGATGTTGGCAAGCGTGAAAGGCGTGCTGGACGAAAACCAGAACAAATTCCTGGACAAATACCTGAAGCGGATGCAGGAGGCTAGGCAGCGAAGGGGCGGCGGCAGACGAGGGTCGAGGGGAGGCGGGACAGAATAGGGTTCAACCAATAGGCGTAATAAACGTGGTGACCCACCATTCGGGTCACCACGTTTTCGTTGGTCCTGTATGTTCAGACCATTGCCGATTGACACAGATCCCCTACTCAATTACCTTGACCACTGATCCAAATATCCCACACAGGTCTTGGACCAGCCGAGGACAGTCTATGCAGTTTCATCGGGTAGCAAACCAGATTAAACGCCCAATAACCTTTGCAGTTGTTGGGGATACACACTTCTCGCACCCGAAGTTTTACCTCGATCCGAATCGGGAACAGACCCGTTCGCGTCCTCTGAAGGTTGAGAAATACATAGAGAACGTGCACCACGTACTCACTCCAATGATGGAGGTCTTAAAGAAAGAGGCACCCGACTTCATTGCGATGACCGGGGACCTCGTCGAGGGCCATGCAGGCCCCGACCTGGCGCGATCTGAAATGGAGGCCTGCCTGAGTTTTTTCGACGGATTCGATGTGCCAATCCTGATTGCGAAAGGCAACCATGATAGCGAGGATTCCTTCGACCACGTGGTCCGGCCGTTTTTATCCGGCACGCTTGGATGGACACCTGAAGAGCGGTACTATTTCGTGGATGTCGCAGGATGTCGCCTCATCTTTCTGGACACGACCGAATGGCGCACGGGAGGCGAGCAATGCTCCTGGCTGGAAGCGCTCCTCAAGCAAGGAGAAGAGACCCGGATCCACCGAACCTTCGTTTTCGGGCATCACCCGATCTGGCCGGTTGCCAGATCCCGATTCACCAACCCGGATTTTCACGATGACCTGCCCAGGGTGTTGTCAAAGCATTCCATAGATGCCTACTTCTGTGGGCACACACACAATCAGAGCATCATCCACCACAGGACCAATGGGTATCCAGTGCTTCAATTTATGGGTGCACCCATCGGTTTGGCGGATGAGATGTCAGTCCCTCTCGACCGGGTTGCCAGAATAATTCCAAGGCAGGAGGATCTCCTCTCCTGCTGGCCCGGATACCTGGAAAATACTGCTCCAGGCTGGTTCAAAGTAACGGTTGGAAATCATGATGTGGAAGCTGAGTGGCACCACTCGATTCGTGGTGTTGAAACGCATACGAAATGGTGCAAGTGTGGAGATGTAGACAGGTTTGACCACTTGCTTCCGCCTTCGGATGCGCGTCTTATCCCTTCAGACCTTCCGAGCATACGGAGGGCGTTTTTTAGATTCTGTGCCTGGGAGTCCGAAACACCTGCAAAGCACCTCAAAATCAACGGTGTTGAGGTCGGTGAGTTACCAGGGGGCAGTGATTACGTATTCCTTCGGATGGAACTTCCAACATGGTGCCTCACTGAACTCAAGATGGAAAACAGAATTGTAATCCAGGCGGATGAGCAAGACGTCAGCACATTGGGCAATCTGGTCCTAGAGGCCATCCTCCCTGGGGGCAGAATCGTACGTACCAAACCAACCGGGGAGACCTTTACATGGAATGCAGGTATGAAAGACCTGGTTATCTACAGTCCACGGAGGAAGCTCAAACAAGGCAGGTCCCTGACAACGCTACTTTCCTTCGACTAATGCACTTCCCCAAGAAGGATTTTCACAGACTGGATAATTCATGAATCAGTTGGCAAACGAAAGCAGTCCCTATTTGCTACAGCATGCGAGTAACCCCGTAAACTGGCACCCCTGGGATGATGAGGCCCTTGAGCTCGCCCGACTGTCGGATATGCCAATCTTTCTCAGCATAGGTTATTCCGCGTGTCACTGGTGTCATGTGATGGAACATGAATCATTCGAAAACGAAAAGATCGCTGGATTGATGAACCAATTGTTTGTGAATATCAAGGTAGACCGGGAGGAACGACCCGATCTGGATGAAATTTACATGAACGCCGTCCAGATGATGACCGGGTCAGGTGGTTGGCCGATGAGCGTCTTTCTTACACCAGACTGTGTTCCTTTCTATGGCGGCACCTATTTCCCCCCCGACAACAAATACGGACGTCCTGGATTCCCGGACGTTCTGAAATCTGTTGCAAGACACTACAAAGAGAATCCTGAGAGAGTTCAAGAGACGTCTGAGAAGCTGATGGACGGGCTGAGCCGGATGGCCAATCTGAAGAATTCAGATGACCGTCTGGATGGAGACCTCGTATCTCAGGCATATCACACAATGGCGCAGAATTTCGATTCCAGGAACGGTGGCTTCGGGTCTCAGCCCAAGTTTCCGAATTCTATGAATCTTTCGGTGTTCTTCCGCGAATACGCTACCAGCGGGAACGAACAAGCAAAAGAGATGGCCCTACTCAGCCTCAAAAAGATGGCACAAGGCGGCATCTACGACCACCTTGGTGGAGGGTTTCACAGATACTCCGTTGATGACAAATGGCTGGTACCCCATTTCGAGAAAATGCTATACGATAATGCACTCCAAGGAAAGCTCTACCTCGAAGCTTATCAGATTACCAAAGATCCCATTTACAAGCAAGTTGTCCTAGAGACACTAGACTATGTGATCAGGGAGATGCATCAACCGGACGGGGGATTCTATTCCACCCAGGATGCTGACAGTGAAGGCGAAGAGGGGAAGTTCTTTGTATGGGATCAGGATGAAATTCGGCGCGTACTGGGTTCGGGAGACGCCGACCTGTTTTGCCACTACTATGATGTGACTGAGAATGGAAACTTTGAGCACGGCAAGAGTATTCTGAATGTTCCCCTTGAGTTGGAAGAAACAGCGATCGCTCTCGGTGTCGAAAAGTCCAAACTGAAGGCGTGCATAGAGGCAGGACGCAGGAAGCTGTTCGAGGTCCGAGAAGGCCGGGTTAAACCAGGAAGGGATGAGAAAATTCAGGCCAACTGGAATGGGCTCATGATTTCCACTCTTGCCCTTGCATCACAAGCGCTGGAGCGCCCTGACTACCTTCGCGTAGCCGAGTCGGCAGCACGTTTTGTGCTCGGCGAAATGTGCGACGAAAAAGGCCTGTTGCTGCACACCTACAAGGACGGCCGTGCACGCTTGCGTGGTTACCAGGATGACTACGCGTTTATGATTGCTGCACTCGTGGATCTGTATGAAGTGACTTTTGACGCGGCATGGCTAGAGCGCGCAGAGGGGTTGTGCGATTCCATGGTGGACCAGTTCTGGGATGATGATGAAGGAGGGTTCTTCTTTACCGGGCCTCACCACGAGTCGTTAATCGTTAGGTCCAAGAACCCTTACGACAATGCCATACCGTCGGGTAATTCCGTGGGTGTACTGACCTTGATGCGATTGGGGATTCTGCTTGATCGGCAAGATCTAAGGGACAAGGCCTGGGTAACCTTACGTCTTTTTCGACCTTTTATGGTTGAGGTGCCTACAGGATTCGGGCAGATGCTTTGCGGTTCCAGCTTTGTCCAGCAAGGTCCGCACGAGATCGCTATTGTCGGGAGGTTGAAAGACCAGGAGACTCGAGAACTTGTTGCTGCTGTGGCCGTTCAATTTGTTCCCAACCGCGTGATCGCGTTGAAAGATCCAGAAGAGCCAGACGAACTGACGTCGAGAATACAATTGCTGGCGAACAAGGAGTTAGTTGATGGGGCGCCTGCGGCTTATGTCTGTCGTGATTTTGTGTGTGACGCACCTGTGACTGGAGCGGATGCCTTGAGGGCGAAGATCCTGGGATCGTGACACATGGGGGTCTTCCAGAACAGCTTTCTGCAACTGTATGTATTAGCCCCATCCATTGGACTGGGGTTTGTAAATTAATGGCTATCCAGTCCAGCCCAGGATCTGTTTGAGGAAGTTCGCCTCTAATTTGTTCCTATTCGTAGAACTTCCTAGGACGTGAGGGGCCTGGTTCTTCTGGTTCTCTGGACCTAGGCGAGTCTTCGATACCGTTCTCATCGAGAATTCTTCTCGAGACGAATATGGAGAGCCCCATTCGCACGGCAAGAGCCATCGCATCACTCGGCCTAGCATCGATCTTAACGGCAGTGCCGTTGGCTTTCCGAACAGTCATGACCGCAAAATAGGTGCCCCCCGGGGCCGACTGAGTCAAGGGTCTGAGTTGATCAACCAAAATTGATGTTATTTTCACCTCCGTATCTTCCAGAACATTATGGAAAAGATCGTGGGTGAGGGGCCTTGGGAAATCTTTCTTCTGCAACTTCATCTCAATCGCCCTGGCCTCGCATTTCCCGATCCAAATCGGCAACATCCTGTGAGCCGTCCTGTCCCTGAGTAAAACGACATATTGCTTTTCGTTCTCACCAAGCTCCTGCACACCGTAGACGTCTGTCTCCACAATTTTCGGCTGGACCTCACCACCCGTATCGGACTCGATGCCGGCAGTCAAATCTGGTGAGAATAGGCCTGCAAATGCGATAATAAGTCGAATAGAACGTCGTGTGTTGCGCATGCAGTACATACCCAATTCTCCTGGTTTTTGTATTTCCCGTGTCTGCAAACCAATTTAGCGAATATAGCTGCAGCTGGTGTGCCCGGCAATCCATATAACGATCATATTCTCCTGAGTTTGCTAGTTGACAGTAGTGATACAATAGCCTATCTTAGTAAGCTGCAGGCTTTTACAGCATTCCAGATCGTATATCAGCTGCTGTGGAGGGGGATAAATGGTTGCAAGTATGACGGGTTTTGGCAGAGGTGAGCATGAATGTGATGGGTGTTCTGCCTCCGTAGAGGTGAAATCTGTCAACGGCAGGTATGCCGAAGTGTCCGTCCATCTTCCGAGGTCACTTGCAGAGCTGGAACCCCGGATCAAGGAGGTAGTGTTGTCCCGCATATCGCGGGGACATGTAACCGTATCTATATCGATGAAAGGTGAAGGCGTGGAGCGTGGTATCCCGGTCTTGAATGCAGCGATTGTCGACGCCTACCGGGAGGGACTGGGTCAGTTGGCCAGACGCCTTGGCGCAGAAAACAAGACCGACCCTTTGAAAGTTGCAGTACTGCCTAATATTTTTGACTTTGAGGCAACCACCCCAGACCTGGATGCAATCTGGGCTGCTGTGGGTCCTGCCTGTGAATCAGCCGTAAAACAGTGCCAGGCAATGCGCGCCAGTGAAGGTCAGAAGCTGGCAAAGGACTTTGTGGGACGAATCGAAACGCTCGAAAACCTTGTCAGCCAGGTTGAAGAAAAGGCTCCAGAACGAGTGGAGTCCATTCGGCAAAGGCTGGAGGAGAAGCTGGAGGAGTTGTTGTCACCGGGGCAGATCGACCAGAGCAGACTCCTCATGGAAGTCACTCTTCTTGCCGAAAGGAGCGATGTGACAGAGGAATTCGTGAGATTCCACAGTCACAACGGGCAGTTTTTGAAAACCCTGGAAAGGGAGGATGCGATTGGTAGACGTCTCAACTTCCTTCTACAAGAGATGTTGAGAGAGGCCAACACGATTGGATCAAAGGCCAACGATGCTGATATCGCACATCTGGTTGTGGAAATGAAGGAGGAAATCGAGAAACTAAAGGAGCAAGTTCAGAATGTGGAGTGAGTTCAGCGTGATGATCCGCTTCGGTGGCCCAGTTTCACGCATCACCCTTTCCAACTAATCTATAATGTGGAGGAGTCAGACACATGCCCGAAATATTCTTTCTGGAAGCAATCAGCGGAGACCATATAAACCCATATGAAGCTGTGACGATTGCCTCGAAGGAAGCCCGTAGGGTGAACCAAGCCAGACAGATGGTCGAGGTGGCCGACGGTGCGGAAAAGCCAACAACCCTGGCTCTTCGAAGGTTGTCGGAGCAGAAGCTCCGGTTGGCCTACGAGGGCGAAGATGAGGAAATGGAAGGGTCGGATGATGATGCCTCTTCGGGGAAAGCGGATACTTCTGGGAGTTAGTGGAAGCGTCGCTGCCTATAAGGCAGTTGAGATCCTTCGAGGGCTTCAGAGGCGCGGCGCCGATGTCCAGGTAGCCATGACGGAAGTCGCCACCAAATTTGTCTCTACTTTGACCTTCGAAGCTCTGTCGCACCGTAAAGTCCATACTGAATTGTTCCCTGAGAGTGGTGACCCGGACGTGGTCCACGTCCGGGTCGCGGATTGGCCTGACCTTATGGTTGTTGCTCCGGCCACTGCCAACCTCATCGGAAAACTGGCCAATGGGTTGGCAGATGACCTGCTGACTTGCACATTGTTGGCGGGAGATTGTCCGTTGGTGGTGGCGCCCGCCATGGAATCCAGCATGTATGGCCATCCTGCAGTACAAAAAAACCTTCAACACCTGCGAGGACGAGGAGTTCATTTGGTCGATCCCGAGGAGGGGGATCTCGCCTCCGGACATTCCGGCATAGGTCGTCTCGCAGACCCGGAAATAATCGTTACCGCCGTAGCCGATGCGTTCAAGACCTCGGACGACTTCACCGGCAAACGGATCGTGATAACGGCAGGAAGAACCGAAGAAGATATCGATCCGGTAAGGTTTATAACCAATCGTTCCACGGGCAAGATGGGCTATGCGGTTGCCGAGCGGGCAATGCGTCGTGGCGCGGAGGTAATACTAGTAAGCGGTCCTACGAATCTGGATGCCCCAGTTGGTGCAAAAGTCATTCCTGTTCGGACCGTTTCAGAGATGCAAAAGGCCACTGGCGAGGTATTCGACAAGGCCGATGCCCTGATCATGACAGCGGCCGTCCTGGACTTTCGCCCGGAAACAGTTGCCCCACAAAAAATAAAGAAGTCTGCTGATGGCTTGAGTCTGAATCTCATTGCCAATCATGACTTCCTGGTGGATCTAGGCGCGGAAAAGAGGCAACGAATCGTTGTAGGATTTGCGATGGAGACTGAAAACGGGCTGGCGAATGCCAGAAGAAAGCTCAAGGAAAAACATCTTGATTTGATTGTGCTGAACGACCTGACGGTTGCAGGAGCCGGATTCGGCGTGGATACAAATGTTGTTACTCTTCTGGAGTCCGAAGGCGAACCGATATCTCTCCCGAAGTTATCCAAGCTGGAAGTTGCGGACAGGATCTTGGACAGGCTGGAATCGTACTGGGCTGGCTAGGGATTATTTATGGGTGCAGGATCTGATATGTCCCAGGAAACCTTGGGTGTTCTGGGCGACCTCAGAAGGTATCTTGAAAAGCAAAGAGACTTTGGCCTGCATGCCGTGCCAGGCAGACCAGCACAATCAGATCTTTCGAAGTTGGACCAGAAGCTGCAAGGTTGTAAAGTTTGTTCTTTGTCTCAAGGTCGCCGACAGGTGGTTTTTGGAAGCGGCAATCCGAATGCAGACCTCATGTTCGTGGGAGAGGCGCCCGGGGCTGAAGAGGATCGGCAAGGTCTCCCATTTGTTGGCGCAGCAGGCCAGCTGCTAACAAAGATGATCGAGTCGATTGGCCTGCGACGTGAAGATGTCTACATCGCAAATGTCATCAAGTGCAGGCCGCCTGGAAACCGAGATCCTGAGCCGGCGGAGGTGGCATCGTGCGAGCCCTTCCTGAAACAACAGATTGATCTTATTGAGCCATCGATAATTTGCACACTGGGTCGTTTCGCTGCACAGACGCTTCTACAGACAAGCGAATCTATGGGCAGATTGAGGGGCCGGTTGTTTGCTTACGAAGGAATCAAGCTGGTACCCACCTACCATCCTGCCGCATTACTGAGAAACCAGCAATGGAAACGTCCCACGTGGGAAGATCTCCAGATGTTGCGCCGGGAGTACGACGGAGCGGAATTCTGAGCACCTAGAAAACCTCCACAAAATCACCCAATATACCTATTATTGAATAACACCTCACGCCCGAATACCCTAGTAACACAGTGGGCTTGAACCCAAAGTTGCAGGCGAATGAACAGCGACAGAACAACACTTGATCGTGTTCAACCTCAGGCCATTGAAGTCGAGAAGGCCGTCCTGGGTGCCATGCTGCTGGATGGGGCATCGATCAGCCGAGTGGTAGAAGTTCTGGGTGATGAATCGGCCCTTTATCAGACGGCGCACAGGAAAATTTATGCTGCTATCCTGGCCCTGTACGAGCGAGGGGAACCGGCTGACCAGGTCACCATTACAGAGGAGCTTGGCAGCAGGGGACAACTGGAGGATGTTGGGGGACCTGCCTATATCGCTTCGCTGGCAGGAGAGATGGCAACTGCCACAAATGCAGAATTCCATGCAAAAATTGTCCTGGAGCGGTCGCTGAGGCGCAGGTTGATCGATGCTTCGACCCAGACGGTATCAGAGTGTTATGAAGAGACCGAGGACGTGCAGGAGGTGATCGACAGGGCCGAACAACGGGTGTTCAGTATTGCTGAAAACGAACTTGGCAAGGGCGTTATGTCTGTAGAGTCCGTGCTGCCCGAAACTTTTGCGGCCATCGAACGCGCACACGAGCATCCCGGGACACTGACGGGAGTAACCACAGGCTATACGGACATGGATGAGATTACCGCCGGCTTACAACCGGCAGAGATGATCATCCTGGCTGGCAGACCCTCGATGGGGAAGACGTCTCTCACGCTTTGTATGGCCAGAAACGCCGCAGTCAAGGGTAAGGCGCCGGTCCTCTTCTTTTCTCTCGAGATGTCGGTTCAGCAACTTGTACAGAAGCTGCTTTGCGCCGAGGCGAGAGTCAGCTCACACCGCTTGCGGACAGGAAGGCTTTCCGAGGAAGAATGGCAACGGCTATCGGCCTGGACAGGTAAACTCGCTGAGGCCCCCATCTATATCGATGATACCCCAGGCATATCGATTCTGGAATTGCGTGCCAAAGCGAGGCGGGCAAAGGCCGAATACGACATTGGGTTGATCGTAATCGATTATCTACAGTTGATGACGACTTCGGAGCGGACGGACAATCGTGAGCAGGAGATCGCGAGGATTTCCAGGTCGATCAAGGCTCTGGCCAAGGAACTCTCGTTGCCAATCATTGCGTGTGCCCAGTTGTCCAGGGCAGTTGAAGCCCGTACGGATAAACGACCACAGCTTTCCGACCTTCGTGAAAGCGGAAGCATAGAGCAGGATGCGGATGTCGTGATGTTCCTGTACAGGCCTGAGGTATACGGAATACCGGATGAGGAAGGGAACCCTCAGGAAGGTGTTGCCGAAATCATCCTGGGCAAACAGCGAAATGGTCCAACGGGCAGTGTCTTCCTCCATTGGCTGGGGGACTATGGCCGGTTTGAAGAGCCTGAGATTTACCGGGAAGAGCCGTTCTAAATCTACCAGGAACCCAGATGGCCAAGACGCGCACCCGCTACGTGTGCCAAAGCTGCGGTACTGTTGCTTCGCGCTGGTTTGGACGTTGCACAGGTTGCGAGGAATGGAACACGTGTACCGAGGAGATCCTTTCTTCAGACCCCACGGGTGATACCGGTTCAGCCGAACCAGGAGGTGCGCCTCTTCCGATAACAGAAGTTGATGGCGGGCGGGAGGAACGGGTCACGACGGGTATTGGGGAACTGGACCGCACATTGGGTGGCGGTATCGTTCCTGGTGGTGCGGTGCTGGTAGGTGGTGATCCGGGCATCGGAAAGTCCACACTTCTGTTGCAAGGTGTTGGTCAACTGGCTCTATCCGGGCTAACTGTGTTGTACGTCTCAGCGGAAGAATCTTCTGCTCAGGTTAAGATGAGGTCGCACCGCGTAGGTGCATTGTCTGAGCATTTGTTCCTCGTATCGGAATCGAATCTCCAACAGATTTGCCAGCACATAGACGATGTGAATCCCACTGCTGTTGTCGTGGACTCCGCCCAGACGATCTTCCACCCCGATCTGACCAGCGCACCAGGCAGTGTAAGTCAGGTCCGGGAATGTGCAGCGAAGCTGGTTAGCCAGGCCAAGGCAAAAGGGACCTCCCTTTTTCTGGTGGGACATGTTACAAAAGAGGGTACTGTGGCGGGGCCTCGGGTCCTGGAGCATCTGGTGGACACGGTGCTTTACCTGGAGGGGGATCGCCACGGTCTTTACCGAATCCTACGGGCAGCAAAAAACCGATTCGGATCCACCAACGAGATCGGTGTGTTCCATATGGGAGAAATGGGGATGGCGGAAGTCGCCAACCCTTCTCAGGTGTTCCTCTCTGACAGGAGTGTTGAAGCCAAAGGGAATGTCGCTGTATGCAGCATCGAGGGGACACGGCCAATTCTCGCGGAAATTCAGGCCCTCGTGTCCAACAGCAGTTTCGGGTATCCTCAAAGAGTGGCAACTGGGTTCGATAGCAGGCGAATGGCAATCTTGATTGCGGTTCTGGAAAAGCGCAGTGGTCTCAATTTGGGGTCGCAGGATGTGTTCATCAATGTAGTGGGGGGACTGCGTACAGGAGAACCCTCGGTTGATCTTGGAGCTGCTCTGGCAATGGCCTCTAGTTATCGTAACCGTCCGGTTAGCGGTGGGACGCTGGCCATTGGCGAAGTTGGTCTGGGGGGAGAAATCAGGCCGGTGGCGCAGGCGGGAAGGCGTGTTATGGAAGCCCACAAACTGGGCTTCCAGCGATGTCTGTTGGCAAAACCCAATCTGGCGGAATTGGCCGCTCCNCCGGGGATGGATGTTGTGGGCGTGGCGGATATAGATGCCGCTCAGGATGTGGCACTAGGTGGTCGTTGAACACCTTTGAAGACGCGTCGGACACGGTGTGCCGACATCCAATAGCAGCTCGATTTAATAGAGGGGACTATGGCCTGGAATCGCTCGAATGTTCGCATTTCGAAGTTGATGTCTCTCATGTTGCGTCACCGGCCGGACGAATTCGGCATTGAAGTAGATCGCTTCGGTTTCGCAGATCTGCAGTCGGTGTTGCTGGCAATCCAAGACCGCGACACAGATGTGGAGTTGCAGCACATAGAAGCTGTGGTTAACGACTCAGAAAAAAAGAGATTTGAAATTGAAGGGGATCGGATCAGGGCGCGTTATGGTCACAGTTTTCCAGTGGAGCCCGGTGTGGATCCGTCTGAACCTCCGGAATTTCTGTACAAAGGTGTGGACCCTACTCAGGTTGAGAGAATACTTCTGGAGGGGATACAGCCGGAAGACAGGCAATATGTGCACCTTTCCTTTGAGGCAGGTGTGGCGGCTCAACTGGGGGGTAGATCCTCCGGCCGAAACGCAGTACTGAGAGTTGACGCGTTACGCGCCCACCAGGATGGTGTGGGTTTTTTCGATTGCGGGCCTACAATCCTTGTTAAGGAAATCACAAACGATTATCTGAATCTGGAGCCTGAGCAAGCCCAACCCGCTTCGGAACCGAAGGATGGGCGACAGACAGAACCAGAAAGGGCTGAAGAGACCTCCGAACCTGTTTCGTACGGACGCAGGCGAAAGTTCGGCAACAAGAGGTAATCTCAAGAAGTGGTTGGGACCTCCTGCCCGACCAAAACACCGGTTCCTTCCTCTCATTTGCACCCGCATCTTCCCACAACCTTCCCCTGTTGAAACACGGGAGAATTGAACGGCATGGCTAAACAGAATCAAGGCAACTCTCTCGCGATGTTGAGAATGGCGGGGGATCTGGCTGGCCAGATCAAGGCTGACATGATTCTGCTTGTTGCGGAGTCGGGTCTCAGCCGGGCCGTGTTGCAGAAGCTCAACGACCAGTGCCAGGTGCTGGTTGTCACTAGAAACTCCCGCTTTCTTCAGGGCGTTGAGGAATTGGGTATCAGACGCTTGCAGTTCGATTTCGACGTCGATGATGTCTCCTATTTTGAGCGCGTGAGGCAGGGCATCATTCTGGGGATGGAAGGTGGGTACATCCAGAAGGGCAACCGACTGGTGTGTCTTGTGAATCTGATGCAACGACGAGGCGTGGACACTCTGGTGATGGTGGACACCAGCCAGGGCTTCGAAGGATTCGATCCGGAAAGTGTTGCAGCTCTTGCCGGCGATTTGCCGATCGAGGTGGTCAAGGCAGTTTTGGACCTTGCCGTTCACATCGGTCAGGAGGGTAGGGAAGGGGGTTCCGTTGGGACGCTGTTTGTACTGGGAGACTCCGAGAAGGTTCTCGCCAATTCGCGGGTGATGACATATGACCCGTTCCGGGGATATTCAGAGCGTGAAAAGAACATCTGTAATCCNGACAACAAGGAAGGTGTAAAGGAGGTCTCTCAGATGGATGGCGCATTCATTATCCAGGAGGATGGCGTCATATTGTCGGGCTGCAGGTATATCACTGCAGACGTAAAGGGATTAANCCTTCCCAAGGGTTTGGGCGCCAGACACGTTGCGGCGGCCGCCGTGACCAAACACAGCAAGGCGATTGCAGTTGCCGTATCCGAATCTACTGGAACGGTTCGTGCATTCAAGCGAGGTGAGATTGTACTTCGTCGTGATTCGCACAGACGACGGGCACGCTGAAGGGATGTCTTCTGAGGTGAAGACATGGAAGTGATCGTGGTGGGCGCCGGGCAGGCTGGAAACCATATTGCCCAGGTCTTGTCCATGGAAAATCATGATGTTACCGTGATCGACATTAACCGGGCAAGGCTTCAGCGCGTGGAGGACTTACTGGATGTGCGCACGATCTGCGACCACGGTGCAAGCCCGCAGGCACTTGAGGCGGCAGGCGCACAGAATGCACACCTTGTAGCTGCGGTAACCGACAGCGACGAGGTAAACCTGATAGCCAGCGTCACTGCTCGCCAACTGGGCGCAGCCAAGACCGCAGCGCGGGTCTACAACCAGGCCTACCACGGTGGCGGAAAGATCGAATATCGAAACATACTGGGTATCGATCTGACAATCTCTCCGCAATCTCTGACTGCATTTGAAATTGCAAAGTTGATTGAAAACCCTGCAGCGGTGGCCATCGAGAGCTTTGCGCAGGGCCGTGTTCAGATGAGGCAGATGCTGGTGAGAGATGACTCTCCCGCAGCAGGGGTGCGAATAAAAGATCTGTTTCCGCCTCATCGGAACGACGGTGTACTTGCGGTGTCTCTTTCGCGGGGTACAGAGATTGCAATTCCCGGTCCTGAAGATCGGGTGGAAGTCTCGGACAGGATCACCGTGATCATGCCTGCCGGCAAAAGCGGTGACATCAGAAAGCTATTCCGAGAAATCGAGAAGGGCGCGGAAAGTGTCGTGATCGCAGGTGGCGGGACCACAGCAATGATGCTCGCACAGTTGCTGGAAGGTCGAAACCTGAGGGTTACTCTGATCGCTGACAATCGCGAGCGGTGCGAGGCACTTTCTAGGATATTGGCGAAGACGCGGGTCATTCACGGCGACGCAACCAGAATTTCGGTGCTGGAAGAGGAGCGGGTAGGCAAAGCAGACGTTTTTGTGGCGCTCTGCGGTAATGATGAGGTAAATTTGATGTCCACGTTGCAGGCAAAGGAAATGGGCGTCACCTATTCTGTTGTTTCGGTCAACAGGGTGGATTACATCCCCCTTGTAGAGCGCGTAGGAATCGACCACGCCGTAAGTCCCAGAATTCTCACCGGCAACAGGGTTTTGGCACTCGCAGGTCGGGGAAGCATCTCGTCGATGGCTCTGCTTCAGGACGGCAAAGCAGAAGTGGTAGAGCTCAAGGCGGAATCAGGTTCCCGTGTGGCAAACCGGGTGATCGGGGAAGATNTCCGGTTCCCAAAAGGTTCCATTCTGGGGTCTCTGGTGCGAGCTGAAGAGGCGATCGTTCCCCGCGGAGGAGATATGATTCTGCCGGGTGACACGGTAATCGCGTTCGCGCTGGGCAGCGTGGTCGATGATCTTGGCGCAATGTTCAGTGGTGGCGGGTAGTCGCNCGGAGGTAGGGCTCAGGGTATGAATTACAGGACGGTTCTCAGGCTCGTCGGTGTGCTCGTAGTGTTCATAGGGCTCTCGANGAGCTTTTCTCTTTTCTNGAGTCTATATCTGAACGAGACAGACACCGATNCATTCCTTAAATCAATTGGTATCTGTCTTGTCTCCGGAGGGGCTATGCTGGCTTTGGGTTGGCACAGCAAGGCTCCNGTTCTCCACAAGGAGGGCATGGCCGTNGTGGGTCTGGGTTGGCTCCTGGCCGCCCTCTTCGGGGCGCTTCCGTTCTATCTNTCGGGTGTCACCCCAGAATTTGTCGATGCATATTTCGAGACGATGTCCGGTTTCACCACCACCGGTTCAACTATTCTTACAGATATTGAATCCCTTCCACGGGGTGTACTGTTCTGGCGCAGTTTTACCCACTGGTTGGGAGGCATGGGCATCGTGGTTTTGTTTGTGGCCATATTGCCATATCTCCGTGCGGGTGGCCGACAACTTTTCAGGTCGGAGGTACCCGGTCCAACAGCAGACGTTCTGAGACCCAGGATAAGNGAAACGGCCTCTCTTCTGTGGAAGATCTACGTTGGCATATCGGCTGCCCAGGTGGTCATTCTCTATGCCCAGGGCATGACGTTCTTCGACGCGTTGTGCCACACCTTCGGCACGATGGCGACCGGAGGATTCGCCACAAAAAACGCAAGTATCGGCTACTACGACAGTGTAGGAATCGATGTAACCATCATAGTATTCATGGTCTTTGCCGGCACAAATTTCGGCCTGTACTTCAGAGGGATTCGAGGTGATTGGCGGGCTGTCCTCAAAGACTCGGAGTGGCGGTTCTACATCGGCATTATCAGTACTGCAGTTCTGCTGATCACCTGGGACGTCTGGCTATCCATGTATGATACGCTTGGAGAGGCTTTCAGATATTCGGCTTTTCAGGTGGTATCGATTATTACGACCACGGGTTACGCCACAGCAGACTTCAACATCTGGCCTTCTTTTTCCAAGCTTGTACTGGTAGCTTTGATGTTTGTGGGAGGATGCGCAGGCTCAACAGGCGGCGGGATGAAGATTATCAGGATTCTCGTTCTGCTGAAGTATGCTTATATTGGTACCGAACAGGCTATTCGACCACACATGGTTCGGACGCTCAAGTTGGGTGGGCTACCTGTTGAAGATGACATACGAAACNCCATCGTGGTCTTCTTCTTTATTTNTTTGAANATCCTGCTGTTCTGNGCNTTNGCGATGGCCGCAATGGGGCTGGATATTGTTACGGCCATCACTTCCGTGATTGCCACACTCAACAATATCGGCCCAGGTCTGGAGCGAGTGGGAGCGGTCCAGAATTTCGCATTCATACCCACAGCCGGCAAACTGCTTCTGTCTCTCTGCATGGTCTTGGGCCGACTCGAATTGATCACGATCCTTGTTTTGTTCATGCCTTCCTTTTGGAAGGCCCGATAAGTACTTTAGGGGAGCTATGTCGTGAATCTGGATGCACAGCAAATCAAGATACTCAAGGATGAGCAGGGGATGAAGGTTCGGTTGAATGGCGAAACATTGCCGGTCGACAAGGTGGCGCTCGCCTTTCCACAGTCCGATCCGGATCGATACGTTGGATTGCTCGATGCCGACGGCCACGAGATCGGTTTGATCGAAAACCCCGACAAGCTGGACAAAGAATCCCAGGACTTGCTTGACCGGGCCTTGAGAGAGATATACTTTGTCCCCACCATTCTTGAAATCAGGTCGGTAACGTCTCGAGGAACCAGCAGTCAGTGGGAGGTTGTAACGGATGATGGCGACAGAAGCTTCAAAATTCCGGATCGGGACGCGCTCAACGGTTCGGAAGCTCCAGCGCTCACCATTACCGATGAGAGCGGCAAGCGCTATTTGATTNCAGATTACTGGACTATGGCCAGGGAGGACAGAGAGGCCATCCGAGACCTTTTGCCAGATAAGGTTGTTCGTTCGAGGGCAAGGCGGGGAGCACGCATTCGATAAGGGTCTACTATGTCGCCAGGTGTTCAATATCACGATTGGGGTTATCCTTTTGCTGGTGGTAGTGGTGGGAGGTATCCTGGGGTATGCCACTATAGAAGGCTGGCCACTTAGTGATAGTCTTTATCTGACGGTGATCACCGTTACAACGGTAGGATATATGGAGGTTCAGCCCCTGTCTTCCCAGGGGCGCAATTTCACGATTGCACTGATCGTTTTCAGCGCGGTCACTGCAGGTTATTCCATTACAACACTAATCAGTTTCATCTTTGGAGGCCAGATCCTCCAGGCCGTATGGGGGCGAATAATGGATAGAGCGATTTCACATCTGAGGGACCACTATATCATCTGTGGTTGCGGTGTTGTGGGAAAAGAGGTAGCTCTGGAGTTCCGGCACGCGGGCGTGCCATTCGTCGTGATCGATCAGGATCCCTCTGGATCTGAACTTGGACAAGACGAATACATGCTCTTTCTCGAGGGTAATGCCGAGGATGATGACACCCTGATTGCACTTGGCAGCGAAGAGCAGCTCCAGAGCTTGAAGGACTTTGCCAGGCAGAAGGTGTAGGGATGAAGAAGGCAACTCCCTGGATCGCGGGGATTGCAGTAGAAGCTTGTTTCGTTGGCATGCTGGTTCTGGGTAACCTGAGGCAGCATGNCTTTTTGCTTCTATTCGGCGTGGCGATGACAGGATATTTGTTCTCCATACGCTACTGCGGATGGATCGGGTGGAGAGGTGTGGTACTTTTTGCTCTGCTCTTCAGGTTGACGTTGTCTATTACCACTCCCACCCTATCCGATGACATATACAGGTATGTATGGGATGCCAGGGTACAATCATCCCAGATCAACCCATACAGGTTTGAACCGGAGTCCTCACACCTGTCTCATCTTCGAGATCAAGAGATCTTCCCCAGGGTGAATCACCCCGAAATCCCAACGATCTATCCGCCTTTTGCGCAGGCACTGTTTCTTGCCTCATACAAAATTCATCCCTCGGTGTGGTCAATCAAGGCCGCTATGCTGTTGTCTGAAGCAATTCTGGCGTGGTTCCTGCTTGGCCTGATCCGTTTGTACGACCAACACCCCGGGCAACTGCTCATCTTTCTCTGGAACCCCCTTCTTGTTGTGGAGGTTGCCGGCAGCGGACACGTGGATATACTGGGAATCACGTTTTTGATTGTTGCGCTTCTCTATGCACAAATTGGCGGATACGGTCGAGCATTCGGTGCTCTTGCCATTTCATGCCTCAGCAAAAATTTCGCGATCTGCCTGGTCCCGATTTTTTGGCGATGGATGTGTACCAGGCAGGGGGGTGACTCGTCTAGCAGTCGCATTGGCTTGATGCTGAGCCCGAGAAGGGCCTGGCCGGTGCTGGTTTTCGCGGCTATCATGCTGGTTGGCTATGTGCCCTTCATGGGAGCGGGCAAGGGGTTGTTCGCGGGATTGCTGACGTATGCCGAACATTGGGAATTCAATGCTCCGTTTTTTGATTCGGCCAGATTTATCTTTGGTGCGACTATAGCTCGCGGCCTGATTGCCCTCGCATTCTGTACTGCAGTTGTGCTTATCACGATAGGAAGGATGCCTCCCGTCCAAGCCGGATACTATTTGACGGGGCTTTTCATNTGGCTGAGTCCGACCCTTCATCCTTGGTATGTGCTCTGGATCCTGCCATTCCTAGTCTTCTACAGAAGTGCCGCCTGGCTGGTTTTTTCCGGATTGATTGCGATCTCCTATGTTGTGCCGATCAGGTTTGCGGCTGAAGGTGTGTGGGTTGAGGAGTTCTGGGTGAAGGTGATTCCATTTGGAGGGTTTGGTCTTACCTGGCTATGGTTCTGGTGGAAGGACAGAACCGCGGCTGACTGAGCCACACGGAAAAGAAAAAAAACCAGCGCCCCCGGAAATACTCCCAGGGGCGCTTTGGCGTGTTTTTCAGGCAGGCGTCCTGCTATTTTCGAGAGGAGACCAGAGCAGGACCGGCACCTTGCGGGCGCTTGTAAGCGGGCATGTCGGGGTCGGCGCTTCTATGGCCGTTCTCCCTGGCTTTGACCAGATTGCCCAGACCGTGGACGAAGTGGCGATGGTCCTCGGAGGATTCCGAAAAATCGGTAGAGAGCTCGTGCTTGAGGGCTCGTACCCCTCTCTCGAAATACTCCCATACTCCGTAGAGCACCACTGAAGAACAAGAAGAGACCCAGTCCGCTGCACGCGGTTGTAATCAGATTTAGGCTGGGCTGTAGATAACCGAATGTGCCTACCCAGCTGGAGACGATCAGGAGTACACTCATCCCAAACATTACATTGCGTTTGCTTTATTGTAGGCCTGCATTCCAATATCGTTCAATTTGCTGGTTCCTGGTTTTCTCCAGTTGCAGGACCCGCTGATAGGCCACTTCGGTAAATGTCTCTTCCGGATTCGGAATTCATTCCGATATCCGTCGCCACAGCCTGTAGAGCTGGNACTCGAATTCCACATCCTCTATTATGTCAGGTANCAGGAACGACTTNTTCCNAAAGCTCTTGTGTATATCGGGGAAGTATTTGCAGTAAAGGCCGCTCGCTTGCTGGCCTTCTTCCCAAGGCGTAAATTCGGATCTTTGTTGAGGGCAATAAAGTGCTGTTTGATGCGGTGTTCGTCGCTGGAATATTCAGACGACGTAAACGAAATCGTGTAACGCAAGGAATCGTTCTTGGCCTCAAAGGAAATGTCGTCGGCTTCTGAAATGATCACGACGAAGGGGGACAGAATAGAGGCAACCAGGCCGACATCATCTAATGCCAACGCACAGTCCAGGATGATATAATCATATCTATTCAGGGACTTAATGGTGGACAGGATAATGGAAAACCCTTCTACCACTAAACTGAGGTTATGATTGCGGCTTTCTTTCAGGAAAATGCTGTTGCTGATGCTTGACTGCTGCTCCTTCGAGTAGTAGTAGGGAAGGATGTTGATTCTCTTGCCGTTGCTGGCCGTATCAATAGGGAAGGATNTGCGTATCGTCGAAGACACCTTTGAGCCAATCTTCGACTTTGACGTCGTCGATTCCGAGAAGGTCCTTGTAGTAGAACGTACGATTCTCTATGCTCACCTTCCTGCCCGAGAATATCAGGTTTGTCAGACTCTTGGTGGNAAAGTCTGCGTCGATAAGCAGGATATTGTAACCACAGGACTGGTGTCGCAAGCACCGTTTTGCCAGATCCACCCTTAGGACTGAGAAAAGGGATGAGCTTGCAGGCGGTATCCGTGGCGCCTTCGTCAACCTTGAAACGCAAGTCGTGGTTGACACTGGGAAGCCTGATTTCCCTGGTCCTGGTGTTTCTTCCATTTTTCTTCACAGCCGTGCCCTTGTGGTTGCCCGGGGATACGTCAGGGGATTTTTCNCCAGCAGGTTCCGCATTGTAATCCGNCATTTGATCCTCCAAATCAGGGAGNGCCTCAGGAGANATAACTGNNTTAATAATATAAACTTAATGCCGANANTTNCGANCTTTCAANNAGAATCTTGGTTCCAGAAAGATCTTGACTGACNAAGGCCAATGATTTAAATTTTAGTGCTANGGACTTTCTGNGGTATCCTCAATAAAATAAAGGAGATATCAANACATATCTCCCAAGGGCGTTACTCTNGATAACGACATATGANTTGAGGTTCGGTTTCCATCCCCATCGTTGCTCTGTTCACCTTTGTGGGTTTGTAACGAGACCTGGTTTCGGACATTGCATAGGCACAAGACCCTTCGTAGCAGGTAAAGCATCCGGAATTGGAATGGCAAACAGGCCCCTATGTGGCAAAGAAAACGCAGGCTCGTGACCCCGCTGCAAATCGGCTTGGAAAATTATGGAACCTAAGGATTATCCAGGAGTCTATCTCTACTTGAAGAACCCACTTTTTTGGACAGAAAGGAGCCGGAATTGCCCTATGGGAATGCGGGCTGTGATACTCACTTTGACGCTGTTGTTGGGGTCCGTCCAGGGCTGCAGCAAAGAGTCTGCAGACGATCTGTTTTCAAAAGGTGAGGTGGCAACACACGATGAATCCAGCTATCCCCAGGCTGAGACATATCTGTCCAGATTTTTGGACGAATACCCCGATGATCCAAGGGTTGATCTGGCGCTTCAGGCAATTGCGCGAGTACTGCTTAACCAAAACAAGACCGAACAGGCCATCAACAGATACGAAGAACTGATCAGGCGGTTTCCAAAGAGCAGATACAGCGACCAGGCACAGTTCATGATTGGATACACCTACGACCAGCAAGGGCTGTTGGATAAAGCGCGGGGGGCGTATCAGAAGGTGATCGACAATTTCCCTGATTCCGAGCTTGTGGACGATTCGAAAATCTCGATAGCAAATCTGGGCAAACCACCAGAAGCCTGGTTTCCAATGGACACAACGGATTCCAGTCTAGACAAGTGAATAAGGGGTATGCCCACGGTTTACCCTGGTCAAATTACGGAGCTTCAATATGCTGATGGCTGAAGATATCAAGCTGATCAACGAGAAGGTTGCGGAGGAAAGCGCATTCGTAGAACGGGTCCTTGAAGAGGTGGGGCGCGTGATTGTCGGTCAGACTTCGATGGTTGAGCGTTTGCTTGTTGGGATGCTGTGCAACGGTCACGTGTTGCTTGAAGGCGTCCCGGGATTGGCAAAAACACTGGCCGTGAATACACTGGCCCAAACCCTTCAGGCGAGCTTCAGTCGCATCCAGTTTACACCGGACCTCTTGCCCGCCGACCTCGTGGGTACAATGATCTACAATCAGCAGACGGGTGATTTCGTTGCGAAGAAGGGGCCAGTTTTTGCGCAGATCGTGCTTGCCGACGAAGTCAACCGGGCACCCGCGAAAGTGCAGAGCGCTATGCTGGAGGCGATGCAGGAGCATCAGGTGACTATTGGCGACCAAACCTACCCGATGTCCGATCCGTTCCTAGTGCTTGCCACGCAGAACCCCATCGAGCAAGAGGGAACATACCCGCTTCCCGAGGCACAGGTTGACAGGTTCATGATCAAGGTGAGGGTAACCTATCCCAGCAGGGAAGAGGAAAGAGCCATCATTGATCGAATGAGTGAAGGGGAGCCGCCGGCCGCGCAACCGGTATTGACCCCAGAGGATATTTTACGTGCCAGATCCGTAGTGGACCAGGTCTACATAGACGCCAAGATCAAGAACTACATTGTAGACCTCATGATGGCAACAAGAGACCCCGCAGCTTTTGGCCTGCAGGAGCTCAGCACGTTGATCGAATACGGATGTTCTCCCCGCGGGTCCATATGCTTGACCCGCGCTGCAAAGGCACATGCATTCTTGAGGAGAAGGGGATATGTTACTCCGGAAGATGTGAAGGCAGTTGGCATGGATGTGCTGCGCCATCGCGTGATCGTTACTTACGAAGCAGAGGCGGAGGAGAAAAGCCCTGAAGACCTTATTCGAACCATATTTGATCATGTCGAGGTTCCCTGAGCCGTGGTTCCCGCCGAAATATTGAAGAAGGTAAAGCGGATAGAGCTGCGAACCCGACACCTGGTAAACACGGTGTTCTCGGGTGAGTACCACTCCGTGTTTAAAGGTCAGGGGATGGCCTTCGCTGAGGTCCGCGAATACCAATTGGGTGATGATGTTCGGACGATTGACTGGAATGTCACCGCCAGAATGGGACACCCGTTCGTCAAGGTGTTCGACGAAGAGCGGGAACTCACCGTGATGTTGATGGTGGATGCGAGTGGGTCCGGCGATTTTGGCACTGTAGAGCAAATGAAGGGCGAAATCGGTGTCGAGATTTGCGCGATGCTCGCCTTCTCAGCGATTCAAAACAACGACCGTGTAGGGTTGATCATTTTTACAGATGAGGTGGAGGCCTTCATCCCACCCAAAAAAGGGAGGAAGCATGTTCTGCGCGTTATCAGGGAGCTGCTGTATTTCCGTCCCCAAAGAAGGAACACTGACATCGGCGAAGCACTGGATTACCTAAACAATGTTACCACCAGAAAAAGCGTTGTATTTCTCGTGTCGGATTTTCTCGCGGAGGGTTCCCTCCGTTCCCTGCGGGTTGCCGCCAGGAGACACGACCTTATCGCAGTTGTATTGGAAGACCCCCGTGAGAGTGAAATGCCGGATGTCGGCATTGTGGAACTGGAGGATGCCGAGACAGGTGAAGAGATCCTTGTGGATACATCCCATCCTGAGATGCGCGAGCTGTTCACCAGATACGCCCTGGATGCCAGGAGACAGAGAGATCGCGCGTTCCGTTCCAATGGAATAGAGCAGGTTGATATCAAGACCGATACTTCTTATGTCGATTCACTGATGCGATTCTTCAAAATGCGATCGCAGAAAATCAGATCCTGAGCGAGGTGTAGTTTTGATAGAAGTGGACCATCTGAGCAAGCACTACGGATCCCTGGTAGCGGTAGACGACCTCTCCTTCGATGTGGCGAAGGGAGAGATCGTTGGATTCCTGGGTCCAAACGGCGCAGGTAAGACGACTACAATGCGGGTGCTCACCGGGTATTTGCCCGCAACAGGCGGATCGGCAAGGGTAGCGGGTTTCGACATATTCGAGTGTCCGATGGAAGTAAAGCGGAGAATCGGATATTTGCCGGAGCATCCGCCTGTTTATCGGGATATGTATGTGCACAGCTATCTAAGTTTTGTGGCCAAGATCAAAGGTGTCCCCAAAAAGGCTCGCGGCGAGCGCATTGATGAGGTTATGGCCAGATGCGGCATCGAAGACAGGGCAAACCAGCTCATCGGCCAGCTTTCGAAAGGCTACCAACAGCGGGTGGGACTTGCCCAGGCAATCATTCATAATCCTGACGTGATCATTCTGGATGAACCCACCATTGGTCTGGACCCTAACCAGATTAGAGACGTAAGGAGTCTTGTGCGAGGTTTGGCCAAGGAGCATACCGTTATCTTGAGTACACACATTCTGCCGGAGGTCGAAATGACCTGCGACCGGGTGGTGATCATTAACAAAGGCCAAATTGCAGCGGTCGACACCCCGGAGAATTTAACTGCAAGTATGATGGGTCATCAGAGGATCCAGATCGAAATATCGGGGAATGTAGGTTCAGCAAAGGGGATCATTCAGGAGATGCCGGACGTCCAGAACCTCTCTGTCGCCGGTGCATCCGGTGAAGAGAATAGTGTGATCCTTCACGTCGACACGCCGGCTGGCAGGGATCTAAGGCCAGAGCTGGCAAGAAGACTTGTGGCAGGCGGTCTGGATCTTCTAGGCCTTCACAGCCTGGCAATGAGTCTGGAGGAGATCTTCCACGAGTTGACCACGACAGAGGAGGCGAGCGAGTAGATGCGGAATATTCTTGCGGTTTTCGGGAAGGAGATGCGCTCGTACTTCGGATCGCCTATCGCATATGTCGTGGGTGCAGGTTTTCTGGCATTGATGGGATATTTCTTTCAGAATTATGTTCTGTCCTTCAACGACTACAGCCGCTCCTATTCCTTTCAGCATCGTGAAGCCGGTGTTCCCCCGCCAAATGTCAACTCCTGGGTGGTTGCCAATTTCTTCGGAGTGCAGTTCTTCATCTGGCTGATTGTCACGCCGATGACGACGATGAGACTTTATGCCGAAGAGAAAAAGACCGGGACCATGGAGCTCCTGATGACCTCACCGATTTCTACCTGGGAAACACTCCTGGGCAAATTCTCAGCCTGCTTGTCGCTGTATCTGCTCATCGAAATTCTGGTTTTCTCCCTGCTGGGTTTTCTCTCCCTTTACGCCGACATCAACTGGGGCCCTGTATTCACGGCGTCACTCGTCGTATTGCTGATGGGTGCCACCTTCATAAGCGTCGGCCTTCTGGCATCCTCGCTGACCGACAACCAGATCGTGGCGGCCGTTGTTTCCTTTTTCATGCTGCTGATGCTCTGGATGATCGACTGGTCCGCGAGGTTTCTTACCAGGATTTGGTCGGAAATTGTCAGGTATCTGTCTATAGTTGATCATATGAGAGATATGACTCAGGGCGTTGTGGATACAAGTGATATTGTCTTTTACATCACGGCGACGTTCTTCTTTCTGTTTCTCACCTATACGGTCATTGAATCACGGCGATGGAGGCAGTAGGATATGATCCATTTTCTCGGCAGCCGCATGTTTCGTTACGGGTCGGGCGCCGTGGCCAGCGTTCTCATCGTACTGTCCATCCTGGTGGTCATTAATTTTCTGGCCAATCGGTACAACTACAGGGTCGACACGACAGAAGGAAAGATCTACAGTCTGTCCGATCAGACCACCACGGTCTTGAGGGCTCTGCCGACGGAGGTCCGTGTTGTGGCATTCTTCTCCCAGGATGACCGAAAGAAGTATGAGAAGATGCTTGGGGACTATTCCCATCACTCAGACCGGTTTTCCTACCGTTTTGTGGATCCGGACGCTGAACCGGCGGAAACCCGAAGGTATAAGGTTTCCGACCACGGAACGACAATTGTTGAGGCAGGTGGGAAATCCGAACGATTCAGAGGTGTTGAGGAGAGGGATCTGACCAATGCAATTGCCAAGGTTCTTCTGGGCAGGAGCAAGGTCGTCTACTTTCTGACGGGCCACGGTGAATCACCGATGACGAGTATGGCCCGTGAAGGTTTTTCCAAGGCAAAAGAGGCGCTGTTGGCCGAAAATGTGGTGGTTAGAGATACCCTTTTGCTTTTGGAAACACCTCAGGTCCCGGAGGATTGTGATTTGCTCATTATCGCCGGCCCCAGGAAACGTCTCTTTGACGATGAGGTCGATTCGATCAGGGTCTACCTCGAAGCGGGAGGGTCACTATTCCTGTTGATAGATCCCGAAGTTGAGTCCGGTTCGGAACCCCTCCTGGAGAACTGGGCGATCAGCATCAACAACGACTTTGTCGTGGATGAAAGTGGCATCGGTACGCGTCTTTTCGGGCTGGATTATTCGATGCCCATTGCGGCGGAATACGGCACACATCCTGTGACCGACAAGCACAAGGGCCTGATGACGTTTTATCGTTATGCCCGGTCGGTTTCGAAACTGAAACCAACCAGCGGGATGGAGGTCCACGAACTTGTGAAGACCTCCTATTCCAGTTGGCGTGAAACTACCTTTTCTGGAGACAAGCCGGAGTTTGATCCGAGGCGTGACAGCCAGGGTCCTGCTTCGCTGGCCGTGGCGGTAAGAGCTCTTCCTACCAGGAGAAGTGGTCGATCCGATCGGGGGGTGAGCAAAACGCACATCTGTGTTTTCGGGGACTCGGACTTCGCTACGAATCAGTACTTTGGTTCTCAGGGGAATGGAGACCTTTTTCTGAATGCTGCAACCTGGTTGCTGCAGGAAGAAAAGTTGATTTCGATTCGACCCAAACAACGGGGTGAAAGCCGGATTCATCTTACTAGGGCGGATGCAACCTGGGTGATGTGGCTTTCAATTGTGGTGTTGCCCGCTCTTCCGATTACGGCCGGTATCCTGGTTTGGAGGCGTAGACGGTAGATCCTAGAGGAGGCTGAGGATACATGGGTTTCAGGTCAACGGTAATCCTGGCGGCGCTGCTCGTGGCACTGCTGGGATATCTTTATTTCTTCGAAGAAAGCAAGAGAGACCGGGCACTGGCAACGTCTGAGGCCCGCCGCATTCTGCCTGTGGATGAAGGAGCTCTCACCCGAATTGTAGTCAACCGCCGGGATACCGCAATGGTCTTCACCAGGTCTGGACAGGGCTGGCGAATCCTTGAACCTATTGAGGCGGATGCGGACAAGGGAGAGATCACGGCTCTTGTAAGATCGCTGAAGTATATGGAGAACAAGGGACGGGTTGCGGACCCTGGAGATGTCAATCTTGAAGACTTTGGTCTTTCTCCGCCAGATATCTCGATCGTCCTGTCCTATGGTCAGGGCAGGGCCGATACTCTTCGTTGGGGGGACAAGAGTCCTACCGGGCGATACGCATATCTGCAGGTTTCAGGCGGAATCGGGATTGTGAAAGCAGACAACTGGGGAAAGGGCGCCATAGACAAAGGACTCTTCAGGTATCGGCACAAGAAGGTGATTCGTTTCGAGAAGAGTCTCGTGCAAAAACTGGAGATCGAGGACAACGGTGCATTGTTTTCGGCACGCAGAGAAGGCAAAGGCTGGCAGATCGTGGCGCCGATAAGCGAGCGTGCAGATGGACAGATGCTGGACAGACTGATCAACAGGATTCATACCACCCGTCTGAAGAGGTTTTCAGAGGACACCATCAGGACGGGATTTGACCAGCCAAGGTTCAGGATTTCCCTTTTCGAAGGTGAAGGGGATGAGAGCAAGACACTACTTATAGGAAACCGGACTGGTGATGACAAGGACCCATCGTTTTTCGCCAGTTCCGGCAGCTCAGTCTTCGTCGTGGATTCAATGCTGGTGCGGGATGTCAGGAAACTGGTATCAGACGCCAGGATCAAACTTGTATTCGGGTTTGTCCGCTCGGGTGTCGACAGCATCTCTCTTGCTTACAGAGACTCAATGGTAATCTGTGTCAGAGACTCGGTTAGCACCGACTGGCTTGTTCACGAACCTGTCCTGCACTTGGCCCTCGACAAGGCCGTGCAAAAGCTCATCACCGAGGTGCTACGGCTGGAGGCGAAGCGTTTCGTAGCGGAGTCGTGTGAAGATCCTTCGACATACGGGTTGGACCGGCCTGTTTTCGTTGCGGAGTTTTTCGAGGATAAAAAGCTTCTACAAAGATTGAAAGTGGGCAGAAAGGGACGCACCGTGTATGCTGTGGGACAGAATCGACCACAGGTTGTAGAACTCGTGTTTAGCGACCTGAGGAAATTGAAACTCAAACTATTGTCGGTTCGCCCGCAAGTTGTCGATCCTGACACCGTTCAACTGGGTTCGCCAACTCCAACCGGGATGTAAGCCGATATGAAGCTCCTCCTGGCCTTTTGGATCTCCCTCGGTTACGTCCTAACCACCACCGCGGTTTGTTCTGCAAAGGTATCTATCCAGACCGCGGTTGACCAGGATACTGTGACTGTTGCTGAATTGTTGACATTTCGCATCCTGGTTTGGCGAGATGAAGAGGAGAAGGCAAGGTTCCTGTTGAGGGAGAGTGGATTTCCGGGACAATTCAAAATCCGTGAATCAAAACCCGCGACTGTGAAGCAGCTCGAGGACGGTAGGGTCGAGGAAGTGACAGACTATGTCCTGTCAAGTTACGAAACGGGTGATCTGGAAATTCCTCCTCTGCAGTTTCTGATTTCTGCAGCAAATGGAGATACCAGCCGGATCCGGACAAAGGCCAGATACGTCACAGTAAGAAGCCTTGCTGAGGGTGTAGAGGATATTAAAGATATCAAGTCCCCCGAATCGGAAGTAGACCACGAGAGAGACGGCTCGTTACTATGGTATGCCCTCATCCTCTGCGCTGCAGGAGTGGGTCTGATAATTCTGGTGTACTGGTTGATCAAGCGGAAAAGGAGACCGGCTGAGTCACCTCCTGTACTTGTGGATTGGTATGCCGAGTTGAAAAAAGTCGCTCGAATGAAGCTCCTGGAAAAGGGAGAATATAGACAGTATTACAGCTTGTTGTCGGAGCTGGTACGGCGCTACCTGGAAGCCCGGACAGGAGTTGAGGCCATGGAACGCACCACATTTGAGGTCGTTCGAGATCTGCACGGCACTCCCGTGCTGGATGCCCAGGTTGCCCAGGTCGAGACGTTTCTGTCGGATGCGGACCTTGTAAAATTTGCCAAAGTCAAGCCAAGAGAGGAAGTTGCTGTTGAGGCGGTGGGAAAAGCCGAACAGATGATGCGGGCGATTGATGCAAAGGTCCTTCGCACGGTAACTGGGGATTCTGTGGATCCGCCGAATGAGGTTAAAGGATGATTCGCTTCCAGGACCCAACATTGCTGTTGTTGCTGATACTCCTGCCCGTTCTGATCTACCGATACATCCATCGGGAACGTCAGAAAAGGGGCAGTATCAGATTCTCCTCCATTGGGTTGCTCAAACGGATTCGACCGTCTCTGACACTTCGTCTTCGACATAGCCTGATCGTCTTCAGGTGCCTGGCCCTGGGGTTATTGATCCTGGCTCTCGCACGACCTCAGTCCGGCCGAGAGGGGAGAGAAATCCTGACCGATGGAATCGATATTGTCCTCGCTCTGGATGTCTCTGGCAGTATGGATTATAAGGACCTGGACCCATCGAAGACGAGACTTCAGGTGAGCAAGGAGGTCGTTGCCCAGTTTGTGGAAGGCAGGGCAAATGATCGGCTTGGACTTGTGGTGTTTGCCGGTGAGAGCTATATGCAATGTCCCTTGACGCTGGATTATGGAATATTTCTTGGATTCCTGAACGAAACACAACTCGCGGATGAAACCTGGGACGGAACTGCAATCGGTACCGGTATCGCCACTGCGGTCAATCGACTTCGGTCTTCGGTTGCCAAGAGTAAGGTCGTTATCTTGCTAACGGACGGTGTAAACAACAAAGGGGAGATCCACCCCCTGACTGCCGCGAACGCCGCCAAGGCTTTGGGGATTCGCATTTATACGATTGGTGCAGGTAGCGAGGGTACCATTACGCAGGAGATTCCGGGCGGGTTCTTCGGTCCTCGAAGGGTTCAGGTCAAAGTTGAGATCGATGAGGAGACCCTGGAGAAGGTGGCCGACCTGACCGGCGGCATATACTACAGGGCGACCAGCGACGAGAAACTGGTTGAGATTTACAACGAGATCGGGGAGATGGAGCAGACAGAGATCAAGACCCGGGATTATGTGAATTACACCGAACTCTTCCCTGCCTTCCTTTGGCCGGGGCTCGTGCTTCTTGGCGCCGAGGTGCTGCTGGGCAGCACCCGGTTCAGGAGGATCCCTTGAACTTGGTAGTGATTAGACCGTACAGATTGGCCGCAACAAAAGAGGGACGAACATGAGGTTTGGTAACCTTCAGGCACTTTGGTTTCTGCTCCTTATCCCCCTGGCAACGGTGTTCTATTTCTGGGCCTTCCGCAAAAAGCGTAGAGCCCTCGCAGGCTTCGGCGGGTCCGATCTGATGGGGAAATTGACTTCCGCCACAAGCTGGGTGAGACAGGGTACCAAGGCTACCCTGATGGTGACAGGATTGTTTTTTCTGGTTCTTGCGTTGACACAACCCAAAGCTGGCATGAAGATGGAACTGCTGCACAGACGTGGGGTGGATGTGATGATCGCTCTGGATACATCAATGAGTATGCTTGCCGAGGATATCAGGCCCAACAGGATTCGTCGCGCTCTGTTCGAGATAGAGGCCTTTATCGACTATTTGGAAGGGGATCGCATTGGCCTGGTGCTGTTCGCGGGACGCAGCTTCACCCTGTGCCCTCTCACCCTGGATTATGGGGCAGCAAAGTTGCTTCTAGATGGCGTGGACACCGACACGATACCGGTCAAAGGTACAGCGATTGCGGACGCGATTCGGACGGCCTCTCGTGCTTTTGGTTCTGAAGAAAGGAAGTATAAGGTTATCGTTTTGATTACAGACGGTGAGGACCACGCCGGAGACCCTGTTGCAGCAGCTGAAGAAGCGGCTGAAGCAGGTGTTCGAATCTTTGCGGTGGGTGTGGGCACGCGGGACGGTGAGCTGATTCCCGTGCGTGAGGGCGGGAGAGTAGATTACATGAAGGACCGGCAGGGGAACTACGTCAAGACCAGGCTGGACGAGGCCACGCTGGCCAAGATGGCCTCGTTTACGGACGGCGCTTATATCCGCCCCCAGACCGGGAGTGTGGGACTCAGGCAGGTATATCAGCAGATATCGGAGATGGAGAAGAAAGACCTGGGGTCCAGGAAATACACCCAGTACAAGGATCGATTTCAGTGGCCGTTGGCACTGGCGTTTGGCTGCTTTTTTATAGAGGCACTGATGTCTGATCGGAGAAAGTCTGTTGGCGAGTGGCGCGGGAGGTTCCAAACGTGATGGACTTCAACATATCCAGGCGATACCTGCTGATTCTGGGCATTCTTCCAATGCTGGGCGGTGTATTCAATGATCCTGTAGCGCAGAAAAACAAAGAAGGGAATCTGCTGTTTGATGAGGGCAATTACGATGAAGCCCTGAACAGATATCAGGAGGCACAGTCGGAGGCGCCCAATGCCCCTCAGCTTCACTATAACGTTGGGAACGCACTGTATAAGAAAGGTAGATTTCCTGAGGCACTCCAGGAGTTTAGCAAAGCGGCATCCGCGGGGAACCAGGACTTGGCGGCAAAGGCACATTTCAACACCGGCAATTCATACTTCAGGATGCAGAAATTCCAGGAAGCTGTGGATTTCTATGAGAAGTCTTTGGAAATCAATCCCGAGGACAAGGAAGCCAAGATTAACCTGGAACTCGCCCTGCAGAAGCTGAATGAGCAGCAAAAGCAGGAGAATCAGGAGGACGGCGAAGGCGAGAACCAGAAGGGGGAAAAGGAAGAATCGGACGAAGGGGAGGAGAACAAGGATTCGGAAGAAGAGAAGAAGGAGG
>PAQK01000021.1 GCA_002709665.1 Gemmatimonadota bacterium | reverse complement strand
AGAGGTTCATTTACGTCTTCCAGAACCAGCACGGCACCCGCCAGGTCAGGCATGTACGACGTGCCCAGAAGAGAGGATACCAGCGAGAGACAGCCGCCAAGCAGCACCCCTGAAAAATCACCTCCTCGGATAGCCTGAAGCTCCTCAATCGGTGAGAGCGTTTCATTCGACAAAGCCTCCCACAGGGCTTGCTCGGTAAATGCCTCGAACCCGGTCTCGGTGACATCGCCGCAGAGTGTCAAACCTGAATAGGTGACCAACCGAGTTCGAGAAAATATCCCGAGTTGCAATGCCGTTGTATCGCTGAACCCGACCAGCGGCTTTGCATTCATCCGGATAGCCTCGTAATCAAGGAGATCGAGCAATCTGGCCGATCCGTATCCCCCCCTTGCCACGAAAATGGCATCAACTTCAGGGTCGAGAAACATGTTCATCAGGTCAGCCGCCCTGGCCTTGTCATTACCTGCCAGAAACCGCTCTCTCGAGTAGATCGCCATACCTTCCTTTATGAGGTAGCCGCGTGAACGCAGGTATTCCAAACCGGGTCTCAAACGTTCAGCAGGAAATGGGCCCGATGGTGCGACAACCCCGATCGTTGCACCGGGCAAGAGTCTACTTGGAATGATCAAGTCCTGACGTCCTTCGTGAGTGATTTGAGGGAGGTCCTTTAAATTTGGCTGAGTATTGTGTGTGCAAACTCCGTAAGCGAATCATCCCTGGCGCCCATAATCACCACCCGATCACCCGGCTCCGCCTCCCTAACCACGCGCTGCCCAATGTCGGCTCTTTCAGGTAGAAACTCGGCATTGATGCCATGGTCTGCTATTGGTCCGATCAGATCGGACGAGGAGATATCTCTGGAGGCCGTTCCACCGGCGTAGAAGATTTGAGGCATCAAGAGTATGTCCGATTTATCCAACCCCTCTGTGAACGCCTCGATCAATCCATCTTTCAAGAATTTCGTAGGCGCGAATCCGGTAGGCTGAAACATCACAAGCAACCTTCCGGATTTTTCTTTCAGAACGCGCAGGGATGCCTTGATCTTATCGGGATTGTGGGCAAAGTCATCGAAAACACGAATGCCCGATCGTTCACCTAACAACTGGAGCCGCCGACATATCCCCCGAAAATTGCATAGCGCCTCGCCCGCATCCTTCACCACTATGCCCAACCGGCTAACCGCAGCGATTGCCGCAGCAGCATTGGAGACATTGTGAACACCCGGAATGCGAAGTCGAATCTGATTGCCATCCATGTCAAAAACAACCCCGTCGCCAACAGGCTTTACATCTCTTGCATTGAAGTCCGCTTTCGGGCTGTCTAAACCGAAACTCACTTCTGCGTGAAGGACCTCGGAGTCCCTGCAATTCAGATTTCTCACAGCAGTTAGGGATCTTCCGCAGAACGCTCCAAAAAGGTCCCGCAATTCGCCAAGCGGCTTATGATCCAAAGAAATATTGGTCACAACACCCACCGTTGGTGTGTATAACGCAATGGACCCGTCACTTTCATCCGCCTCGATCACCATCAAGGTGGAACACCCACAGATCGCATTTCCGGGTTCTTGATTTGTATTCAGCATTCCGCCGCCATTCACCACGGTAGGACTCAGGCCGGATTCGATTAGAATGTGGCCGATCATCCCGGTCACGGTTGTCTTTCCGCTTGTACCTCCCACAGCAATGCCTTTTGCGGAGTTGAAAATTGAGGCCAGAATGTCTGCTCGCATTCGTATCGGAATCCCTATCGCAAGAGCATTCCCCACATCTGGAATGGACTCCTCAACTGCTGAGGAAACAACCAGCTCATCTATTGCCGGACCAACACCCGACCCATCCTGGGGATGTAAGATGATTCCCTGCGAAGATAGGCTGTCGTACAGCTGCGCATGCAATCCCCTATCGTGGTTCCGATCCGAACCCAAGACCGAGTGCCCCTGGTGACACAGCACCTGCGCCAGGGCGCTCATCCCACTTCCACCCACCCCACAGAAGAAATAGGTTTTTCTTTCAGCCACAACGGACACTCCCAGAGCCTCATATGTTCACGGAAATCAATCTGGCGGCAGACATGCTAGCACCAACATTCGGCTTTGTCAAGTTTCCAGAGTCCAATTTCACGACATACGAAAAAGAGCGCAACCATTCTAGGTTACGCCCAATTGAACACTCCAGGTAGATGCTTGTCGGCTATCCCACAAGGTCTACCAGTGACCCTGCACCACTCGCATCACATGTGCCTGAGGGAGACTGCATGTTCGATGCCAGAGATATTCGAGCCAGTTTCGTCGCAAGGTCTGTCTGCGATTGTTGTGCCTTACCCAGAAGAGACTCGATCAAATTAACGGCCATCTGTGCCTAAAACGAGGCTGCGTGCATTATGACATTTCCTCCATGTTCTCATCCACCGACTCTGGGCTACCTGTATCATTGTCCTCCAGAGCGGAAAGTTGCTCCTTCTCAAACCCATCTAGATGATCCTGTCTCAGTTCATAGGCACGGTCGATATTCTCCGAAATCCACTCATCGAGAGTAGTTATGCCTTCCAAGAAATCCCGTGCCTGCTGAAACCCGTCCCGAATGGCACCCCGGATCAGCGTCATGAACCCTCGAATCTGTGTTACACCGGACTCGCCGAGGTGGTTCTGTCGAAATCCTTCAAAAAATCCGGTGGCAAAGCTCGCAATATCCTCTGCGATTACTTCCGGAGAAACATCCACCTCATTGAGCTGTGCCTCCTCTACAGTCAGATCAATCTCGGCTTACTGAATCGCCTTGTTTATCTGCTCAACAACGGAATCCTGCATCACACCATTTACCGTCTCCACGGTGATGTTGGCGGTAAGCGAAATCTCAACACGATCCACGGGTGACGAGACCGGATTGGCAGAAACGCCTCAGCGGCCTTCGATCTTACCGGACGCCGATTTCTGCGTCCGATACCAGCCAATCAGGATTTCGGTTCGAATGTTGGTTCCGACTGACATGGTCTGCCCCTTTTTTCCTGATGGTTCACTCCCTCTTCATAAATATCGACAGGATTACCAGAACCTTTATGACATAACCTGAACTTTTTATTTTGTTGTTTTTCTGAAGGTTGTACCATCTAGAATGAGACACTACACGTCATTCGGCTAGAATATGGGCATCTGGTACAGGGACAGGAATCTAACAGGCGCGTGTCGTTTGACACCAAACAGGCGGTACGGTATATTCTTCCTCTGCACCGACGCAAGTACTGCTAATTACAAGGAGTTCGATATGGAAGGCGTATATCGTTATGTACTCACAGACGTTCAGAGGGCCGTCTGGACGGACTCATGGGGTGTGGACGAAGAGACTCTCCCACTGGGCGCGGGGGCCAAGTGGTGCGTAAGGAAGACCACCCTGAGAGGTGGTCCACAGGATGGTGTAGACTTGATTGAGGTGGACAATGGAGCCTTTTCCTTTTTTGTTGTTCCCACACGTGGAATGGGGATATGGAAGGGAATCTACAGAGGGATCCCTTTGGGCTGGGAATCTCCCGTGCGGGACCTGGTTAATCCTGCTTTTGTGGATCCCAATGACCGTGGTGGTCTGGGTTGGCTGAAGGGGTTCAACGAGTGGATCGTTAGATGCGGATTGAACAGTAATGGAGCGCCAACCACGGATGTTGTGATTGACAACAATGGTAACAAGACCGAGGTCTTCTTGCCGCTTCATGGGAACATTGCGAACATACCGGCAAGGCAGGTGGAAATCCGGGTACAGCTAACCGCACCAAACACCATTACCGTCGTAGGGATCGTTGAGGAAACCATGATGTTTGGGCCGGCCTTGCGTCTCACGACCTTTATCACCACAGAACTGGAATCCAACCGGATATCTATTTCAGATCATGTTACAAATCTGGGTTCGGCTCCATCGGAGATGCAACTCCTTTACCACTGCAACTATGGCCCACCTTTGTTGGAGGCCGGAGCGTCGCTGGCAGCCCCGTTCAAAACTGTCTCTCCCAGAGATGGTCGAGCACAGGAAGACATTGGATCGTTTGACCGCTTTGGTGCGCCGAGGCAGGGGTATGTGGAACAGGTTTACTTCTACGAACTCCTGGGAAAGCGGGGAAGCAGGGAGACTTCGGTACTTCTGAAAAACAAGGACGGGAACCTGGGGTCCACACTTCAGTTTTCACTCAAGCAATTGCCCGGCTTCAGCTTGTGGAAGAATACGGCAGCCACCGAGAATGGGTATGTCACTGGATTGGAACCCGCGACAAATTACCCAAACGCGAAACCGTTCGAGCGCGAACAGGGAAGGGTACCTGTGCTGGGACGCAATGAAACAAAACGTTTCGATCTTAACATTTCCGTCCACGACTCACGCAAGAGCGTGTTGGCATCGGAAAAACAGATCAAACAGATCCAGAAGAACGGGAAGCCCAGGATATCGGATCGACCCCTGGACCGTATTTCCGGTTAGCATCCAACAAGACACCGAAATCTGTCACAAGGATAGAACATCGTGAGCGAAAACCTGACCTTCCAAGAACTCATCCTGCGTCTCGAAAGATTCTGGGCGGATCACGGGTGTATCATCTGGCAACCTCTTAGCGAAAAAGTTGGCGCAGGAACCATGAATCCAGCCACAGTGCTCAGGGTGCTTGGTCCCGAACCTTGGAATGTCGCCTACGTGGAACCTAGCTTCAGACCGGACGATGGCCGGTTTGGCGAGAATCCCAACAGAATGCAGATGCATACACAGTACCAGGTCATTCTGAAGCCCGATCCGGGCAATCCTCAGGAGCTTTATCTGGACAGCCTGGAGGCCCTAGGCCTGGACAGGAAGCAGCACGATATTCGGTTCGTGGAAGACAACTGGGAGTCACCAGCCCTTGGGGCCTGGGGGTTGGGGTGGGAAGTCTGGTTGGATGGCCTCGAAATCACTCAGTTCACCTATTTCCAGCAAGCCGGCGGATTGCCCCTGGACCCGGTATCTGTAGAAATAACATATGGCCTGGAAAGAATAGCGATGTACCTCCAGGATGCTCAGGAGGTCTGGCAACTTTCCTGGAACGATCGAGTAACCTACGGCGACATCCTGAAACACCAGGAGGTGGAGTACTGCAACTACGAATTTCACTGGGCAAATGTAAGGCGCCTGCAAACGATGTATACCTTATACGCTGAAGAGGCGGCGGCAGCAGTGGACAGAGAAATGGCGATTCCCGCCTTTGATTATGTCCTGAAATGTTCGCACACTTTCAATCTGTTGGACACACGAGGCGCAATTGGTGTGACAGAACGCGCCCGGTATTTTGCCCAGATGCGAGATCTCGCGCGTCAAGTGGCGGAAGTCTTTGTAAAACAAAGGGAGGAAAAGGGATTCCCCCTTCTGCCTGCAGAAGAACAGAAAAGGGTTTCTCCTCAGACTACGGAATTTCCGCCGTTGGATTCCGCTGACCTGCTCCTTGAGATTGGCACCGAAGAGCTGCCTCCCGGTGATGTCTTGGCTGGATCCGGACAGCTTGAGGCGGCTATGTTCGAGCGACTCGAAGCCGAACGCCTTTCGTGGTCGGATATTGAAGTGCTTGCGACGCCTAGGCGTCTGGTGGTCATCGTGAGGAATTTGGCCGGACGACAGCCTGATGAAGAGAAATGGGTGCGAGGTCCGGCGGTCAAGTCAGCCTACGACGATTCCGGAAGTCCAACAAGAGCCCTCGAGGGCTTTTGTCGAGGTCAGGGTGTAGATCCATCTGCAGTTGAGAAGCGAGAGGATGACAAAGGTGTTGCATATGTATTTGCCCACCGGCACGACAAGGGACAGGGTACGCAGGAGCTATTGGTCAACCTGCTACCGGACTTGGTCTCCAGCCTGAACTTTACGAAGACCATGCGGTGGAATTCCGATGGGGTTGCCTTCTCCAGGCCTCTCCGTTGGATTGTCGCGCTGTTCGGTGACCAGGTCATACCGTTCGAGTTTGCCAGGGCGAAAAGCGGCAGGAGTAGTCGTGGACTTCGACCGGACAAATCTCCACATATTCCGTTGGCCTCAGCATCGGAATATGCCGTCGAGATTGCCAAAACCGGGATCATTGTGGACAGATTGAAACGCAGAGAGGCCATCTGGAACCAGGTGGTCTCCCAGGCAGAGGCTGTAGGTGGGACGGTAGCAAAAGACAACGACCTGTTGGATGAAGTGACCGACCTTGTAGAATCCCCCTTCGCAATCCGGGGTAGGTTCGACGAGGGTCACCTGGAGCTTCCCCAGGAAGTGCTCACTTCGGTGATGAAGAAACACCAGCGGTATTTTCCTGTTATTCACCCGGAAACCAATCGCCTGCTGCCCTATTTCATAACCGTGTCGAACGGAAGACCGGATGATCCCGAAGGTGTAGTTAAAGGGAACGAGGCTGTCATTCGGGCAAGATACGCTGATGCTGCTTATTTCTACAGAGACGACAGTCAGAAATCGCTGGAGGAATTCCTCCCTCGCCTCGCAACACTCACTTTCCAGGAGGACCTCGGATCTGTCCTGGACAAGATATCCAGGATTGAAAAGCTGTTGGGAATTCTGGTAAGCGACCTGGATGTTACAGGGGATGAGAAGCAGACCGCAGCGAGAGCCGCACACTTCTGTAAGGCCGACCTCGCTACCAGCATGGTCGTTGAAATGACCTCGCTGCAAGGCATAATGGGTCGTTATTATGCAATCGCTTCCGGCGAATCTGAAGCTGTTGGCGTGGCCATCGAGGGCCATTACCATCCGCGTTATCCCGGCGACGCCCTTCCTGAGACGCGCGCTGGATTCGCGGTGTCGGTGGCGGATCGCCTGGACAGTCTTGCGGGTCTTTTCTGTGCGGGTATAAAGCCCAGGTCAACAGCAGACCCCTATGGGCTTAGGCGGGACGCTCTCGGATTGCTCGCCAACCTTGTGGGTTTCAGGTGCCAATGCTCTCTTTCGAAAGGCCTGCGCGCAGCCGCCGACGGGCTTTCCATAAAGGTCGACCCAGAACGCCTGGAGGACGCCAAGGAATTCATTTTGAGACGCTTCAGCATACAACTCAAGGAAGAGGGGTTTTCGCACGATGTAGTGGAAGCCGCGCTTTTGGGTGGGAGTGATGATCCGTATGAGCTCAGACAAATTGTTGAAAAGCTGACTGAGATGATCGATTCCCGCAACTGGCTATCAACACTACACGCGTATTCCAGATGTAAACGTCTGGTGCGAGACCTCGACGAAATTCACGAACGATCGCCGGATATCGACGGAGAAGAGGCCTCCAAGAACCTTGATATGGCCTACCTTTCAGCAAAACAGAGAATGGAAAAGTCGCAGAAACCCGTGGAGACATTCGCCCAGGTCTTGATCGAATTGCAGGAACCTATAGATCGTTTCTTCGAGGACGTCCTGGTAATGGATGAGAATGAAGACCTGAGAAGGGCGCGGCTGGCCCTTGTGCAACACATCGTGGCACTCGCTGATGGCATCGCAGACCTGAGCCAGCTAGAAGGATTCTAGTCCCTGGCGATAACTCCGTTCGGGTAGCCCACATATGGGTACAGATCCGGAACAGGATTCTGAAAAACAGATATCCGTGATGGGAAACCGTCTGGATCTCTCTCAGGTCATCTTCCTCCTCCTGGTAATGATCCATGGATCAGCTGTACTTGCGACATTCAGGGAATATGGCGTTAATCCGGATGAAGCTGCGCACATCGACTATGGCCACAGCGTGCTCCTGTGGTATCAAAGCCTTTTCCAGCAAAGAGGGGTATTCAGCAGAATCAACATTTGGCTTTACGGGGGTCTCTATGATACGCTGGTACACCTTGTAACCAGAATTTCTCCGCTGGGGTTGCACGATACGCGGCATCTCTGCAACGCCACAGTGGGTATTGTCGGTATTTGGGGTGCATACAAACTAGGTGGGCTGTATGGGAAGCGATGGTTCGGACTTCTCGCAGCCCTTTTTTTGTTGCTTACACCCAGGTATTACGGCCACTCCTTCATCAATCACAAGGATATCCCATTCGCGGTAGCCTATATGTGGAGTGTCTACCTCATGGCAAAGGCACTCACCCGCCTCCCACAACTGTCCATACGGATGCTCCTCTCCCTAGGCCTGTCCATTGGTATCTGCCTTGGCGTCAGGATTGGCGGCGTCATCCTACTGGGCTACCTGGGTCTGTTCTTCGCACTACGCTACGTGCAAATTCTATATTTACAGGGCTTCACAAGAAAAGCATGGTTCAACGCGGGGAAGACCTACCTGCGCCAGGTGGTCCCGATCTCAACGATCGCGTACACAATAATGCTACTATTCTGGCCTTGGGCACAACTGGATCCGGTTTTCCGACCCCTTCAGGCACTGAGAAAATTCTCCTCGTTCTCTTACGACATTCGCGCTTACTTCGAAGGTCACTTCATCCGCAGCACTGAGATTCCCTGGTATTATGCCCCCAAGTGGATTCTTCTAACACTCCCGGATTTCCTGGTCTTGAGCTTGGCAGCAGGTATTGTCTACTGCATACGGAATTGGCGGCGACTGAAACCGGGCAATCTTCACTCCCTCAATCTCATCTTATTAGCATTTTCCGCACTATTCCCCATCCTGATTGTGATCGCCACGAACACACCCCTGTGCAATGGGATCCGACATCTCATTTTTTCCACCGCAACACTGACTACTCTGGGCGCGGTTCTGGCGGCCAAGATCATTCTGAAGGCCAGACGGCCAAAGGTATTCGCGCTGGCCCTCGCCTCTGCACTTTGTGTTGGTTTACTTGACATGCTATCGCTTCATCCCAATGAGTATGTCTACTTCAACAGGCTTTTCGCCGGTGGAACTGCAAATGCCTCCTCAAAGTATGAGACGGACTACTATCAGCACAGCTACACCCAGGGAATTCACTGGATCAATAAAGACTATGTCCCAAAATCCCGTGGAAAAGTAAAGGTTGCAGGGATTTCCCCGAATCAATGGTACTTGGTCAATCAGGACAAATTCGAGTATGTGGTAAACCCTTGGGATGCGGACCTGTATATCGTCAATACCCATTTTGAGACACACCGCAGCATCCCCGGAGAAGTCGTCCACCGGATCAGCGCAGACGGGGCGGAGCTACTCTACATCATTCGACCCGACAGCTCCCACGCGGATGGTGCACTTTTTCTGGACTCCTCCTCGCCGCACCGATACTTTCATCTGGGCTCGATCATGCAGTCTGCTGGTAGATACGAGGAAGCCCTGATTCATTACCAAAAAGGCATTCAGTTGGATCCTGGCGATGCCAACTTCCATAACGCCATGGGTGATCTCCACTTCATTTTGGGAGACTATAGCCCAGCGTTACGGAGCTACACACGGTCTGCACACCTTAAACCCGATAATGCCGTCTATCAGGCCAATCTGGCAAAGACCTTCCATCACATGGGAAAATACCCTGAGGCTCTTGCACATTACAATGCCGCCATAGACCGGTCTCCAGAATACCGCTTCGCGCTTTACAACCACGGGAGGCTTCTGTTCGGACTGGGCAGGATGGCTGAAGCGGAATCCGCTTACCGTGATCTGATCCGGAAGTTTCCGAGTTACGCCAAGGCGTACCTCGACCTGGGAATTCTGAAGGAGAATCAGGGAAGACTCGTAGAAGCTTCGGAAATGTACATTTCGGCAATCCAGCACGATAGCTGGGTTCCCGAATCCTACGGTAGACTTGGGACGTCGCTGTTCTCGATGGGAAAGATTCAGGAGGCACAGGCCGCTCTGACAGACGGTCTGGAGAAGTTCCCCGAAGCTCCGGTCCTCCACTTCAACCTGGCTAGATGCCTGTATACATTGGGCAGAACCACCGAGGCACTTTTCCACCTCAGCGCAACACAAGCTGTTGACCCTGACTACCCCAACCTGGATTACAACACCGGGATGGCCCAGTTCAGGATGCAGAACTGGACCCAATCCATTCTTTCAATGAAAAGATCCTTGACCCGGTCTCCAGATCAGTCTCACGGATGGTATACCCTTGCACGGGCATATCGCGCAATTAGGAAACTGGATTCATCGCACGAGGCCATCTGGAAGGCCATTGAATTGGATGGTACCAACAAGGACTACTGGGTCGAGTTCACGAGCCTCGGGGCCCTCTATCAGCAGTCTGGACACGGAGATAACGCCAAAGCCATTTACGTGAAAGTGATAGCAGCCTCGCCATCGGTGTTTGACGCGCATTTCAACCTTGGGATACTTCACTACGGAGAAGGGGCTTACGAGTCCGCACGTAGCCGATTTGCTGATGCAGTTGCCCTCTCACCTGACGACCACCAGGCGCACCTGGCACTTGCCCAATGCAACCAAAGACTTGGCTTGACACAAGAAGCAATCCTTGAATACAGGCATGTTCTGCGACTTCAGCCGAATCACGCGGTTGCCATACGAGAGTTACATGAGATAAAACCTGATACACAGATGGGCTCCCCCTGACTATGCAAATAGAACAGTTCCAGCTTCATGCCAGGATAGAGGAAGAGCACTGGTGGTTCCGTGCCAGAAGACGCATTATGGTGGCACTGGCCAATCGACTCACGGGTGGAATAGACCACCAGACTATCGTCGATGTCGGATGCGGTACGGGTGCAAATATCGCGGCGCTTTCACGGCAACACACCTGCGTCGGATTCGACACTTCCAGGTATGCCATCGAATCGGCGAAGGCCAGGTATCCTCAGGTTTATTTTATCTGTTCACGTTATCCAGAAGACTCGACCATCGACCAGACCAACGTCCGCCTTGTCCTGCTGATGGACGTGTTGGAACACATCCAAGATGATTCGAGATTTCTTTCGAATCTTGTCTCTTCGCAGAACAAAGGGACCTATATCCTGATCATGGTCCCGGCCGACAGGGAGTTGTGGAGCTGCCAGGATGTCAACCACGGGCACTTTCGCCGATACCAATTGGACGGCTTGCGTACTATCTTGGAAGAACTCCCGGTTGGTATCCATCTCTTGTCGTATTTCAATTCGTACCTCTACCCTGTAGTTCGCGTCTTGCGTATGCTCAACCGGTTGTTCGGAAGGACCTGGGGAGAGGCAGGTACGGACTTGAAAATCCCGTCCACATTCACCAACAAGGTTCTGGAACGCATATTCTTTCACGAATCGCAGTTTCTGCTCAGAGCCCTGGCCCAGAAAAGGAGATCCGGATTTCCCTTTGGTGTCAGCCTGATCGCCATCATTAGAAAACAGACCTGAGTCTATAAGTGACACAAGACCCTATGTTAGACACGATCATCGTAATACCCTGTTACAACGAAGAACACCGGCTAGACCGGGTGGCCATCCAGTATTTCGTCGAGGCAAATCCCTCTACTGGACTCCTCCTTGTCAATGATGGCAGCACGGACAAAACCCAGGAGACCCTGGAGAGCATCGAGAGGATTCACCCTGGCTCGATTGAGATTCTCCGCCTCGCCGAGAACAGTGGAAAGGCTGAGGCTGTGCGCCAGGGATTTCGCAAATCGTTTCCGGCAAACCCCCGTTATCTAGGATTTTGGGATGCAGACCTGGCAACACCTCTTCAGGCTGTGCGGGAGTTTCGAGATGTATTGGATACCAGGTCCAATTTCCAGATGGTGTTTGGCTCCAGAGTACAACTCCTAGGACGAATGATCAAACGAAGTGCTCTCAGGCACTATCTTAGTCGGATTTTTGCGACACTCGTCTCCTTGAAAACAGGCCTTCCCATCTACGACAGTCAATGCGGTGCGAAGCTGTTCAAAGTTTCTCCTGAGCTTATCTCCGTGTTCGAAGATCCATTCCTCAACCGGTGGATCTTTGATGTCGAGATCATTATGCGTTTCATCGGACTTGCCAAGATTTCCGATTCACTCAAGATTGAGGACCTCATATACGAGCACCCTCTTGAGAAGTGGCAGGACGTACGAGGGTCCAAGATCACACCAGTCGCTGTGCTTAGAAGCCTCCTGGATCTTTATCTCATCCCGTCGAAGCATCGAACCCATTCGAGTTAATTGTGTACGCAAAACAAACCAAGATTGCTTTGTATGTAATTCTCCTGCTGTCAGGCTGCTTAAGATTCCACGGCCTTGATTGGGGAACACACCCGGAAACAGGTATCTTCCACCGATTCCACCCAGACGAAACCACCGTGGTGGAAAGCTCTGCCCTTGTCGGGGTGAGTATGAAACAGATTGTTGCACCCTATGGGAAGGCACCCATGTATCTCCTCTGGGCCGCTGGCCAGGTGGTGTCGGTCGTTTCAGGCAGCAATCCCCTCCTGCAGGAAGACAACCGGTCCATTCGCCTGGCTCACGTGTTGGGCAGGGCCATTTCTGCCTTCCTTGGAACACTGACCGTATTGCTCGTATTCCTCGTCGGTACCAGAATCTGTGACTCCATTACCGGTCTATTCGCAGCAGTCCTGCTGGGCTTTTCGGCTGGGCACATCCAACAGTGTCATTACTACACTGTCGATGTCTCGCTTGCGTTCTGGGTTACCCTCGCCATCTATTATATCTTGCGCATGCCATCGCAAAACGTCGGGATTTACCTGTCGTGTGGCATCGCTTGTGGTCTGGCTACCGGCACTCGCCTCGTGGGGGTGTGGCTGGGGATCCCCTTCCTGCTCGCTCATCTATGGAGAGCAAACTGGAAATCTCTCCTTTCCCGACAGTTTTCGATTTACTTTGTGGCAGCAGCAGGCACAGCATTGATTTGCGAACCATTCCTGATACTGGATCCAGATCATTTCTTCGGTGACGACAAAGTGCTCCAGCTTATGGGGAGCATAAAAGTTGTGAAGGGGGAGCACATCCAGATATGGACGCTCGCGGACTTCGACACATTGCCGTACATACACCACGTGATCAACCTTCTTCCCTATTCAATCGGCTGGACCCTTGTCGCAACATCGCTGCTGGGGGTAACAGCGGCTTTGGCAAAACGTCACAAAGGATCGATCGTACTCCTGGGCTGGGTGATCTGCTACTTTCTAACGATTGGCTACCTCCACTCCAAGCCAATTCGTTACACAGTGCCTATGGTGCCCCCGTTGATTGTGCTTTCCGCCTGGGTCTGCATTTTGGCAAAGGAATGGCTGCGCAAACGTTGCAAACATCACCTTGTTTCCTGGTTACCGATTCTACTCGTGGGAGTACCGTCTGTTGTATTCGGTCTATCCTTCTCGCGGATCTACTCCCAGGAGGACAGCAGGTTTTCTGCCGAACGTTGGGCCCGGGAGAACATCCCTAGCAAAGCGAGTGTTCTCGTTGAACGGGGAGGGTTCCCTACATCTTGGATGGTCTCCAGCGAGAAACACAGGTTAAAAGTCGACGATGCCAGCTATTTTCTGATTGCGGAAAACTGTGTGCCATATTGGGCTCAGATCAATTACGTTGAAACAAAGCTCAGCGATGTGGATTGGATTCTGATCATAGAAGAAAACCGCATGGTGCAGTACATGAGTGTGCCGGATCGATATCCGGTGGCTTTCGGTCTCTACGAGAGGCTGGTTTCAGGAAGGTTGGGATTCGATCAGATCCAGAGGTTCAAGGTTTCACCTAGCGTTGCAGGTTGGCAACTGTCCGAGGCAACTGCTGAGCCAACGGTAACCGCCTTCGATCATCCTGCTGTTACGATCTTCAAGCGACGTGCGGAAGATGTCAGACCCCTTCTAACGGAATGGGCGGAGGAGGTGGGAGTCGACAAGCACCTGCCCGATCGTTACATCAAGTCCGGAATGGCGTCCTATCGCGAAGAGAACTGGCAGGCCGCTGCGGAGTCCTTCCAGCGGACAACGGAAGTTCGTCCAGGTTTTATTTTGGGTCACCTGCTTTTGAGGGAGGCCTACCTGAAACAGGGAAGGAAAGAAGACGCTACTCGACAGTGGGAACTTGCGACCCTTGGGAAGAACGGGATTCCTGTGGAAGCCAGAGTAGGAATGGTCAAAGCGGGCATGAAAGCAGAAGGTGTGGTTTACCTGGAACGATTTCTCAGAATCGCCCGTAATACCGGCAGGGGGGATCCCGTCAGAATTGCAAAGGTAGTCGCCCAGGTGCGCTTCGCTCTCGGCGTGGAACACCACCAGGGCGGTCATTACGAGCTGGCTATGGGACAATACACAAGTGCGTTGGACCACAACCCCGACCTTCATGCGGCCAAATTCAATATGGGCATCCTCCACTATAACCTGCAGGATTACGAAGCGTCTGTAATCGCGCTCGAGCAGGTCGTCCAGAACTCATCTGAGGACTGGCAGGCCCACCTCGCCCTTGCCCAGGCATACGAAAAGGTTGGGAAACCCGAGGAGGCAGCTTTGTCATACAGTCGTGTTCTGGAAATGAACCCGGGAAATGAGATAGCTGAATCCGCGCTCGATAGGTGGAACTTCTCAACATTGGACAACTAAAAAGCGTCGTGACTCGCACAGTTCAAGAATAGCTTGACATCACCTTTCCTATATTCCTGGAATACTGGGATTTGCAGGAATGTGCCACTGTCACGAATCCAGTGACATCTTCACGCTCCCGCTAACACCTGAAGACAACACGTAGGGACAAGTTCCATATTTATAAGAAGAGCCCTCTTGCACCAAGCAAGAGGGCTCTTCTTTACATACCATGTGGTCTGTTATTTACAGACTGATAATTGACTGGAGGTTGAAACTTCGTCTCCGCATGAACGCACCTGCCCCATCCGGCAGATAGGAAAACTCCACATCGAGTATAATCGACAACTTCGGTACCGGATTCAAACCCAATTTGTAACCAAATCTGGTGTCAGGCGAGGCATCGAAGAAATTAACACCTCCACTACCACGTCTCCGGTTTTCGTAGTATGCCTCAGCCATCTCGATCTGTGGTAACTGTCTCAGCAATGCTGGTTTGAGATATGCGCGACCCCCCAATCGGCGATCATCATTTCCTTTGCCACTAAGATGCTGATACGACCCCTCCGCCTCCAATAAAGGACCAAGGGAAAGCCTTACATTTCCAAACACGCCCTGAAGCGTCAGGTTCTCAAGGGTTTCCTCACGAGTGACGATGGTGTCCCTCCCGGCACTCAGCGTGGCTCTATTGAACTCATAAAGTGCATCGAAGTGACCGGGACTGAAATGTCCTTCTACCCATCTATACTCTGCCTGAACTGTCAATCCACCTGTTCGGAGAAGAATGCCCGGCCCACTAAGACCCATCCCTGATTCATCCGACAGCATCGTCCTGGATATGCCACCGTAGATGCTCATATGGGCTATTGGCCCCCTAAGCAGGGGGTAGCTTACATCCACCCCGAAAAGACCGTAGTCTTTTTCCTTCATTCCGGCACGAACCGAGTCGGGCAGACCGCTGAGTTGGTCAGTGTCCACCACCGCAGTTACCCCGATCTCCATGCCACTTCCCGGTCGAAAAGTCACACGCCCGCCGACAACGGGTCCACCACTATCGAGGTCCAGAAAATTGTTGATCACGCCTCGTATCGACAGCCTACCGTATCCCAATTCTCGCAGTTCAAAGTCCAATCCCGTCTTCTTCAACGCAGGTGAATCCATGGTGTTTCGATACCGGCGCATGATCATGCCCTGACCGAGGGTCACGCTCTCCAGAGAACCAATCCTGAGATAAATGCGTCGCTTTGGATCATTGGGTTCTCCGTATCGCACGTAGTGAATCTTACGAAGGACACTTTCCAACCCCTTCCGGCGTGTGGAAAAATCCCAACCCAGATTTCGGAATCGACCCTCGTCATCAAGGAACAGCTCCAGATCTAGAACCGCTTCGAGTCCTCCTCCCCCGAACTTGGGTCTAAGATCCAACCTTTGCCACTGAGAACCATCCACCGTAACCGTTCCCAGCAGCCCCGACAAAGAAAGCATCTGTTCAGTTTCATCTGCTCCCGCCCTACCAAACAGGAGTAGAACCACAGATGTTAGTATAAATCTGCTGAACCACACAAAAGCACTCCTTATTAGGCACAACCATCTGAACGAAAAACGCATTCTATAACGACTATAAGACTTTCCTGCCCTGCTGGTCAAGCTTGGTCGAGCTGGAAATGGGGTTCTCTTTGGTTTTGACTTTCCGTATCTCCGCTCAGGCTGTATTTTGCAGCTATGCGAATCATTACGGGAGCTCTGAAGGGTCGGGTCGTCCCATTCGACAATCAGGCATTCGGCAACGCCGCCACCACATCCGGTAGGGCTAAGGAAGCTGCCTTCACCATGATGGGTGCAGACCTGTCGGGTCTAAGCTTCCTGGACCTGTTCGCATGTTCGGGACAGATTGGCCTTGAGGCGTTCAGCAGGGGCGCCGAAGTACTGATGTGCGAGACTGAACGCCACAGGTACGAATTCATTGCTTCAATTATCCAAAAATGGGACCTGGGAGACCGGATTTGCGTCCACCACAGCTCTGCCGAGAAGCTGCTACTATCATTATCGACAGAAGGGACCGTTTTCGATATCATATTTTTGGATCCGCCCTATCACGCGCAAGTAGATGATCGACCTCTTGTAGAGAAAGTATTTTCAGAATTGGACCAATCCACGATCCTGTCAAACGACACCACCGTGATGGTTCAACATGCGCATTCCGTAGTCCTGCCACGATCCGGACAGAACCTTGTGATGGTTAAACGGAAGCAATATGGGGATACAGTTTTTTCGGCATACAAGCCTTCGAGTAAGTACGATCTTGACTTCAACCGTTAGTGGTGTATTTTATTGCAACGCTGTACATACATTCACACCCAGAACACAATTGTTCATTAAGTGCGAAAGGAGACCTAATGGACCCTCTCCATGGTGCCATCGAGTTTCGTCCTCGTGGCAGGTCGCTGGCGATGGGGGGTATCCCCTGGCTGCCCCGCATTACCGACAAAGCGAGGGCTATGCTCAGGGGTAACCTGGGCGACTACATCTATCCGTGAGGGGCAGACAAAAAGTTCCTGGAGGAACTTGGAATCACACCAGAGGAATTCACCGAAATCGTCTCTTCATCGGAGCTCGACACAGAAGTTGTTGAAAAGATGAAGCCAATCTTCGAGAACGCTCAAGGGAAGTAGTCTAGATAAGGCAAAGGAAAAAAGCCGCCACAAAGATGTGGCGGCTTTTTTCCTTGTCAATTTACCGGTCACTAAGCGGTGGCAGACAGAAAGGTCATATCCTTTTCTATGCCCTGTACAATCTCCTCTTCCCAAGATACCAGGTCATCAGGACTAACCGCCAACTGATTGAAAGCGAATGAGATGTATAAGGGGAACAAGAGAATTGCAGCCAGAGCCACCCCCCAAATTACGACTGACAGCGTCGGCCATATGAACAAGACTCGCCAACGCGGGATCGCGATCCGATTGTTGCGGTCGATGATGTTGCGAAATAGCCTCGATCAACCTTGAGGGAATGCCCCAGCTCTCAGCCAACTCCTGTCCAAGTTTTGTGTGGGTCAACCCCAGAGCCATCCTCCTTGGCCTCGAATACGGAAATGCTCAACACGGCGTTTTTTTACCGTTTGATTGTCCAATAGTGAGACCGCGTCCTTTACAGACTTGATTTCTCTGTTGAACCCAAAAAAGCCCGGATTGGAGAGCTTTAGTAGCTTCATGGTAATCGATGGATCCGGATCTTCACAGAGTTGCTCGACCTGTACATAGACCGAAGGCAGTGTGGGCAAACCCTCGATGCCGTCGAACCCCTTGCCTTTGCACCTGTCAAAATCGGACAGGTCCTCCGTAACTATCGCCAGGCCCACGTGATTCAACTTGGGCATCCGCCGTATCAGCTTGACAGCCTTCATCATATTGCCTTCGACTTTTGGATCCACAAGAATCAGGTCCGGATTCTGACAAAGCTTTTGCATCACATCAGCGGCTGAGGCAGCCCCAATTACCGGAAGCCGCCGATCTTGTCCAGAAGGGTGTGGATAAAGTCCCTCTCCACCTTTTCCTTCTCGCCAAAGAGAATGCTTTTCGGTGTTTCATCGGGCATCTCAATAAATCCCAAATGGATATGACTCTGGTTGTGGTTGCTTGATGCAGTGTCTCGATTATTGTATATTGGGTTGATGCAAAAGCTTCGTGCGTTCTGATGATACAATTTGAGGGAATTTTCATCAATGCAAAAAACTTCGGAAGTACTGCTGATCCTCACATCGGAGGAGAAGAGTGCAGCCCGAAAATTCGTAGAACAACGTATCAAGACATTTGACGTTGAACATGTAGCCCAGGTTCAGGAACTCGCGAAACTGTCCGCACACCAGATCCAACGCCTTCAGGTGGACAAACGCTGGATACACTCGGTTTTGCGACAGGCCGCGAAGATCACTATGAAACTCTATGATGTGGCGTTGGCAGGATCCATGTTCCTGGTTTCGGAGTGCAAGAAAACGGCTGGAAGGATTGAACACAGTGCGCCGGATGCTGAGGCCGCCCCTTCTCCACAGGACTCGGCCGAAGAGACGAAGAAGCTGGCCTTGAAAACCACCCTGGAGGAGGATCTTGCACAGGAATTTATCCAACAAAATAAAAAATCAGCTGTATCGGATCTCCTCGTTTTCTGTGAGGCTTGCCAGCATCTGCTGACCTGGTGGGAAAGTGACCGAGGACAGGTTCACGGCCTGATGATCGAACAGCATGGGGATGTAAACAGCGCGGCAGGTCGGATGACCATAAGAAAGAAGAGAGACTGGATGAATCAGAGGATCCTTCAGCCCTTCAAGGAATTCTACCACGCGCTCAACGTACAACACCAGAAAGCCAGCAAGGAAATGAGCACCTATAAAAGGCAGAACGGCTCACCGACCAAAGAGAAAACTGCCGCAAAGTCGAAATAGCCAAGCCTAACAATTGAGCCCACTTCATTGTCCAGCCACCCTACTCTGAGCGTTCGCTCCTTCACCTTTGTCGCCGCGGCCTCCGCTCTTGCCATTGTACTGGGGTATTTCAAGCTCTACCGTCTCCCTCAGGGCGGCTCTATCACGTTGGAGACCGTGCCGATTCTCTTCATCACCCTTTTGATGGGGGTCCGCACGGGAATACTTGCTGGGTTACTGACGGGCCTGCTGAAACTGATACTAGATCCCTTCATCATCCATCCTATTCAAATTCTCCTGGACTACCCCATTCCGTTCGCGTGCCTTGCGCTGTCCGCTTACCCCGATTCACTACCACGTCTCGGTATACTCCTTGGAAATGCGGCCAGATTCACCTGCCACTTGGTCTCGGGAGTCATTTTTTTTTCCAATTATGCACCTGAAGGGTCAAACGTTTGGCACTATTCCGCTATATATAACGGCAGCTACATAGTTCCTGAGATGATTATCGGCCTATTCCTAGTGCCACCGATNATGCGACGAATATCNCACCGGATATAGAAACGGCCGAACCCGCATACATGCAGNCCGGCCTCCGGCTAACCAGAAGAATCTCAATCAACTACTCAGTGCAGATCTGTATGTCCAGTCGAAGAGCACCTCGAATTCTACCTTTTGGACCTCCTCGAGCATCTTCGACTCCAATGCCGATCCCCGCTCCATACACGCCTCACACAGATCAACTAGGTAGATCGGGTCCCAGGATCCTTGCGCGCGTAAGTGCTGCATAAAACCCAGCGCTCTCTCCCTCGCTTCTCCGTATTCGGGCACCTGCAGAACACGCTGTAGAACACCCAGTACCCCGGCATAGATATCCTCATAGGCAGGCAGCCCATAGGCCCTTCGGAACCAACCTCTGGCATTTTCGAAATCCGGTTCTCTTCGATGCACAATGCCATGCCAGTAATTTCCACACACATCNTCCTGCCCGGCTTCCTGACAGATCTTGTGGCAGGATTCCAGATCATCATTCTTATCCATCAAAGCAGCAAGCACCAGGTTGCCGCTGAAAGATTCTGGATCTCGGTCAGGAATCAGTCTATCCGCAGATAGGCCCTGGAGGTAGGACTTGAGGAAATCGTGCTTGTGCGAAGCCGGGACAAGTTGACTTCTGGTACCCAGAATGGACGCAATGTCTGAGTCCAGACTCCAGACTGCCAAATCCTCCGCCATAATCTCTAGTTCGTGGCCCCTTTCCANAAACCTGAGCGCNTACTCCCAGAGGGCTTCATCTAAGTTGCGGTAAACGCCCAGGGAGGAGTAGACCTCGCGTCTGAACATCGCAGCCCCAGGGCCCCAGGGCAGTCCCAGCAGGCTCCCAAGGTANGGACCATACCGGTGGAGATCGTTTAGATCCAGGGGATGCGTTCGGCCTCTTGGATCACGAAGTGTCATGCGATGGACGGTTGCACCTAAATGCGGTTTGGATTGAAGATGGGATACCTGTCTCTCGATTTTGTTCCCATCCCAAACCACGCCAGGTTCCGCCTGAACCACAAATTCTCCCGTAGCACCCTCTCGAGTAGCGTTCAACGCGGAGGTATAGGCTCCAGGCGCGCTCGGCACATATTGTAACTGAGTTACATCAATCAGAGAGGATGGGTAAGTCTGGGAGGAAATCCCGCGTAATACCTCCTGAACAGCTTCGGAGTTTTCAGATCCGGAGGGTATAACAAGCAACACAGACACTTTCTCAGACACGACACCGCCTCCCCAGGCTGGTGCCCGTAACAGAAATCAACTTCCTCACTTTCCACCCTCCCTTAGTCTTTGTTGAACCAGACCCTCGATCTCTACCGGTCCCATTTGTAGGAGCTTTTCTATTCCCATGTTGTCTGCGGCAATAAGCTGGGTGCACTCCTGTGCTGCAAGTTCATAGGCCTCGAGGACATCGTAGTTGACACCTTTGTGTCTATACAAGTGTCCCAAACTGACCAGCCTTCCGCTACGCCGCAGCGAGTTGGTTACGCCCATTTTAAAATAGTAGGTCCGCCTGTCCCGGCTATCTCCCCACAATAAAATATCCTGGTGGGAGACATTCGCCATGGTACTGGAAAGATCCTTCTTGTATGAAACAATCTTCTCGTCGAATATCCTGAGCAAAGACTTGATAATTTCAGACCTGACGGCATCCCCTTCGTCGTGGAGCATGTCTCGAAGCGCCAGAACTGTCTTCTGGCAAAGAACATATTGTTCCCGATCCACCCCGCCGAAGAGAAACTCTTCAGCCTCTTCCGCTTTTTGNTCCAAGGCAGCAAGGTCCAGGTCATCTGCCACACCAGCGTAGTCGTCATCCGCTCTGGCAACCTGGATACCAACCAGAAGCGCACGCTCAAGAGCAAATCCGGTCTCCTCCCTCCCGCATTGTACACTCAGACCTGCGGAAGAACATCCTTTCGAGGCTACAGCACCACTTGCCGTGAAGCCCGAATTCCACAAAATGGTGAGTGCCTGCNCTACNGGCATCCCCATCCTGGTCAGCAAGTCTCGGAGAACGGTTCCGAGACAGGCGGAATTCTCTCGGAAGACCGGTGTATCGGGTAAGCTCTGTTTGGCCAGATCCAGAACTCCGGAGCCAATTTCGTGCGGATCGGTATTATCGACTGATTCCACCGGTGTTCTGGCACCACCTGTAAGTTTGAAGATGATGATGCCGATGACGAGGATAATCAGTATTGACAGGTACATCTCTGCTTCCCGTCTTCAAGGGCAGATGCTCTAAGCACGGAACAACTCACCCATTCTTTTACCGAGAAATCTTCCTGCCAAGAAAAGGCTTGTCATCAACATCAGCATGCCCAGCATTCCCATTGCGCTTGCAATATAGGGTCCATCCGTGATGCGGCCCATCAGTGCCCAGATCGCCTTGGTAATGGGATAGTATTCATCTTTGAGCGCCAGAATCAGGCTGTCACTCACTTCGAGCATGGCGAAGGCAAAGCAAAGGATGCCCCCAGCGACCAGATTCGCGAGAATAAGTGGAAAGGTGATCTGCAGCATCGTGCGCANGCGTGAAGCCCCCAGATTCTGGGCCGCCTCCTCCAAAGTGACGCTGGTTTGTTGGAAGCCGGCATATGCCGACCGGACCATGTATGGGAGACGTCGCACAGCATACGCGATCACCAGGAGGGGAACGGGGGAGTTTTGCCTCACGTCCAGGATCGTCCCTGAGAAACCGGTGAGGTATCCATAGGCGAGCACGAGGCCCGGCAGTGCCAAAGGCAGCATGGATACCGCATCTACAATGCCCTTGTAGGGAATCCGGGTTCTGGCCAGGAGATATGCGATGGCGATCCCCAGCACCACGTCGATACCCGTGCTCAGGATACTCAACATTAAACTCACCTTGATGCTCGAAACCGCCAGAGTGCGATCAAAAACCTGGCCGTAATACTTGCCGGTGATCTCCTGTGGCAAAACGGACATGAACCAGCGTTCCGATATGGAAGTCAGGAATACGCTGATGTGTGGCAAAATGGCTACCGCGGTCAAGGATAGCATCAGGGTGTAGATCAGCAGTGTGATACCTCTAGAAGCTGGCCGCACCACAGATCCGACGTGTCCACGAGCAACCATCTCATATCGTTTGTTGCCAAGCAGCGCTTTGGAAAGGTAAAAGAAAAATGCCGTCAGTAGCAAAATCATTACCACGAGGGCATAGGCCATCGGATTCTCATTGATGTCCGATATGGAATTGAAGATCTCTACAGCAATGACCTTCCGATAGTTAAAAATCAACGGCGTACCCAGATCCGTAAACGCCCAAATGAACACGATGATTGCGCCAGCGAAGTAACCGGGCANCATCAANGGAAACGTTATTGTNCTGAAAAGTTTGAATCCCTTGCTACCAAGATTCCGTGCGGCCTCCTCCAAACTCGGGTCGATGTTGGACAANGCCGCGGCAACATTGAGAAACATTATGGGATACAGGTGCAGGACCTCGAGGATCACCACACCCAGAAGACCTCCCCCACCGAACCAGTCGATCGGTTGCTCAAGTATGCCGACTTTCATCAGGAAGAGATTGATGGAGCCGAACCTGGCAAACAGCTGTTTCATCCCAATGGCCCCAACAAAGGGTGGCAGTACCATAGGAACCAGGATCAAACCATTCAGAATACTTTTACCCTTGAATTCGTACCGGATCATCAAGTAAGCTACAGGTAGACTGAGCAAGGTGGTGGCAATGGTTGTGATGACGCCCAGCCTGAAGCTGTTCAGAATCATCTCAATGTAAACGGGATTGGTCACCATCAGCTCAAAAAAGACGAACGACAATCTGCCGTCGATGATGAGGGCTTTTACAAATACATACGATAGGGGGTAGAACAGGAAGAGGAAGGCCAGTTCCGCAAGGACGATGAGCAGGGGCCAGTAATCCGTATCGAGCGTAATGGGGTCTCTGCCAAACCTGTTGGCCCCCACTGCGCCCCTGGCGAAAAGCAGATATAGGAGAAAGACCACATTGACGATGAGCAGGGGCCAGTAATCCGTATCGAGCGTAACGGGCACGAACGGCAGCAGCAGTAGGAGGGCAAACCATCCGGATCTTGATACGTCGTGAAGACGCTTTATGCAGAAACTGCAAAATAGCAAAACGGATAGGGGAAGAACCACTGCAGGCACGACAAAACTATCGCCCAACAGGTTGTACAGCAGACCTCCGATAACAAGGAATAGGATGATCGCTAACCCTAGCGTTGCGAACATATAGCGGTTGTACCGGGTCTTTAAGGTAAAGAAATCCTGCATTCAGAGATGTCCCGATTCGATTGTTAAGCTTTCTCACGGTCAGAAAGCACCANCACACTGGATGGACTGAAACNTATCCTAACACCATCTCCCGGATTCGCTTTCTGACTGAGAGCGTTATGTTCCACCAGTTTCACCTGCGTCCCATCAACAAGGTCTACGATATATTGTTCCAGATCTCCAAGATAGACCACATGTCGTATCTGACCGGAGACCACATTCTCACCATCACCGGGCTCACCCTCCAGAAACTCGAGGGCCTCCGGACGGATGGCGCAGTTCACATGATCACCCTTTTGTAGGTCGGCATATCTGGTTCTGCCCTGCAGTGTGCCTAGGGGTGTCTCAATTCGGACGAGGTCGCCGATATCCGCTACCACCCCAGGAATCAGGTTGATCTCACCAATGAAGTCCGCCACGAAACGGTTTGAGGGCTGGTTATACAGGTCTCTGGGGGTGCCCACCTGCATAACCTGCCCACCACGCATCACTGCCATGCGATTGGCCATGGCAAGCGCCTCTTTCTGATCGTGGGTCACGTAGATCATCGTAATCCCGATATTNTGGTGAAGCCGCTGAATCTGCTCTCGCATTTCCAAACGAAGCCGTGCGTCCAGATTTGAGAGTGGCTCGTCCAGCAGGACCACGTCCGGTTCAACCACCAATGCCCTTGCCAAAGCCACCCGCTGTTGCTGCCCACCAGACAACTGGTTGGAAGAACGCTGATCATAGGCCTCCATTTGCACCATCTCGAGAGCCTGGTTGACTCTTGCCCTCCGGTCATCTGCTGGAACCTTCCGCATGTTCAACCCGTATTCCACATTTTGACGAACCGTCATATGTGGCCAGAGGGCATAGTTCTGAAATACCATGCCCGTGTTCCGCTCATTTGGCGGGACCTGTGTCATATCACGATCGTCAAAGAGAATTCGTCCACTTTCCGAATGATAGAAGCCGGCGATGAGACGTAGCAGAGTGGTCTTGCCGCAACCTGATGGCCCAAGCAGAAAGAAGAACTCCCCCTTCTCAATTTCTAGGCTCACACGGTCTACCGCCAAAACATTGTCGAAAAGCTTCGTGATATTCTCCAGCCTTACGCTAACCATATACAATTCCAATTTCAGAACCAGCGTCTCTTCCTAAATACAGACACTGAGATGATTAGATATGCCACAATCCCTGAAAGTATCCCGTAATGTCCACCCGCCAACAAAAATTTCGGTAAGACATTGAAAAGCGTCCCATATATGCCAACCAGCAAACACAGGGGAAGTGCCAGAGTCACGACCAGAGCCAATGTTTTGGTTGCCCCCAGAGCGCGTCGAGAGACAAGGGCATGATAGGTTTCCATCATCCCGGCAAGGCGCTCTCTAAGATGATCCGCCATATGGGAGATACGAGCCATGTTGTCATAGAGATCTCTGAAGTAGAGCAGATTCTCTTCCATTATCCATGGCAGATCACCACGTCCGAATCGAGACAAGTGATCCTGTTGAAGATCAGCGACCCTGTGGAGATGATAGGCTTCGCTCCGCAACCTCAGGAGCGTCCCGAGTTGATCTTCACCAGGCAAACTTAGGAAAGCATTTTCCAGCATCTCTACCTGATCGTTCAACCTCTGAACGCCGGGTTCGTAGTTGTGACCCATCGCATTTAGAATTCCGTATAATAACCAATCCGGTGACCGCAAGAGTGATCCGGGGTTCTTGGCGACCTGTCCTCGTGAATCGAAAATGCCCTTGACGTACGACTGGTGATAGGTGACCAGAAAATTCTCACCGACAAAAATATCAACCTCTATCGTGGAAAAGGCCTCCGTGTTCTTACTCTCTGCGGCATGAACGATATTGAATATATACCCGTCATAGAGATTGAATTTGGGCAACAGGCCTTCCTGCATGCAATCTTCCACAGCCAAGACGTGGAACCCGAACATCCCCCCGAGGACGCCAGTTTCCTCATCGGTGGGATCCTCCAGATCCGCCCAGATCATCCTTCCTCGATCCGCAAGGTGGCGTGGCAACTCCAAGATGCTTGGGGTCTCCATTCTCTTGGATTCCCGTGAATAAGAGAAAATCCGAATCATTCCCGCTCCTTATCTCCCTCTGACCCGCCAAAGGTAGAGCACCATCGCACACCCAATGGCCATTGGAAAACCTACGGTTACCCAATTGACAAACTGTGAGAATCCACTGCGGGTTCTCTCGCCGTATTTGCGCCTTGCGAAATCCGTCCAGTCTGCGATCGTGCGACTTCGCAACTCCACATCCCGCCATCTGGCGGCAAGTTGCAGGCACTCCTTCTCAGACACCGGCGTTGCGGAAAGGCGTGTGATCTCAGCCTTCGACACACCATCTTCCAATGCCCTGCTCCAAGCGCCTTGCAGTTGTTCGTGCGAGTCGATTACCAGCACACCAATCAGATCATTGAGCACACTCCACCTCGAAGACCCTTTTTTGGCATCGTAGACAAGATCTGATGTCCACAGAAATGGGTTCAGAGTGACCGCTGCCTCAACGGCGTGACGCTCATAGAGGTCGGGCAAAACCGTAAACCTGTTTAGCTGATCCACAACGGGACCACCGGGAACGCCCTTTTTCAGAAACCAGAGTTTCTGTCCAGCATCCGACATCACGAATTCGACAAAATGTTGTGCGACCATTCGATTCGGGGCGCCCTTGAGAATGGCCATGCCATCGGGATTTACAATGGTAAGGTTGTCGGGCATGGAAAATCCCACATACTCCTTACCCACTCGCTCAATCTGCGCCCAAGCATAGAAATCGATGGAGAGTCCGTAGGCGACCTCTCCTACAGCGACGTCTTTCGGTGCCTGTGCACCTCCCGATGCGAAATTCCTGACATTTGCACCAAGAGTTGTGATAACCTCCCATCCGCTATCCCAACCGTATGCCTGCAAAATCAACTCATACGCCATGTGGACGCTGCCACTGCTCCTTGGGTCTCCGGAACCCACCCATGAGAAGAGGTCGGGATTTCCCAGATCTGCCCAATTCTTGGGAACGGGCAAACCCAGCAGTTCTAATACCCGTTTGTTGTAGACGATGCCAAATCCTGCAAGGGTTGCCCCATACCACCTGTATTGTTGGTCATAAAGGGGCACTCCCCCAATCTTAGCGGGTAGCCTGAGCAATAATTCCTCCGGCAGCCTGTGGGGTAAGGTCAAACCCTTTTCGGCCAATTCGGTATACGGGTCCATGCCCCCACCAAAGAAAACGTCGATACCAATTCCTTCCGGAGTACGTCTGAACTCCGAACCAATGTAGCGCATTATAGTTCCCGTACCTCCACCAACATCCAGCCACTCGAGATGAACTTCTTCCCCCGTTCGATCCAGATAGTATTTGCTGAAGCCGGTCTCGAATTCATTCTGGATTCCATCTGGATGAGGCGACATCAGAACCAACCGGTCTGCAGCCGCAGAGCCGGATGACCCGATGGCAAGAACCACCAGAATTATGTTTGGAAGAAGCCGCAAACGAACCTCTTTCTCGCGAGTGAATCTATGCTTGGGCAGTGCGGTATGGGCGGCTGCAATGTTACCGACCCCCCCCTTCAAAGTCAATTCATTTCTGGTCCTCGTCGCACCATATTGGGCGTGAGAACACACAAAAAAACACGCTCCGAATTCGATATCGGAGCGTTCTAACCAAGCTTATGTCAGATTGATTCAGGGACCTGAGACTTCCACCTTGCCAATGCGATCCTCTCCCGGCTCAGTCAACCATATCACACCGAAGGGATCGACCGTAAGGTTTCCCACACCTGAGGATGGCACCGGGAGATCGTACATTCGAAAGTATCCGGTCTCGGGATCGAAACGAGCCAACTGTTTCGAATTATTGCCGGCAAGCCACACCCTATCACTCAGGTCAACCACAATTGCGGATGGTTCAGCAATCCCATCCGGAACATGATACATCTGGATACGACCGCTTAGCGTGTCGAACACACCCAGACCGAACGACGCTGCATTTGTAAACCAGATTCGAGACCTGGAATCCAAAGCGATTTGTCTGAACGCAAGATCAAGATCTGGGAAAACGAATTCCTGGATACTCTGAGATACAGGATCGAGTCTGCCCAGCTTTCCTACAGCTCGCTCCGCGAACCAAAGGAATCCTTCCGCATCTACCAGAATACCGTCGATGCCTGCAGAGGGTGTAGCCAGGGGAAACTCCTCAAAAGACTCGTTTACCGGATCGAATCGTCCGATCCGGTTTCCTGATTCCTGTGTAAACCAGAGATACCCGTTTCTGTCGAATGTTAGGCTGTACGGCCTGCTGCCTGGCGTGGGCACAGAGAACTCCCTCAACTCTTCGGAAATTGGATCCAGACGACCGATCTGGTTGGCACCGATCTCTGTGAACCATATGTTCCCTCGGCTGTCAACCGCAAGATGGTGCGGTTGGCCCCNGGGCGACGGGACGGCATATTCAATGAACGATCCCGTTCTGGTATCCATACGGCCAATCTGATTAGCACCGATCTCCGTAAACCATACAATGCCGCGAGTATCCGCCAGGATGTCAATCGGTCTGCTGCCCAGAGTTGGAAGGGAAAAAGCCCGAATGCTACCAACTGCATTTTCGGTAATGATCGATTCCCGGACGCCTCTGGCTTCCTCCGCGAAAACCCTGACGAAGATAATGAAATCCTGGAAGTCAACTACACCGCTTCCATTCAAGTCGAATCGTGCCTGGTTGGACCCAAACACACTGACCAGGGCAAGGAAGTCNCCATAGTCCACGGCACCACTCTCATCGAAGTCAACATTGGGTCTAACCTGTGCGTGAAGTCCAGCCGAGTAGAGCAACGCGATGCAGAACGCAGGTAACCATTGCTTCATCGCGCTGCCCTCCCATCCGCCGCCTCGCTTATTTCAGATAATCCGGTCATCATAACCTTTTTCTTCATTTGCAGATGCTTGTGTGACTCTCAATCGCTTCCTCAACTGAATCCAGGGTTTGGAATATACCGGCCAGTTGGGTGACCATCAAAATGCTGTCGATCTTTTTCGTGATGCCGGTAAGCCTCAGATCGCCCCCGGCACTAAGCAGGGTCGTCAAACTTGTGGTGAGAACGCCCAGCATTGCACTGCCAAACCATTTGACCTGTGAAAAGTCCACAACAACTAACGTCAGGCCATCCTCGATCAAGCGCCAGATGTGTTCTTGGAATGGCATCAACTCGGCACCACTTATCAGAGCTTTGCTGATTCTCAGGACCGCTACCTCTTCTGATGTCGTAACATCCAACTGCAACACTTCCCCCTACAAAACCAAAAGCCTCTGCATTCCACCTGTAAAAAAGGAGGGCCTGACAGCCCCCCATACTGTTCTGATTGCCGATTTCTTTAGTTTAACCAACGCTTAAATATCACGTTTTGAAGTCTGCCTGTCAAGCGATTCGCAAAATTCCCCGTTCGAGCGGAGAGTGAATTTGCGCAACTTCAAAATAATATTGTGTTTAGGTGCGTTTCGACACTCCATGTTGTAGAGAAATTCAACGGCCTGATGTTATATCAAAACGACCTAAAACCGCGACTCCGGGTCATAGGCCTTTGCCGCCAACCGGTATCTGTCGGGAAATATAGAATGGACCGGCCGCGGCCTGAAGTCGAACACCGGGACTTGGATCCTCAAAATACTTCCTGAACACTTTGATTAACTTGGTGTCACCAAACCGACTGAGTTCCCTGAGACATCCAATTTTAAGTGTGGCATACTCCGTCCTCACAAGCATGCCTGACAACGCCTCCCTGGCGGAACCAGTCCGCATTGTCCCAAGGGCCTCAACGACCCCCCCCTTTGCCTCCAAGGATTCAGCGTTTTCAAAGATTTCCACCAGGGCGCGGACACCAAAGTCTCCCTTCATTTTGGCCAGAGCTTGAACCGCTGCTTGTCTGACCGCAAAATTGATCGTATTCTCAGCAGTCNTCTGCAGGGCTNCCACATTCCGTTTGTCTCCTAGAATCCCAAGCACCTNGGCAGTCTGNAGCTGGAAACCTTCATTGGGGCTCTTGAGATCGGGCTCTATTTCTTTTGCAAGGTTTCCCACATCACCCAGTCTNGCCAATGCCCCGGCCGCCCCAAGCCTGAGCGGATGGTCAGTATGTGTCTGAAACGCAGCCCGGAGCTCCGGGACGGCGGTTGCATCCCCAATGAGGCCAAGGCCTTCGGCCGCAAGGATCTGTTCCGGGATTTGCTTCGAACTCACCAGAAGGTCCTGCAAATAGTCCCCAATCGACAATGTATGCCCCGACTCCGCCAGTGCCATCAGACATCGTCGCCTCAGAGAAAAGCGCCAACCCGACTGCATAACGGCAGACTCCAGATGCCTAACGGCGGCCGGGTTGCCAAATTCCTCAAGCGCCTCCACCATGATCAGCGCTTTGGATTCATGCGGGGTGGAGACAAGCGTGTCTGCAATCGCTTCGAGACTACCTGTATCGTTCAGACGAGCCAACGCCAGAGCGGCACTGGACCTGACCATTGCATTGGGATCCTCCTCGAAGGCGATTCGCAGCGAAGGGATCGCATCCTGACTACCCAGGCGACCGAGGGCTGTGGCCGCGTTCNAACGGTAGAAACTCAGGGTTTCGCCCTGTAATACGCCAATCAACCAGTTCCGCTTATCCTTGTTGCCCTTCTCGGCCAGCGCCCTGGCCACTTCAACCTTGAGGATTTGACTCTGGGTCTTCTGAAACAGGTCTTCCAGAGAAGCGATCGACCGATCATCCCCAAATCGACTCAAAGCACTGATTGCTTTGAATGCCACAAATTCGTTTGGGTGCGAGAGAAAATTCCTAAGTGTGGGAAACGTATCGGCACGCTTCAAGTGTCCAAGCAGATCCGCTGCTTCGCCAAGGTATTCTGGTCCTGCACTTGAGTCCTCTAAGAGATTAACGAGAACTGAAATGGCCTCAGTCTCAGTCTCCTCAATCTCTCTCTGGCTGGGTCCACAGGAAACCAAAACACAGCACATCAACATTGCAAAAACGACTGGACGATCACGCAACTTGCACTACTCCTCGAAAATCAGGCATCTGAATCCTACATCCGACCGGCGTGTATCGGGAGTTGCCCAAATAGCACCCGTACATTTTGCTCGGTCGGCCCCGTCAAACCAGGCGCCTCCGTAGACCGGACGGAACTCCTGGTCCGGATCATACCACCCGTCAACCCATTCCCATACATTCCCGACCATGTCCTTCAAGCCATACTCGTTCGCCGGGCTGCCACCAACTATTCCTGCGCCGGCATGCCAACTTAGACCTGTCCGTGCCTTGGTTGGATCATACTGAGACCCGTACGAGTAGATGTGACCCTTCGGACCAAGACAAGCGGCAACCCATTCCTCTGCGGGAGGCAACCGTTTTCCAAGTGACTCGCAATATGCTCTGGCCTGATCGAAGCTCACTCCGGTGGCAGGCATGTTGTCTTCCGATGAGAATTCATCCGGTACNTACGTTGGCTCAAACGCCTTGAATTCTGAAACCGACACCTCCTTGGGATCCAGATAAAACCTCAAAAAAGCTGAGGTCTCAACTGCAACCATTCCCTCGACCTTCCGTGCGAATGCCTCAGCCTTCCTCGCGGCTTCTTCCGCCTTTGCTTTACGCACCTCGGCCTCGGCTTCAAGGGCCTTTTCGGCTTCGGCATCGAGCTTAGCCAACCTAGCTGCCTCCACCTTCTCACGCGCCTTACGTCGCTTTGCCTCCTCCCTTGCCGCAGCAGCTTTGATCTTACGGATCTTTTCGGCCTCAATCTCTGCCAACCGAGCCCGATCAGCATCTCCAAGGGACCGTGCACACCGGAATCCGTAATTTACCGCCCGTAGTGCAGGGTCCGCCTTTCGGCGGCCGATACAGCGCGTGGCCTTTGGGCCATCCGTCCAGGACCCGCCGTGAACATATCGCTTCTCGCCCTCACCTTCCTCATTGTCCACCCATTCCCAGACATTCCCCGTGAGATCGTAAATGCCATAGACGTTTCTGTCAAACGACCCTACGGCCTTTGGGCCATCCGTCCAGATTCTCCGTCCCACCCTGGCCTTGTTCGGATCGTAGCTGTTTCCGTAAGCGTAGGCCAGTCCTTCGATTGTGCTACAAGCCAACTGCCATTCTGCAGAGGTGGGTAGACGTTTGCCCTGTGCCTTGCAGTAGTCCCTTGCTTTCACAAATGAAATGGCAGTTGCAGGCATGGTCGAGTCCTTGAAATACTCGTATGCCGGTGCATATTCCGGATCGAAGACCTGAATTTGAGCGACCGTAACTTCAAACTGGTCTATAAAGAACCTGGTCTCACCGGAACTTACAAGCGCCATTCCATCCGTTACCTCCTCTGCCGAGGCGCGCCCTAAGGCCACCGCAAACAGTAACACAAAAACCACCTGCAAAACCGACTTGCTCACGTCAAAATTCTCCTAATAGTGAACTGAGTTCGTCCCCTTTCCCAATGACGATGCTGATGTCCCATTCGTATTCACCATTTGCAGGCACTATGCCACAGGTCTGAAGTCCTTTGGCCACGTCGAGCCGGTCCCCTTGGGACGTTGTCGGCTCAAGGGCAACATGATGCAGATTATACCATCCACCCTCATTGACCCATAACCCCAAAAAGGGAAACCTCTTGGCGGGGAATAGAAATCCCACGAATTCACCATTTGGATAGAGCAACGCGCAACGTCCTTGATCCAGACGGGTCGAGAAAAGCTTTTCCGCCTCTTTGTTGCGACTGGACCGGACCACACTTCGATTGTAGGATTTGTCCAGTGTTACGTCTGTGACCTCGGGCCACGTATGGGGTGTCATCGGCGGGCCAAGCCTGTCATCGGTACTCAAGTAGGTGACCATATCCGTCCCCTGTGGGATCAGGATCTTGGTACGCGCCTCCGCTTTGAAAAGAGGGTGGAACGCATAGATAAACGGCATGTCGTAGGGACTTTCATTCCTGACAGAGTAAGACAACCTGATAAAAGGCGATTCGCCTCGAGCAAGGGTTTCGAAACTGATTTGACGTTCGAACACGTATGGAAACCTTACCCCCCGGACCCACATACGAAGACGATTCTGCTTAATTTCGTGCTCCCAGGGCAATGTCCAGACCTCGCCATGGTCCGGTACCTGGGCACCTTCCCAGGGGAACTGCGGGTATGGGCAGGATTCTACTGTTGGAAAACACTCGTCTGCGCCGTCACGCTCGTAGTTTTCAAAAGCATCGCCGTAACTGCGAAGCTTGTAAGCAACATTTGTCCTGGATAGGAATTCCCGCTTTGTCTTCTTATTGATCAACGAAGTTATCTTTCCGCCGAGCTGGGGTGCAACAGTCAGAGAGAACCGGTCTGTCTCAATCTTCAATCCTTGAATGTCCGGTGCCAGCTCCACCTCTTTTGATTTGAACTTGTCCATGCTGTTCTATCCTTTCATCGTTGTGGCTTGGCTGCTAACTACCCAGACCACCCTTCTAGCGATGTGCCAGATCAGGAATTTTTTCTCGTACCATTTCGCCGCAATGCGAAATACTCATCCTATCGAAATACTCAATATCTATGGCTGTTGGGCGGTATTTCACGTATTCCAGAAGCCTTGCCAAGACACTATTCTTCCAGGCCACCTCTTCGGAAACTTCCACACCCAGACGTCTCATCTCCTGGTCCATTCTTACCTTGTTTTGCGTAGTCCAACCGCCGACATACGTGATATCCAGCGAACCCTCGGCAGTACGGATCAAAGGGATCTTCTCTTTCCGAGTTTTAAGGTCCTTTCGGGCCGTGTTGTAGATCGCAATGGTATAGGAGTTCGGGCTGTGGTATTCATCATATCCACTGGGGTAAAGTGCCTCCTCGGAAACCATATCATCGAGAACGGAATGTAGCTCCTCAGTACCCAAGGCGGTTCCCTCAAGGCCATAGATGAGGTCGCCGGTACTCCGATCGTACATCCTCAACCTTATCTTCAGGTGCATACCTTCAAATGGCGCAGACCATCGGCTCCCATCACGATCGAAGATGACATGTTCACGCTTTATCCGGTAGTGAACCGCGCAGACAGCATCGACAGCACCCGTCCGGGAGATAACCTCACCCAGCTTCAATTCCTTCCACGGGTTACGGTTCAAATTGCTTACAGCATATCCGTGAGTGGTGAATGCCTTGCGGATCGCCTCATAGAGACGCAGCTCGTATCGGGGCCTCATCCTGAAGGGATCGTAGTCCATCTCGCGATGTTCTGTCAGAAGTGCCCGAACCGTGTAACGTAATCCCGGATCCGGTTTGCGGTCGGATGGTATCAGAAGCAACCCGATACGCTTGACCTCATATCTTTCAAAGGAAATGCGTGCAGACGCCGCATCTTTGGCCAATATCTCCTTCTCAACCTCGGAAGCACCTGATGAACCCTGGAGTAGGCACAGAAAGGGCGCAAACATAAGCAAGACGTGCAGCACCACCTTTCGCTTCAGTATGCCACCAAATGCCTGGACGCTGTTTTCAGTACTCATTTCGATCGCCTGCCCCCTCCCTTAACAGTTCGTTTCTGAGGCCCTCTGCGTCCAGATCGTCTACGGCCTCTTCCGGACCCGTTTCGAGATCCTTCGACGGGCGCCGGATTTCCTCTCCACAATGGCTCGAAGCGATGGGTGCCAAGCAGTTTGTAGAGTCCTTTGAGCTCTCGGTCGNCAACGAAGGTCATCGCTATCCCGTCCCGTCCCATTCTGCCTGTGCGTCCTACGCGGTGGGTGTACGCCTCGTCCGAGTTCGGAAAGTCGTAGTTTATCACATGGCTAACGTGTGTAAAATCCAGTCCGCGTCCAGCAACATCAGTGGCCACCAGCAGGCGTATCCGTTTGTCTTTGAATCTGTTGAAAATTGACGTACGCTGATGCTGCTCCAACCCACCGTGAATCATCTCGACAGAATCGAATTCCTTCTGCAGATCTCTATACAGACGGCTCCCACCAGCTCTGGAATTGCAAAATACTATAGCCTGCTCGATCGGCTCTTCCTGCAAATAGTGCTTCAACGCCTTTGTTCGATTGCCGTGTTGGATATATTGGAAATGGTGGTCCAGAGACTGGGGCGCAACCTGTTCCTTGTTCAGCTGAATCTTCGCAGGGTCCTCAAGGTAGGACTCCGCCAGTCTTCTAAGAACCGTCGGCATCGTAGCCGAAAATAGCAACGTCTGATGTTCGTGAAGCAGGCAGGAGAGAATAAAGTCGACATTCTCCACAAATCCCATCTTCAACATTTCATCCGCTTCGTCCAGAACCATTGTCTGGATGTGTGACATTGGAAGCGAATTGTTCCAGAGGTAATCTATCAGTCTGCCAGGTGTGGCCACCAGAATGTGGACACTGTCGCGCATTTTGGCACGTTGTATCGCCATGTCGAACCCGCCAAACATAGCGAATGGTGCAACATCGGTATATCTGGCTATCGCTGCGATCTCCGCAACGTATTGCTGGGCAAGTTCCCTGGTGGGAACGAGAATCAATGCCTGGACCCCGTTCAACTCGGGATCCACCCGTTGAACAAGGGGAATGCCACACGCCCCGGTTTTCCCCGATCCCGTCTCCGCTATCCCGACCAGATCGCGACATTCGAGAATTGGAGGAATCGACTTTTCCTGGATTGGGGTCAACTCCTCGTAACCCATTTCATCTAGTGCACGAAGGATCTCCGGTTTTAAAGGCAGATCAGTAAATTTCATATAGACATATCATTCATCTGTCGCTCCTAAAAAGATCCGGCCTCTGTGACTGATCCCACTACCCCTTCAACGCCTGGAGCATCTCCATGGTTTCTGTCTTGATCATAGACTCACAGTCCGAAGAAATCATCAGAGTCCCATAATATTTAAATGCACCCGATATCTCATACCCACCCTCGGGATATGCACTTGCTGTTGGAACGTAACCAATGCAACCATTGCTGTAACCCAGGGTGACTGTCCTCGAGAAAGGAGATTCCTTCTCCAAAGTAAGCTGGTAATCAACGAACATCTCGCCAGGATAGGCAACCAGCGCCCAGTCACCAACACATACGATCTGGATCTCGAATTCCTGGGCTTCCGCCGTACCAGCTTCCGCGAATCGCAGATAGTCCTCCGCCCATTCAATCTGTCCCTTGTATTGCCGGATCAAATAATCCGTCGACTCGGCGTTCTGCTCCTCCTTCGCTACCATTTCTTGCTGGTCTGCAACGGCTTNTCTGGCTTCTTCCCTCTCAGGAATGATAAGGGGAAGACTGATGGTTCTGCTAACAGCCTTCAGGTGACCATCTCCCAAAGGCACTGAGTGGTGTGAAGCCGTCAGTGCGGCACTTCCCAGGAGTTGACCCTGTCTCCTGGTTGTATCGAGGGATCCATCCATTGGGGTGCAATTAATGTCACCGCAACAGGCCTGGGCGAACATCGGCACCACATCATCCAAATTTTCCTTGAGAAATTTGGCTGCGTATCCAGGGAACTCCGCACTGAATTCCAGACCTCTTAGATTAACCGGGTGTGCCGCGGTTGCATACAGAAGACCCATGGTGGTTCCATCAGACCGGCAAACCCGGAGAACATCCACCCAGGGGGTCTGGGGCCCGCCCGAGTTGTGTCCAAGATGCATTTTCCCTTTACGGAATTCACGACGGTTGTGCGCGATCTCTACGGGGGATCGCCCGTAGAATAAAGACACACTCTCCGCTCGGCCCTGCGCCATCCGGACTGCACTGACCACCTTCCTGCACAAGACGTCTTCGTAGTTAGGGTCTCTGGATCCCATACTTCGGAACGACATCACTGTTGGACCTGAATGGGAATGCGATGCACTCAGAACAAAATGCGATCCGGGAATTCCAGTGTCCTGCTCCACCATTCCCCGGATACGCTGAACCAGATCGGGAGCAAAGCTGATGACATCGGAGGTGACGATACATACGCTGACATCACCCTCCTCAATTACCAGTGCCCGGGCATACAGATCATCAAAAATATCCTCTGCAGGTCCTTTTCTGTCGCCGAATCCGCACAACGACAACCCAATTGGCGGCGTAATGTTGATCTCTGCTACCCCCACCCTGAATTCACCCATACCTCTACCTCGTGTCGGTACCATAACACTTTAGAATTTTCCGTCTCTAGCTTCGTATTTTGTAGGCTTGCCAAGGGTGCGTCCCTCACCCATGACCCACCCGGAAACCCAATGGACAATGTCCTGGGAACTGACCTTGGGCGGTCCCAACAGACTCACCAGTTCGTTGGTGTTTCCCAACAGAGCGGTGGCCGTCTCTTCACCCTCCAAAATGGGCTCCACACCCATCAATTCGCCCAATTGTTCGGCAATTTCGCGAACCGACAACGCCTCGGTTCCTGTTAGGTTCAACACCCGCGCCGGGCTCTCGCAGAAGGGGAAGCACCTTGCAAGGTATGCATTCGCGTCTCCCTGCCAGATCTGGTTCACATACCCCATGCTCAGATCGATAGGTTTCCGGTTCCAGATGTTCTGGGCGATATCCAGAATGATTCCATATCGAAGCTCAGTTGCGTAAAACAAACGGATGATGGCCACCGGGGTGTTGTTCCGTTCAGCGTAGAATTCCACCAAACGTTCTCCACCCAGCCTGGATTGGGCATATTCCCCGATAGGACCCAGGGCCGAGGACTCATCCGCTCCCCTGGATTCCGGGTTGGTGAATTGATACACGTTACCCGATGAGACATAGATGATTCGGGATTCGGGAAACCGCTGCATCACCTTGGCGGGAAGGAGCGTATTCATCGCCCAGGTCAGAGATTCGTTTCCTGTGGACCCGAATTTGTGACCGGCCAAAAGGATAATATNACCGGCATCGGGAAGCTGACCTAACCCTTTATCGTCGGTCAGGTCACATTTTTCGGTCTTGATCCCCTTCTCCTCCAGCTGGTCTCGGTCTGTGGGATTTGAGAAACGAGAAACTCCAATCACGCCACTGGCCCCTGCCCTGACCAGCAGCTCCCCCAGGGTAAGACCCATTTTTCCGGCAATGCCAAGGATCATGATGTCACCCTCGATCTTCCCAACCGCCTCCGTGACGTCCGGAGTCGGCTCCGTCATCCTCGCCACCAACTCCTCTTCCGTACCAATCCTGTCATTGGTTGAACCCAGGTCTGCCATTCTTGCTCCTCGATTATATTGCTATCCTGTTCGCCTGTGGATTCGCCATTCCTCCGGTCGTAACCCTATGCTAGAAAAAGGGACGGTCTGTCCTGGCATATCGCCTTGCGGCATCTTCATTGAAATCCACACCGAGTCCAGGGCGATCCGGCACCGTGATATACCCGTCCTGAATCAGTGGCGGGTCAGCCTCAACGAGCTCCTGCCAATGGGGCCTGTCCACCCAATGCCACTCGAGGACAAGGAAATTCGGCACCGAGACGCACGTGTGGCAGGACGCAATCGTGCCGAGTGGGCCACACACATTATGCGGTGCAAGCGGGATGTAATACACCTCCGCCATATTTGCTATTTTCCGCCCTTCGGACAGCCCACAGCACTTTGGCAGATCGGGCATGATGACATCCACAGCCTGCTTTTCGATGAGATCGCGAAAACCCCATCGAAGATAGAGGTTTTCGCCGGCGCAGATAGGGGTACGTGAAGACCGTTTCACCTCAAGCATCGCGTCCACATTTTCGGGTGGAACGGGTTCTTCGAGCCACATCAGATTGAATTCCTCAACTGCCTGAGCAACTCGAATGGCAGAGTGTGTATCGTATCTGCCGTGCATATCTATAGCCACATCCACCTCGGGTCCAACCGCTTCCCGAACGGCGGACACCTTATCTACCATTTCAGCAAGCTCACCTGGTGTAACCGACCAGTTGAACTCATCCAGTTTGTGTGGGCTGCGCGCGTTGTCGATGTCGAATTTTATCGCATTGAACCCCATCGACACAACTTCCTTTGCTCGTTCGGCATACGACTCTGGAGAATCGTCCCTCCCGGCGTGGCAATCGCAATAAAGACGAATCCGGTCTCTGAATTTACCACCCAGAAGTCGGTAGACGGGCTGACCCATAGCCTTGCCCGCCAAATCCCACAACGCGATCTCTATCCCTGTCATCGNGGTTACCACATTACCGGCCAGAGCACCGTTGAAGATATATCGATGGCGAATGGACTCGAACAGACGGTCAACATCGAGAGNATTCCTCCCTTTGATCATCTCTCCCATATCTGCCACCAGCATGGCAACCCCATCCCCACCGTGGATGCATTCACCCAGACCCTCAATGCCCTCATCCGTGAAGATCTTCACAAAAAGAGAATATCCGTGACCGCCGATCTCTGCTGTTTTAATATCGGTTATCTTCAAAGTCAGACCTCAACTCGCGGTTTCTATAGGCACCCGCAAACCGAATACCGGACATTTGCTCAATTTTCCCTCCAGATCGCATTCACCAACGAATTCCAGACCCTCTCTGTTCTCCTCCAAAAGCCTGTTGTAACAATCCGATGATACCGCCAGAGGAGAAGACAATTCCTTGGCCAGACTTTCCAGACAAAAGAGGTATTTACGGAATCTCCGATCACGGTGTATTCGAGACGCTGTTCAGAGCCAATATTTCCTGCCAGGGCGGTACCGAAGTGTAGCCCAATGCCCAAACACACCTGCTGGAAGCACGCGGGATACCAAATTACGGTTGAGTCCTCCCAGCCCTCGGTGGACATCAAAAGCCGACCGCAGGGCCTGATAGCACCTCTCCTCATTTCCTTGCCAACCCGAATACAGCCATCGCTGCGTCTCCGATAAACCCATCAACCACACCACCGTGGTGGTGTATGGCAGAGACCACCTATGGTGAAGTAGTCGTTCAAAACACGCACCGTTTCTTGAGGTGAGCATCGTGCGGAAAGCGGCGTGAAATTCCTGAGATCCGTGAACATAATCGCCACCTCAACCTGCCTGCCACCGAGGTTCGCATCCTCCTCGGTGTTCAGCACCGCTACAGCAACCTGGGGATCCAGATATTTCCCAAATGCCTTCTTGATTTTCTCTCGCTCACGCAACCCTACAATCATCTTTTTTGTCTGCTCGGCTATCACGCTGAACTCATCGTTGCTCACCAAGGGTACGAATCTGTCATAGTCACCTTTTTCTACTGCACCAAATGCCTTAAGTTGGAGGTCAAACATAAGCCTCAGATTTCTGCTGTATCTCCTGGCGACAACAAGACAACCCATTAGCAACNCCGCGAATAACACCTCTCGGACAACCCAGGAGAATTTAAAGGTTTTTCCCCTNGTGAACTCTGAAATGACATAAGTGAAATCCTTATAGATCAAGAGCAAGGTAGGCGGGCGAGAAAATGCCAATGGTGATGCATCCCAGAACGACCTTCAATCCACTTTCCAGGAGAAATCCGAAATACCAGAAATTCCAGGTGCCAACAATTGCTGCGGCAAGTACCCACAGACCAAGATCGACAATGAAATGCGTAGCCGGCTTCAGATCAACGGGTCCTGCAAGACCTTCACGGTTGCGACGTAACTAATTGAAAATTAAAACCCTAAGGATCCCAGAAACAGCGAATCCCAAGGACCAGAACCTCAGCCACCTAAAGCGGTTCAAGTTGATCCAGGAACAGGCAGACTTCAATCCCATATACCGTCAAGATGGCGACGGCGATCAGGTAGAATAAACCTGCTTTCAAAACGTTCATCACCACCACACATTCTAGATAATTTATTTTCAACAGTTTAAGTGTATTTGAGCCAGCTGAGCGCCCTAACACGAAGCTTGGTCTGTCAGGGGTCCTCCTTGCATACCAATTATCTTATTTACAATAATTTATCTACCTTATGAATGGGCGACCATATCATTATAAGTTGCAATATAGAAACGGAACCGATTTGACACAACCCAATTCTGGGGTGAGGTGGGTCGGTCACCTGAAAACGGTTGACATATTCTGCAGCGTCACCTAGGTTTGACTACCTTAAATCGGCCCAAAACAGGCACCTCTTCAGGCACAGGAATACAATAAGTGAGATTCTTCGTTCAATTTTTCCACCTTCTACAGGGCTGCCGCGCCCTGATGGCCATGTCGGTAACCTGCGGCCTTGTATTCGCGGCGGCTAACCTACTTCCCCCGCTCCTGATACGAGATCTTATCAAATGGGTCACGGAACCGGGTGTCAATAACCCGGAACTCACCAGCATCAGTCTACAACTCGTAGGAGTATACCTCCTAAGGGGCGGTGCCAGATACGGTTACGGGTTGTTCTCCCATCTCTCTGCTTATCGGGTTATGCACACGCTTATGGTACGTGTCTACAGTCATCTGCAAAACCTGCCGCATCGGTTCTTCAACCGTCAACGGACGGGCGATCTGGTTGGTCGCTCGATCAATGACATTGAGGCAGTTGAAGATTTCATCGCCCACGGCATACCTGAAACGGTTCTGGCTGCAATTATCCCTGTCTCCATGGTCGCAGTCCTCTTTACGATCAACCCGGAGCTCACTATTATCACGCTCTTGCCTATTCCGATCATGACCTTCCTGGTCTACAGATACATCACAAAAGTGAGAAGCCTCTGGAGATCGGTTAGACAGCATCTTTCTGATCTGATTGCCCTTGTTCAGGACAATTTCTCTGGCATACCGGTAATAAAATCGTTCGTACAAGAACGAGCGCGCGCCAGAATGGTGAATGCACAAAGCGAGTATTTCAGGGATAGCAGCATTACGGCCAACAGGGTCTCGTTGATNCCAGCTGGAATAATCGAAGCTACTGGGGGTCTCGGGATTGTCCTCGTAATCTGGAGCGGGGGCGGAATGGCCCTGNACGGCAATATATCGGTAGCCGACCTCTTCGTATTCATAGTCTATATGGGGCATATTTATCAACCCTTCCTGCAACTTGCATCCTTCAATGACGTACTGCAGAAGGCAGCTGCCAGCACAGAACGTGTGCTGGATCTGCTCGCCGTTGAATCAGAAATCGTTGACGCTCCCAACGCCCTTGTTCCCGGCAAAATGACGTGGGACATCAGGTTCCAGGACGTCACCTTTGGATACGATCCCGATCTGCCGGTTTTGCACAAAATTGACTTCCACGTTGTGGAGGGTGAAATCGTGGCATTGGTGGGACCTACTGGTACGGGCAAAACGACCGTTTCGAGCCTTGTACCCAGATTCTATGATCCTCAGGGGGGCGCTATCCTGATCGGCGGTCACGATATACGCCGACTGAAACTGACATACCTCAGGGGTCATATCGCACCGGTCCTTCAGGACGTATTTCTCTTCCATGGGACCATCAGGGACAATCTCTGTTTTGGCAGACCTAATGCCTCGGAGGATCAGGTTCGCCAGGCCACCCGGGCGGCAAATGCTGAAAACTTCATCCTTGAGTTTCCCGACGGTTACGACACCATCGTAGGCGAACGTGGCGTTCGACTTTCNGGTGGTCAGAAACAACGCATTTCAATTGCCCGGGCTATTCTCAANGACTCTCCGATTCTCATTCTGGACGAGGCGACCTCATCTGTGGATGCGGAAACCGAGGCACTGATTCAGGAGGCGATTTCCCATCTCACCCGGCATCGTACCACACTTGTCATCGCACACCGTCTGTCTACTATTCGCAATGCCGACAAGATTGTGGTCCTCAACGAAGGCAGTATCGTTGAAACTGGAANTCACGATGCCCTGATGAGTCAGGAAGGACTATANGCCCGTATGGTCAATGCCCAGGACCTGTCCCACNGCTGGAACATTCGCCAGNACAGAGANAACGCTGCAGACTAAAAAGGGGGCGACCTTACGGCCACCCCTGAATTCACCCACCCCGTACTCGTGCTCTCATTTCTCCCAAACCCCAACATCTACATACTCTGTTTTTGCCCTATCTGCGAAAATACGACGTTCGTGGACCGTCCTTCGCTCGAATCCAGCCTCAGATAGAACCGTCTCCTTCTCGGAATGCCCCTCGTCACAATACGAGATGTATCGATCGGACCCAGGCAAATCTAGACTTTCCAGGAGAAATGACCCGTGGTCCCAAAACCCGGGATGGCAGTAGATGTCGACCAGACACGTATGCGGCCAAAGCCTATCTCTCGAATGCAACGCAATACCTACTACCGCCGAGGTCCGTTCCTGCCGAAGAGCCATTGCACGGGGGTGACTCTCCCCTTGACCCTCTGACAATTCACGAATCACTGGCAGCATCGAGCCTTCTGTAGAACCCTGACCAAACAGACCCAATCCAGCCAGGCGAATCGCGCCTGGTCTCTTTACCATTGTCAATGCCGGAGATACAGGCCAGTGCTTCCAATCCAGCACCTCAATCACTACGGGACCCCGTGCAAAGAAAGAGTTCTCGAAGTCAGTCAGCGAATCCCGATAATATGACATGCTGCCACTGCGTTCCTCAACACCTTCGAAGCCATTGGTCTTATAGATATGATAAGCGTGTGAATCATACCCCGTGCCCAAAAACAGCGCCTTTCCTCCCCGCTCCCTGAAGTGTGAAATCAGCCGCGGCATCAACTCGGATGCGGCATGCTGCCGCCGATCTTCCGGGACTGTATACACATGGCCGAATATGCCGACGCCTTCCATCTCGACATTCATCATGTTTGCAAAGGGCACTCCGTCTCGGTGAAGAATATAGAACAAACCCTCAATCCCCAGATCATCTCGCAGGAGCCTGCTGTTGCCCCAAATCCAGGTCTCTCCTTTGTGANCCAGCAACTCCTCNACCTTTGGCGCCCACTCCAGATCCGGACCCACCACGACTCCCATTTCCACCTGCTCACCTGATTTCAGGCTGACTGTATCCAGCTGNTCATACATTCGATCGAACTCCTCGCACCTTTGTTATGTAGTTCCTAATGCCGAGCCCATCCGGGTTATTCTATTTCAGCCCAACCGGGTAATCCAGTGGCACCAACATCCAGTACCACCGTTCCAAGTGTATAGATCGCCAACACGATAAGTCCCACTCCGATAAAGTTCAATACCACCCCCGCTCTTACCATATCGGATATCTTCACCTTGTCCGTACCAAACACGATGGCGTTCGGGGGTGTTGCCACCGGCAGCATAAATGCGAATGAACAGGAAAGCGTGCCGGGAATCATAAACAGCATCGGATTCTGCTTAACCGCGATGCCGAGCGAACCCAATATGGGCAAAAGCATTTCCGCCGTTGCGGTATTTGAAGTCAATTCTGTCAAGAAGGTGATCATCAAACATAGAGAAGCCACCAGACCAAGTGGATGAAGCACGCCGAGTCCCTGCAGCTGCACCCCAAACCACTGGGATAGCCCTGAATCTTTGAACCCCGATGCCAACGCGAATCCCCCACCGAAAAGCAGCACGATGTGCCACGGCAGGTTCTTCGCAACGCCCCAATCCATCAGTCTGCCTGCAGACCTGTGTCGAGCTGGAATAACAAACAGCACCAGGGCCATAGCGACGGCAATCGTACCATCGTTCAATAGACTGCCATTCGCCAACCAGGAGGACCAGCCCGGGATGAATATTGGACCGATCGTGATGTTTGACCTGAACAGCCATAAGAGAGCAAGCAACACAAAGTCGACCAACACCACAGCCTCCTGATACGATACCGGACCCAGGGCGCTGTATTGCTCTTTGATGGCGTGTAGATTCAAATCGATCCCTTCCTTTCTCACCGAGAAAATCCACCGGAGCACGCACCACGCGATCGCCAGAAATACAAAAGAGATCGGAAATCCGAAGGCGAACCACGAGGCGAACGAGATCTCGGGAGACTGAGGAAATTGAATCGTCAGGATTCTTGTCAGGGAGAGATTTGGCGGCGTTCCGACGAGAGTAGCGATTCCTCCTATGGAAGCGCCATAGGCCACTCCCAGGAACAGACTGGTTCCGAATCTCCTTACCCTCTCTTCACCGGCATTCTCCTCGAGTTTTAGAACCACAGCCAGCACGATCGGCACCATCATCATCGTGGTGGCCGTATTTGATATCCACATCGACAGGAAGGCCGTCGCCACCATAAATCCAAGAAGAATTCTGGCTGGCTGAACTCCGAACAACAGCAAGATTCTCAGCGCGATTCTGCGGTGCAAATCCCAACGCTGCATCGCGAGTGCAACCAGGAAGCCGCCGATGAAAAGAAAGATGATGTGGTTNAAATAAATGGGTGCAACGGTCCTACCGTCCATGATCCCCAATGCGGGAAACAACACCACAGGAATAAGTGCTGTGGCGGCCAGTGGAATAGCCTCAGTCATCCACCATACCGCCATCAGCAAGGCGACCGCCGCTGTTCGTGTAACTTCCGGATGGCCGGGTTCAAGGTCGAAACCCAGTAGAACCAGAAAGAAGATGAATGGACCCAATACTAGCCCCACCTGAGAAGTCCGTCTGCTTCTGGAATTCGTATCCAACCCCACTTGAAACCCTCCTGGCAATGTCTTCTATCCGACCCGTCTAAAAGCTCAATATAAGCAGTGACCATCAGGAACCCAAATCCCTCCGAGACACCACCTCGGTTGCCCCTACCTTGACAATTGCACGACCATATCCTACATTGCAGCCCGTTGAGGGATCCGTCTTGGCAGTGCAGAAAATTCCAGGAGATATGTGATGAAAAANGGGAAGCTGGGGTTTGGAATTATTGGATGTGGCGTGATCGCCCCATCACACCGGAATGGGATCGAAACCTGTGAAAAGGCCGAGCTGATCGCGGTCTCAGACATTGAGGAAGACAAGGGCAGGCAGTTCGCAGAAGAGGCGAGCGGAGATAACCCGGGAAGTGTCAAGTTCTACAAGGAATATGAGAAGCTTGTCGAAGACCCGGAAATCGATGTGGTCTCTGTCTGCACACCTTCGGGGCAACACGGCGACGGCATCATCGCTGCAGCTCAGGCCGGGAAGCATGCCTTATCCGAAAAACCGCTGGACATCAAACTAGACCGCTTAACCGAGATTATTGAGACCTGCCGTACTGCAAGCATCAAGTTGGGATGTGTCTTCCAGAGTAGAACGAGCGCCGACATGATCAAGGTCAGGGACACGATCAAGAATCAAACCCTGGGCCCGATGGTCCTGGGCGATGCCTTTCTCAAAGACTATCGCTCCCAGACATACTACAACAGTGCAGGGTGGCGCGGAACGTGGGAACTCGATGGGGGCGGGGCACTGATGAATCAGGGAGTACACGGCGTGGACCTGCTGCTCTGGCTGATGAACGACAATGTGGAATCCGTATTCGCGAGAGCTGCGCATAAAGTCCGTGACATAGAAGTTGAGGACACGGCTGTTGCAAACCTGAAATTCAAGAGCGGAGCGTTTGGAACCATCATCGGTACGACCTCCTGCAATCCTGGTGAGGCCCGCCGCCTGGAACTTCACGGGAAATATGGGACCATTTGTGTGAGCGGGAGTAAGATCACGCGTTGGGCCCTGACGGATGAGGAAGATGGGAGAGCCGAAGACAAAGAGCCACCTAAGGAAGTGGTCGCACAGGGAGCAGTAAGCGATCCCTCGGCGATCAGCAGTGGCCCGCATGGGTGGCTGATCAACGATCTTGTCCAAGCCATTGAGGAGGACCGAGATCCCTATGTTACGGGTGAAAGCGCAAGGAAAGCCGTAGACCTCATACTCGCCATCTATGAATCCGCCAGAGAGGGCAAGGAGGTAAAGGTCTATCACGCCGATTGATTCATATAATTACGCAATTGGGGCACGCGTCGTATCCACAAACAGGGAGACAAAGCGCAGATGGCGAAAAATGGAAGAATCGGCTGGGGCCTTATTGGGACGGGCATGATTGCGGGACATTTCCGCTCCGGAATTGCGGATTGTGATGAGGCAGATCTGGTGGCCGTCTGCAATAGGTNTGAGGAGAAGGGCAAGGCCTTTGCGGAGGCATCCGGTAGGGCCAAGTTTTACAGCAATTACGCTGACCTGGTCCAGGATCCAAACGTAGATGTCATTGGAATCACCACACCATCAGGACACCACGCAGACAATGTGATGGCCGCTGCCCACGCGGGAAAGCACAGCATCTGTGAGAAGCCTCTGGATGTAACCCGAGACAAAATGACTGAAATGATCGACACCTGTCGGGAGGCCGGTGTCAAATTGGGGTGTGTGTTTCAAAGCCGCACCAAGGACGACATGATCAAGGTGCGGAATGCAATCAAGCANGGGGAGTTGGGTGAAATGGTANTTGCCGATGCCTTCCTCAAGACCTATCGCTCGCAGNCCTACTACGACAGTGGTGACTGGCGAGGCACCTGGGCATTGGACGGCGGTGGCGCCTTGATGAACCAGGGCGTTCATGGCGTGGACCTTCTCCTGTGGCTGTTGGATGATGAGGTGGAATCGGTATTCGCTCGTGCCGAACACAAGGTCCGCGACATCGAAGTCGAAGACACGGCAGTGGCGACCATCAAATTCAAAAGCGGGACGTTCGGTACTATCATCGGCACCACATCCTGCAATCCGGGTGAGGCCTCCAGAACCGAACTGCATGGGAAATTCGGGACCATCACACTGAGTGGTACGGAGATTACCAGGTGGGCGGTCACAGATGAAGAGGATGGGAGGGCAGAAGACAATTTCCAGCCAAGAAGTGTTGGTGCCCATGAAAATGTGGGCGCGGCCAGCGCAGTTGCTCCAGGACACGACTGGTTGGTCAATGATATGACCCAGGCGGTCCTTGAAGACAGAGAACCCTATATTACCGGTGAAAGCGCTCGGAAAGCCGTCGATCTCATTATTGCGATCTATGAATCCGCAAGAACAGGCAAGGAAATTGTGATGGACACCTGGTAGGCTGCCTGGTTGACGCACCATAAGCAAACAGCCGCCAGTCTTTCTCCAGCGGCTGTTTGCTTATGTGGCAATCGCGTACACATCTTATTACTGGATCTGTATCAATCCGCCCAGCTCCTCATCTCCCAAATCCTCTTTGACTTCCCTGGGCCTAGCCCGAACATTCCAGTCGGAACCCATCTGCCGGTCGGGATCCACAATTTCACGAATATCCACCAGCCCGTCGCTCTCCTGATCCTGCTGATCGAGCCAGACCCTTGCATTGGCTGCGGGAACCTCGAGGTCTCCTACCGGCTGACCTTTGCTGCTGTATAACCTGATTCTGACAATCATCATTGAATTTCCGCTACCTCAACGTCACCCGCTTGCCTGTCTCGGCGGACTCGTAGATTGCTTCGGCAGCCTGCAATGCCCTCAGTCCATCCTTGCCTGTAATTTCAGGGTTACGTCCCTCAGTTATGGCTTCCGTCAGTTCACGTAAGTAGGCCAAACCCGATATTCCGCCATAACCCGGTACCTCTCTGGAACCGATCTGCAAGGTGGTAACGGGACCATCAGCGAACGCTTCGTGGTCGCTCACCACAACAACTTCATCGGCTGTGCCTCCCCACGCGGGACTCCAGGTGACTGTTCCCAACGTGCCCCGCATACTCACAAAAAGATCTCGTCCGGCGGGATACCCACTGGGAACAGAATAGCTGATGTCCAACGTAGCTGTCGCGCCACCCTCAAACCGCAAGATTCCGAAACTGTTGTCCTCAATATCCAGATTGTGCTGCAGGTGGCTCACCATTCCAACGGCAGATTCCACCTCGTCGTCGAGCATCCACCGGAAGAGATCAATCCAGTGCACTCCCAGATTATGCATGGGTCCCCCCCCGGCCAGCCACTTTATATTCAGCCAGGGCGAGATGCCATCCAGATCGTACCGTGCAGGAGATCCTGCGGACAACCGTCCTTCAAGGGCTACCAGCTGTCCAAGGACACCCCCGTCCACCAACCGCTTGATGTGCCTCGATGCCGGATGTGCCCGCCAGCAGTAAGGAGGGGATAGGGCAACACCTGCCCGATCGGCGGCAGAGATCATCCGCTCGATGCCTTCCGACGTATTTGCCATCGGCTTCTCGACGATCACATGCTTGCCGGCTAATGCAGCAGCCTCAACGGCCTCAGGACACTCATTGTGGGGTAGAAAAACGGCTACCAGTTGTATATCGCTTCTATCCAACAATTCTCGATAGTCTGAATGACCGTCAATCCCCGTTTCTGAACATGCCCGATCGAGATAGACATCGTCCGCCTCTGCAAGACCAAGCACCTCGGTCTGGGCAATAGCTTCGAAATGAGGGATATAATCCAAGGAGTGGAGATGATGTAGTCCAACAATTCCAACACCAAGTGTTGCCATAATCCGTGCCTCTCCTAACAAGAAATGAACTTGCCGCCGGGTATGCCCCGGCGGCGTATGGATTTCACATCCACCGGACTGATATCAACCACACCAATCGGCGATTGCTGTAGCAAGTATTGCTGCGCCCTCCGCCAAATCCTCGACCGGGATCTGCTCCTGGCTGGAATGCGCGACACCCAGTGTTCCGGAACCAATTACCACGGTAGGAATGTCGATCAAATTCGTATAGAACCAGGCATCACAAGAGGCCGGCATCGCAGCGACTTCAGGTTTATGGCCATTCTCCCGACACGCATTCTGAAGGGTTTCTACCAGTGGATGGCTGGCCGGAACTTCGTTGCAGTCGTGGCGATACATAAACTCGATTTCAAAGTGGTCCGGCAACCAATCTCCGCCTTCAGATGTGAGGACGTCCTGCATCTCCTGCATCACTTCTTCCTTGGTTTTATTGGGCAAGAAGCCGAGTACGCCTTTGAAAGTCGCCCAATTTGGCGCCATCGCAGGCCAATCCCCCGCCTCCATAATACCAAAAGTGATCGGCATCGGGTTCTCGTAGGCATCATAGAGGGGATGCCCTTTGGATTCCTCCAGCAGACGGGCGTGGTATCGTTCCAGGATCTCTATCGCCAAAATGGCCTCTTTCAGCGCACTAACGGTACGTCCTGCCTGACCACTGTGACCTGCACGCCCGTAACACGTTATGGTGAACCAGACGGCCCCGCGGATGGATGGCAATATCTTGAATTCCGTTGGCTCCAGCACCAAAGCAGCATCCGCACGATCCTCTCCTCGCACAAAGGCAAGCGTCCCATTTCCCCCGCATTCCTCCTCGATCACCATGTGTCCGATCACATCACCCTTCAGTTCCACACCCATTTCCTTGAGCGCGGCAAGCGCAAGAAAAAATGTTGCAACCTGCCCTTTGCAGTCACAGGCCCCCCGGCCGAACACCACACCATCCTCGATCCGTCCTTCAAAGGGTCCTTCCTGACCGGGGGAAGCGGGCACAACATCCAGGTGCGTATTGACGATCAACGATTTTCCGTTTCCGCTTCCCTTCTTAACAACCTTCAGATTCGGCTGATCGGCATAGCTGAAGTCATCCAATTTGAAAGAGTAATCCGGGTCGTGCTGAATGTCATCCGAAACAGGTATCAGTTCGGCCGAGTCCACCACGGAATCCAGCCTGGTTTGCAGCTCCCTCATCGCATCACCCTCATTCCCTCTGGTAGATGGGATACGAATCAAATCCCGCAGAAGGGAAACGGCTTCCTCTTTGTGTGCCTCAACTGCGTCAGTTAGCTTGTTCGCGTCCAGTTTCAAGTTTATCCTTTCAATACCGGTTCAGTAATCAAGACAACTCTTTCAATGCGGCATCGATAATATCAATCCCAATGCCCGCCTCCTCTTCCGTTACAACCAGCGGTGGTGCGATGCGAACAACATTCCCATACATCCCCACCTTACCCAGGAGGAGACCCAGTTCACCTGCCTTCAGAAGGACTCTGGAGGTCAGGTCGGCTGCCGGGGTCTTCGATTCCCGGTCCTCGACAAATTCGAGGCCGATAACAAGTCCCCTGCCCCTCACATCTCCCAGACATACATGTTTCTTCTGCAATTCCTCGAACCTTCCCATCATATACTCGCCCACCTTCAGCGCGTTTTCGGGAAGACCATCTTCCTCCATCACGTCCAACACCGCATGGGATGCGGCGCTCGCCATTGGATTCCCGCCACAAGTACTGGACATCTCGCCAGTCCCCATACACTGGAAGATTTGACTCTCTCCCGCCAGAGCGGATGCCGGCATCCCGCTTCCTATGCCTTTACCCAGGCAAACCATATTTGGTCTCAAATCGTCCCACTCCAGCGCGAACAATTTACCTGTCCTGCCAAAGGAGGACTGCACCTCATCCAAAATAAAAATCAGATCACGGTCGTGAGCCCAATTCTCCAGCCGCTTCAACCAACCCTCGGGGGGAAAAATGAAACCAGATCCGCCCTGGTAGGGCTCAATGATTACCGCTCCAAGATCTCCTGAAGAAGTCGACTCTACGATACGATCCAAATTCTCTATGCACTTTTCAGCACACTCCTCCTCGGTCTCGCTATTGTAGAAATCCCTATAGAAGTATGGAAATGGTGCCAGGATTCCGCCTGGCAGTTGCGGACCAAACTCACGTTTTGTTTTCATGCTACCCGCCACACTCATAGGCCCATAGGTGCGCCCGTGAAATCCTCCGTAGAATGACAGAATCTCGTGCTTCCCTGTAAACCGCTTGGCAATTCTGATGGCCGCTTCCGTAGCCTCTGCACCTGTGGTCAAGAGAAACGACTGATCGATATTATCCGGCATCAGATCCGTGAGACGTTTGGAAAGGGTGACCCGCTCCGGAGTGGGGAACGAATAGCAATTCATCAGTCTCGATGCCTGGTTCTGAATGGCCTCCACGTGGTGTGGGTGTGAATGGCCCAGGTTGGTCACCAGCACTCCCGATGTAAAATCCAGAAACTCGTTGCCGTCCACGTCCCAAACCCAAACCCCCTCGCCGTGATCCCATACCACGGGAACCTGATCCGCCATGCAAGGTGGCTCGTACGAATTCGAAATCTCCAGAAGCTCTGCAGATCTGGGTCCGGGAATCTCCCTCCGAGTAAGCCTCTTGGCACCTGCCTCAACCATCTGTGTGTCACCCATATCAGAAACTCCCCATCTCACCCAAGAATGTCACGATGCTGCCTGAGTCCGTCAGGCCAGTTCTTTGTTGATCAGGAACCTAGGATCCCGACCCTCCACGAATCGAATGAAATCCTCGAGCACCTTCTCACGCATGCTTGTGTTGGCCTCCTCGGAATACCATGCAAGGTGAGGAGCAAGCAAGGCGTTATCCAGATTGAACAGTTCGAGATCCGGGTCGGGTGGTTCTTTCTCATACACGTCGAGGGCGGCACCCGCAATCCATCCCTCTTTCAACGCAGTCGCCAGTGCTTCTGCGTCCACCAGGCCGCCTCGAGCGGTATTCACAAGGTAGGCATGTGACTTCATTGCACGCAGTTGCGGCTCACCGATAAGATGATAATTCTCCTGGCTGAGAGAGGCATGGATAGTAAACATATCCGCCTCTTTCAGGAGCGTATCCAGATCCACCGTTTCGATTCCCAGCTCGGTCTTTCGTTCATCCGACAAATAGGGATCGCAAACCATCAAGTTCGCGTCAAATCCACTTAGCTTCCTCAGGGTTAGACTCCCAATTCTGCCGCAACCGATAATGCCGATCGTTTTTCCCTTAATGGAATAGATCGGATAGACGTCGTTGAAATTCCAGATGCCGTTCTTGCTGGACGACTCGAGGACTTTTCGTCCTGCATCCAATTTCCGCCAACCTGCAAACAGCAAGCTGATGGCGTGTTCAGCAACTTCGTCGGAACAGTAATCCGGCTCGTATGCCACCCGGATCCCTTTTGCCGTTGCAGCATCCACATCCACATTGTCATAATCCACACCGTGTCGCAGGATCAGTTTACACTTTTCCAGTCCATTGATTACTGCTTCCGACATCTTGACCATATTGACCAGGATCATATCCGCATCACGTATGGTTTCCAGCAACTCCTCATCGGATTGGAACTTCAGCTGGTGGTACTCAAAAGTGACGTTTTCGTATTTGGCAAGTTGCTCTGCTTCCCACTCCAAATCCTGTTCTATATAGTCTGTTACCACAATCTTCAACTGATCCATGCGTTGCTCCTGACTTAGTCTCAAAAATTGTACACCATACTTGCACAGAACTACTCAGCCTCCATTCAACCCTGAAGAGGCAGCTCAACAGGCTGCCCCGTTCTCGCACTCTGGTAGATCGCCAGAATCAGCTCCACCGCCTTCCTGGATTCCGGACCATCGATCTCGGGTTCTCCGCCCTCGTTGAGAATGTGCACCATCTCAGCGATCTGGGCCTTGTGTCCTTCAGTCCCGAACGTCTTGGAATCGGAAGCCGCTTTGGCCAGATCCGTGGTTTCCGCCTCTGAGGATTCCGAGGACTCACCCTCGACATCCCAAAGCGTCACCTGATCCGCCTCCATCACAATCGTGCCCTGACTGCCGGAGAATTCGAGTTTTGCCGGAAGTCCGGGATGGGAGGCAGTTGTGGCCTCGATTACCCCAAGTGCGCCATTTTCGTACTCGAGGGTGGCCACAACCGTGTCCTCAACTTCCACATCGTGCACGAGTGTCCCCATTCGTGCATACACACGTTTCACAGGGCCCATAATCCATTGAAGCAGATCCACATTGTGACTTCCCTGAGTCATCAGGGCACCACCGCCTTCGAGTCCCCAGTTTCCCCTCCAATCAGCACTGTCGTAATATTCCTGCGGACGGAACCATTTGATGTAGGCGTCTCCCAAAACCACCTTTCCAAGTTTGCCCTCCTGGACCGCCCGTTTTACCCTCCTTGCGGCTGGCCCGTATCGCAATTGGAATACGCCCATCAGTTTGATGCCTTTGGCACCGGCCTGCGAAATGATTAGATCCATGTCTGTGATGTTCACTGCGAGTGGTTTCTCGACAATCAGGTGTTTCCCTGCATCCACGGCGTCAGTCACGATTGGAATCCTGACCCCACTGGGCGTGCAGATGCACACAACGTCGAGCTGATCGGATTCGTACATTTCAAGGTGATCCGTGAACCAAGGCACATCGTGCTTTTCGCCAGTGTCTCTCGCGCTGGATTCGCTTCTGCTATAAACAGACACAAGATCAGCGCCGTCGATCTCCTCGATGGCGCCGATGTGATAGTCTGCGACTACACCACACCCAACGATGCCGAATCCGATCCTATCTCCACCCATTTTCCTATCCTCCGCCTATAAACAGCAGACACCCTCTCTCCGATCACGAATTCGGTCGCTAATATAATCCAGTTTCTGCCGAATCCCAACCATTCTTTGTAAACCTTGCATCAAGCATTTTCGAGCCCTATCTTGGAGTCCTATCCCGCCCCCGACATCGTTGAGTAGAATCCCTCTAAGTAAATCCGGGAGAAAAAGATGGAATGCACAGACCGAAGTCTACTCGAAGGAAAGGTTGCCTGGGTCACCGCCTCCGCCAGGGGCCTTGGACGTGCCATCGCGGACCGCCTCGCACGCTGTGGCGCGGCCGTTGTCGTCCATAGCCGAAGTGACAGAACCGCTGCAGAATTTCAGGAAGCCCCATCTACAAGACACGTAGCGGAAGAAATCGAGAAACTGGGCGTCCCGGTCACAACGGTGTTTGCCGATGTCTCGAAACCGGAGGAGGTGGACAAAGCCATCTCGCAGATTCACGAAGCCCTGGGACAAATTGATATTCTCGTCAACAACGCCGGCGGCGATATTGCGGCACAAGGCGGAAAACCCGACCCGAACGACGCCGTGGGAATCTCCGCGGAAGACATACGTGCAGTGATGGACCGCAACCTGACCACCACGATCCATTGCTGTCGAGCAGTTGTACCTGAAATGGTCAAGCGAGGTGGGGGAAAGATTGTCAATATCGGATCTGTGGACGGATTTGTCGGCCAACCCGGTGGCGGTGCGATCTATGCCAGTTCAAAAGCCGCCCAGACGCAGTACACCCGATGCCTTGCCGGCCAGATTCGGGAGCACAACATCACCGTGAACATGGTTGCCCCAGGCGGATCTCCCAGTGGTCGTTTCATTGCTACGGGTCAGGCAGACCAGCACCTTCTCGATGCCATGCAAGACCCCACACTGGTGCGGTATGCATGGCCGGACGAAATCGCCAAAGCCGTGCAATTCTTCGCGTCACCCCTGGCCAGCTTTGTGAGCGGCCAGGTCCTCAGGGTTGACGGGGGGATGCAACTGTCTCCGGCCTGAACCTGCAGAACACAGACATACCAAACCCCACATTACTCCGGGTCCAGCCTGCCCAGTTCCAGACAGTAATCTTCAGGCGTGTCCATATCCCTGAGAATCCTGTCCTGCTTTATAGGCACCTCCAGGGTGTCTTCCGGGTGACCCCGCATCAGCGGCTTCAACCCTTCCGCGCCTGAAAGCTCACGGATTTCCTCCAGGTAGCTGGAAATGTCGATTAATGCGGGATGACCTCGTTTACCCTGTGAGGTGGGGATAACGATTCCCTTGTCACCTGTTCTATAGGCCGTAACCACCTCTCTTACATCCGCCTCCTGGATCTGCGGCTGATCGCCTAGAACAATCAACACACCCTCGGTTCGACCTTCCAATTCTCTAAATCCCGCTAAGATGCTACTGAACATTCCCTGCCTGTAATCCTCATTGAGGCAAACTGCCACATCTCGCCCCTGAAGCGAACCATGGATCTCAGAGGCCTTGTGCCCGAGGACCACAAGAATACCATCCAGACATGAACCTATTAAAGTGTCAACGATTGTTTGCAGTACGGTCTTTTTGCCGTAAGGAAGCAGTTGTTTCGTCGATCCCATTCTGGAAGAAAGACCAGCGGCAAGCACCATTCCGAATACGCGTTTTGACATACCCCCATGATACCCAAAAAACCGCATCTCGGCCACAGAATAAACCTCTCCAGCAATCGACGGCGATAATTTCGTCTAAAGAACTGTAAAATATTCTATTATGTTTTCCTGGCTCCTCAATTCTTTGCACCATGCCGCCAAATTCTCTCCTGCCCCGAGAGACCTGGATGCTTCCCCGGAGGCGATACGGCAACACTCGTATATCCTTTTAAATAATAATGTTTTATCCTTTAGTTAGCACTCATTTATCTTGACTTTTCAAATCTAAATATTACATTACATCCCCTTTTGCGAATTGTAGGGGAAATTTCCAGATCTAGGTCTATTGACTGCAAAGGTGAATCCCGTGCTCTGTGACACCTGTGGAGCTCGCCCGTCCACACGAATTCTAACAGAAATGGTTGACGGGGAGAAAAAGTTACTCTACAGATGTGAAACCTGTCTTGATGCTTCCGGAGGCGGGCCCAACGAGCAGCTCGAACGTCCATGCGATCAATGTGGAAAACAGGAAGGGCTGATCAAGGTAACCCGGCTTCAGGTACGATACCGAACTGTTACCTATGCATGTGAACGCTGCGCCGGTCAACGTTAATTTACCCCAACGACTCTACCCTAATTGGCAATTTCCGCCGATGGCTTCAAGGGTTTACCACCGGGAAGCTCACTTTTGGAACAGGCCCGATCTGTCCTGCTGGTAGACGACCAGGAGGAGGTCCTCACAGTAGCGACCTCTTACCTTTCGAACCAAGGGTTCGAGGTTTCAACCACATCCTTGTGGACCGAGGCCATTGCCCAGCTTGAAAAGGCGACGCCTGATATCGTTCTGCTGGATTTGCACCTCCCTACGGTACAGGGAGATGTGCTTTTGGAATTTATCCGGGAACAGCATCCTGAACTACCCGTGGTCATACTCTCTTCAGATATAAACCCTGAGAAGATCGATGAATTGGGGGGCCTGGGTGCGAATGGTTTTATTCGCAAACCATTCGAAGGGGATGATCTCCTCCTCGTGATGGAGCAAGCCCTTTTAGAGCGGGAGCATTTTACACCCACTGACCCCGCTGAATTGAAGATCGAGCTTCAGCCTAACGAACAAAAGGGTTCCGACACGCAATCCGATGTACAGCAGGTTCTACCCGGATCCAGCGTCGAAACCCTTGAACCTAGAAGAACGTCTCAACCTGCCGCTCGCAGACGCCGGCCTTCACGGAAGCGCCGAGGGGGTCTCGGGAAAAAGATCCGCAACTTTTTCCTGGTTGTCATTTTATTCCTGCTTATCGGCCTACTGGTATATGGCATGCATACGGTGCTATCCGGCGGATTCCTTGGTATTCAGATCTGAGTTAGAACTATGGATGCAAGCACATTCGTAAATCCGTCTGCCAAATATCGTGTTCTTCCCTTCTGGTTTTGGAATGGAGCCATCGAGGAGGGAGAAATCGTTCGCCAGATTAAGGAAATGAGCGATAAGGGGCTAGGTGGATTCTGCCTGTCACCCAGCCCTGGCCTCCAAATTCCTCATCTCTCAAGCGTTTGGTTTGAGCGGGTGAAGCTGGCAACGGAAACAGCGGAATCGCTCGGACTCAAAGTCTGGCTTCACGAAGAGTACCCACATCCAGGCAGTATGGTGGGGGAAAAGGTTGCCCTGGGCCATCCTCAGTATCGGGCACAATATCTTTCCTTTCGGGAAACCACCGTGCAAGGTGGACAGCAGGTGGATATGGAACTCCCTTGGGGAACGGTCCTGCGGGCAATTGCCGTTCCGCTCAAGAGAGATCGTTGCCTCTGGGACGATGCAGAAGACATCAGGGGCTTCATCGGTTCCAACCACCGCCAAGAGATCTACTACGAGAAAGAGAACAGAAGTAAATATCATGACAGGCACTACGACGCTCTGAACTTGCAGCACAGGTTGTATTGGAAGGCACCCGCGGGCCGTTGGCGGGTACTGGTCTTCCTGCAGAAGGAACATGACCAGTGCGTATCCCAGGGTACACAGTTCGACCCTTACAGTGCCGAAGCCGTGGCACATTTTGTCGAAACGACCCGAGAGCCCTCTGTAAGTCACATTGGGGAACATTTTGGCAAGACAATTCCTGCCATTTTAACGACCGATGGCACCAGGCGCGGGAACCAACTGCCCTGGACACCCCTGTTGCCCGATGCCTTCTTGAGCAGGAATGACTACGACCTTCTGCCCTGTCTGCCGGCTTTGATCACGGCCTTTGGTCCCAATACCTCTCGTATCCGTTACGACTATTTCCAGACGCTCAGCGAGATGCTCAGAGACAACTACCACGGTACAAGCATCGAGTGGTGCGGCAAGCACAATATACAGCACGCTGCCGACGTACCCGTGTTCCGCAACGCCCACCAGGGAACAGTCCAGATTCCAGGCACTTCGGGTGGAACCGAAAAGGTGGGTGCCATGGAAACCAAAGAGTGGAAAAACCAAACCGCAGCGTACAGGAAGAATCCCAAGTTTATCGCCTCGATAACCCATCAAAACGGCCAGGGACGTGTGGCGAATACCTGCTTTCAGGATACAGGTTGGTCTCTGACACTTCAGGATATGAAATGGTCTGTGGACAGACTCGGGGCGATGGGATGCAACCTGTTCAATTTCCATGGATTTTCCTACACCATTGATGGGCTTCGAAAACATCACGCCCCGCCCTCTCTGTTCCAGCAGAATCCATATTGGAAACATTTCAGACTCCTGAGTGACTACACCGGCAGGCTCTCCTATTTGCTGAGTCAGGGAAAGCGGGTAGTGAACATCGCTATGCTTGATCCGGTAACCAGCCTCTGGTCTCATCTGGCGCATCCTCACGCCGGATGGCAATATGCCGGATACGATGGGGACGAAGAGAAACTGGCGGGCCGCTTGGCAGAAGATTGGACTTACCTGTCGGAATCTCTTAACCAGATCCAGCGGGACTTTGACACATTGGATCCCGAAACCCTCGGTAATGCGAACATATCCGGTGGACGACTCCGCGTTGGAAAAGCGAATTATGACATCCTGATCATACCGCCGATCTCCAATCTGGAGAGACCCGCCTTCGAGTGTATTCGACAATTCGTAAATTCGGGTGGAAAGGTGATTTGTCTGGGCCTCTTGCCGGTTGAAAACATTCAGGAGGGCGCCTCAGTTGTGGAGGCCTTCTCAAGAATGACGGATATGGATCCGGGTCGAATGATTCGAGACTACGTGGGCCACGAACTCGGTGTCCACGTCATTCAAAGAGGTAACTTGTATCTGATCAGAACCGGTGGATCCGTGGTAAGAAACAAAGCTGCGAGGGCACTTGGAGACCTGCTGGAGCAACTGTCGCCCAGACAGGTGGCGGTGGATACGGAAAAGAAGGGGATCTCCGCACTGTTATGTCATCACCGCGAAACGCAAAAAGAAAGAATCGTGTTTCTGACAAACACCACGCAGGGCTCATTCAAGGCACGTATAGGTTTGCGGCTTCCCACCAAATACAGGCAAGTAGAGCGATGGGACCTGGAGACGGGACGTCGGAGCGCTGTTTCGATTGAAAAGAGCGGCAACAGAATGTCAGTGGACCTGGTATTCAACCGACTGGAATCTCACGTCCTGGTTGTATCCGAGGGAAAGGTGCAGAAACCTGTGGTTCAGGAAGCACCGATGCCACTTACACTGGACCTAAAGGGCCTCTGGAAGGTCGATCCGGAAGAAGACAACTGCCTCCGACTGGATCGGCTCAGAATGCAGATCGATTCACATAACCGGGGCACCAAGCAGGGCTGGCACAAACCTGAGTACAAGGACAGCCGTTGGATCTCTACACAGCCGAAGCCATTTGTGGAGCAGATTCGTGACCTTTCACCATTACCCAATCTTCCATTTGCCTTTGAGTCCGAAGGGATTGAACTGCCTCACGTTGCAAAGCTGAAGCTTCCGCTGGTTTGCTGGTTTCGTACGACCTTCTCTTCGGACATCGTGCCCGATAAGCTGGCACTGGTAATGGACAGAACCGCGATCGCTGGCAATCACCAGGTGTTTTTGAACGGGTCCCGGCTTCCCAGCAATGCGTTCAGACCCACATTTCGCTACGACCATGCCAACGTGACATGCGCAGTCGGTCGCAGAGTGAACAGGGGCCGAAATGTGATCGCCATTCGAGTAGAGATCGAGAAACTGACGGACGGCATACTGGATGCCCTTTACCTGTTCGGCCGCTTTGGCGTGAAACGTTGGCGCAATGAGTATCTGCGGCTCAGTTCCGTGGCGGAACGGGGAAGCCTCGGCGCCCTGGACGAACTTCGGATGCCGTACTATGCCGGAACAATTGCCTACACCAAGGATGTTCACTTTGCTCGTAAGTATCCTCACGACAAATTCGTCTTGTCTCTGGACAAAGAACTGAAAGACTTTACAGACATTATAGAAGTCATTGTGAATGGTCATTCGCTTGGCGTGAGGGCGTGGGCACCATATACATTCACTGGCGAGACCTCCTGGCTCAAGCCTACCCGCAACCGGGTAGTCGTGCGGATCACAAACACCCTGTCCAGGATGATCACAGGCCAGGAGTTTCGTCTCAGGCCTCACCGTATGATGCCGGTCAGGATCTAACACCCAGCATCGATGACATGAATTGTAGTTTAAATCAGAGAAGGGAACACCTCAACGATGTTCCCTTCTCTGATTTAAACTACAATTGCACTATCCCCTGCACAAGCAAGGGGTCGGATTCGCCTCCTGCCGGTCCTATTGCAGGTTCGGCATCAAATCCTGCTAAGATCTGGCGGGTATTGCTGAGCATCTGGTGTACGTCATCGAAGAATGCCGCAACCTCATCCGATATCACGCCCAGGAGCGATCCAGCTTCTTCCGCTGTTAACCCGAAGGTTGAAGAGACCTCATCAAAAAGACTGCCCAGTGCATCCTGAACCATGGCCTCCGCTTCTTCCAGAATCTTGTCGACAGTGTTGAATAATTCCTGCAAACCTTGCGATTCAGCCAACCTGTCTGTATTGTCTAGGTATTTCCCCTACAGATCCGAACCCTTGCTAGAAATTTCACCCGACTGGCCGACGAACTGACTCAGGAAGGAAGCCTCAAGCGAGATTTCAAGCTCAAATGTTCTCACGACCTTTTGACTCATGGATTCCATTCGATCGGCTGCTGCATGATCAAGTTGGGCTGAGAGCTCTCTCGTTCGACTGTAAAACAGATCGGCCTGGAAGCTACGCATCTGTGTAAAGCTGCTTCCTGTGGCCTTTCTTGAAGAAATTATGCTGGACTGGTATGATGGGCGTGTCTGCTCCATGGCCTGTATAAACGCACGTTGTCTCCACCGCGCCCGGTCCTGAGTGACCACTCGTGCTTCCCGCTGAATGGTCAGATTGAATTCCAGGCCCAAAGCCATGCCGAACCGGTGCCCTGATTGGACGCTTGGCGGCTGATATGTAACTGAATCTTCGGTTCCCAGACCACTTTCAAAGCTTGCGCCTGGAGAATCCGAAGGTAGCAAGACACACCCCGGTGAATCACGCAGGTCCGCTACCGGGAGCGACTGGCCCAGTGTAGCGGTGCCGGGTTGTAAATATCTGTCCAGCTGTGATAGGAAATTCGAGAATCCCGAAATCTCCGCCAAGGGAGAAAACTCCTTAGGTTGTTTCGTACCACCACTGGGAATAGGTGGGCCTGTCGGGATATCGGCCAATTTGCTGCAATCTTTAAGGCAAAACGCCCCCTTCCAATGTCTCGAAAGGAGGCGTTTCATGATCCAATAGGGAACTGGAGTTAACGTTCGATCACGATCTCGAATCGACGGTTCTTTCTCTGGCCTTGTGAGGTATTATTGGAAGCTATGGGCTTGCTCTCGCCGTAGCCTGCCGTGATAAACAGGCCCTCCTTGAATTTTCCCTGGGTAACCATGTAGCGCCTGACGCTGTCAGCCCTTCTTTCGGAGAGGGAAAGATTGATGTCCTCCTCCCCGACATTATCCGTGTGCCCTTCGATCCTGACTTTTTGGGGTCGAAACTTTCTGATAAAAGCCGCGGCCCGTTCCAATTGCCTGATGGCTTCGGGCCGCAATACGTCGCTGCCCTGGTCGAACAGGGTCTCAGATGTTACCACGAACACCGGCTGCACAAAGTCCCCCAGCATCACCGCGTTTCTTTCGCGATGTGGATCGGAAGTGGTAGCAAGGTCTAAGAGTCTGCCAATCGTGTATTTTTCCTGGACTTCGAATGCCTTCATACGGCCTATGAACATCATGATCTTAATCGTGAAATCCCCGAACTCTGCCTCGATCTCCTTTTCGCGGTATACATTCATTACCGCCCCAATTTGAATGCCTTCAAGAGATCCGATCTTCACATAATAATCATTCAACTTTGCAGAATCCGATACCGCTCCTCCCATTTGAAAGGGCGTTTTCACCTTGAACACCACGAATTTCTGGGCTGACGCCGCCCCCTGCCCAAACGTCACACCGCACAACAGCGCCCAGGCGAGTAACAAAACAGTCCTGCGAACGATCATGGGACCCCCCTCAATTACATCAAGATTTAGTGCCAACTCATAGTACGTTATTCTAGACCGATGGAATATAGCCCCACCCAGACATGCCTGCAAATCGCCAAGACCGACTCATGCACATCCAACTCATCACTCTATCGGCATTGAAGCATCCGCCTGAAGCGAATTGCGCAGGTCACTGCTTGTTGCCAAACTTCAGTCTTACCTCACCCTGCCTCGCATCCTGGAAGAACTTTCGCAACAACCCCTCATAGATCAATACGAAATCGTCTCTTCCATTATGTGAATTGTAGAAGTAGCATATTGGATTCGGATTAACTTCGAGAATGTAGAATCCGGAATCGGCAAGAATCACATCGATGGCGTAGAACCCCAGATCCAGTACCGATGCCACCCCCTCGACAACCGTTTTCATTTTACAAAGGAGCTTCTCATCCTCGACCCGAATTGCCTGTCCGTCGGCCTGATGCAGTGGGTTCAGGTCTCCTTTGCCGTCGACCGGGTCGCTTACCTTTTCATAGGCCAGAAGCAGTTCGTCACCACTTGCCACGATTCGGTACTCCGAACCTGAGACGAACGCTTGTACCAGCAGGATGTTATCGAAATATCCGCTGTTCTCGAACAAGTCGCGAAGACGCCCATCCAGTCCCTCTCTGCTCCCCTCCAAAAAAACACCCTGAGAGAGTGATGCGTGGTTCCGCTTCACAACAACCGGATAGGTCATTCTTTCTTCGACATCTGCGAGAACATCGGGAATCGAAGCGTGTGTCTTGTATCGCTCAAACCTGGCATCTGCGAGGGGATTGAATATCTCCAGAGTTAGCGGCAACCTGAGCCCAGACTCGGAGAAAAACTCGTTCTGATAGGCCTTGTCTTCCGCCAACCTGCCGGACACATAATCGTTGAAGGGGTGCTTGTTACGCATAAAGTAAACAGGTCTGCCTTCCTGGTGCAGACGCAGCACGTTCCCATTGTCCGAGACCCTTTCGCATGCCACCCCCAAATTGTCGCACGCAATCTCCAGACAAATCAGGCTCTCCTGTAGCACATCCTCACTGAAACCGTCTCTTTCAAGGGGTAATGAAAGCGCCTCTCTAGCCTGAGCCACCAGATGCAGTGAGCCCATTACACAGAGATTTTCATTGGGATCCACCTGCTCCATTGCGACGAGGATCTCAGGTTCGGACCTGGCGATCATCCCACCCGGAAGGCATTCCTTCAGCGCATCAACGGTCATCGCCTTTGGATGTACCGACTGTGTTAGAATCACCTTTTGCGCCAACGGCTGGAGTGCACGCAGAATGCCCCTGGCATCGTGCCCTGAATTAACCCCGACCAAGAAGGTCCACGCTCCCGCTCTTTGACGAAGATCCTCAACCAATGCGACTGCGCCTGATGGATTATGGGCACCATCCAGGACGGTCCATGGTGACTTCTTCGCCACCTCGAATCTTCCCGGCCAGAAATACGCCTGCGCTGTCTCGGAAATTCCCCTGTCGGACAGGTCACGACCCACCAGGAGCAAGGCAGCAGCCAGTGCAAGTCTGCCGTTCTCAAAATAAGCTGCGGGTCTCGTGCCATCCTTGTCCGGCAAATCAAGATTGCGGCTGCGAAACTCCGTCTCGCTCACGAACTCCAACTCCACTCCGGTGTCTCGACTGGCCTCACGCAGGTACCGATCGACCTCCTCCTCCTGTCCTGAAATTGTCAAAAGGGGGAAACCCGGCCGAGCGATAGGAAGCTTTTCTGAGGCAATCTCTGTAAGCGTATTTCCCAGAACAGCAGTGTGATCCAACTGGATCCGCGTCAGAACGGCCAGCGATGAGTCCCACGCATTTGTGGCGTCGTACCGCCCGCCGAGCCCGACTTCAAAGATCCCGAATTCAACATCATCTTCAGAAAACAGGTGGGCAGCTAGGCCGGTAAGCGCCTCGAACTTGCTGATAGCCCCTAAACCCTCGGACTCGAATTGACGGGACCGCTCGTAGAGTTCGGTTACCCCTCTCGCCCACCGGTCCTTGTCCACCACGTCACCGTCAATTTGTATCCGCTCACGAATCGTATGCAGATGGGGTGACGTGTACAGCCCCACCCGTTTCCCTGACGTCCGGAGAAACGCGGCCAGCAGACTGCTGACCGTACCCTTTCCATTCGTCCCTCCGACGATGATAGAGGTAAACGACTTCTCGGGATTGCCAAGACGGTTGAGCAGACATCGCATACGCGGCAGGTAATCCTCGAGTCTGCCTGAGGGAACCTTCCCAATCTCCCAGTCCAAAAGAGTATCCAGGAAACGTTTGCTTCGGAAATAATCCATTTCCATCCATTTTCACGAAAAAACTCACCCCGAATCAAGGTGAGTTTTTGTCATCGCGTTTGAGCCCAATCCCTCATCAGGAAGGACGATCGTTCCAGATCAGGCCGCCTTGGTAACTCGACCTATCTTGATGCATTTGGTACAGACCTTCAACCTGGTAGGTGTGCCTTCGATCATCGCGCGCACCCGCTTGAGATTCGGATTAAACCGACGCTTCTTCCTGTTCTTGGCGTGGCTGACATGGTTACCAACCATGGGGCCTTTTCCGCATATATCGCACCTGGCTGCCATTTCCCTGCCTCCTCTGAGTTCTACATAGAATTCGTTGGGAGACATAAAATATACCCGGCAGTCCGGAAAAAGCAAGCTTTTTTTAAATAGAATCGGGGTCCAGGTATTGGTTTTTTTTGGGGTTACTCAATGTCTTCCTCCTTGACAAAACCCTCGAGTTATCCGATCATTTTCCCGTAGTTACAGGTTGGATATACTGCTTCGATCCAAACATAATTCTCCAGTTTCGTAACGCGAACGCCTGAATCTATGCCAAAAGTCAACCTGATCACCCTGGGATGCGCAAAAAACACTGTGGATTCCGAACGCATGCACCGGCTCCTAGAATTAAACGACTATCAAGTCACGGACGTTATGGACGAAGCGGAAGTGATCATTGTCAACACCTGTGGATTTATCCAGCCAGCCAAGGAAGAATCCATTTCGGCCGCCCTCGAGGCCGCCGATTACAAGGAATCGGGACATTGCAAAGGCCTCATTGTCACGGGATGTATGGCCGAACGCTACCGCGAGGAACTGCGGGAAGAGCTGACCGAGGCCGATCTGATCCTGGGTCTGGCGGCGGAACAAGAGATTGTCTCACACTGTGACCGGCTTCTGGGAAGATCACGCCCTGCTACCAAGAGAGACGGGCAGGACCGACACCTGCTGACACCTCAGCATTGGGCATACCTGCGGATATCCGATGGGTGCGACCGAACTTGTGCTTTCTGCGCAATCCCCAGCATCAAGGGTAGAAACCGCAGCGAATCTATCGAAGTTCTGGTCTCGGATGCGGTACGGCTCATATCTCAAGGCGTAAAGGAAATCGCCCTGGTGGCTCAGGACACCATGCGCTACGGGTCGGACATCTACGGGACCCCCAGACTGACCGATCTTGTCCGCGAACTGGTACAGATTGACGGACTGGAATGGCTCCGTTTGCTATACGCCTATCCCACAGGTTGGCGGGACGAACTCATCGACCTCCTCGCAACAGAACCCAAGCTCTGTGCATACGTCGACATGCCCATCCAGCACGCCTCCGACAGAATCCTCAAATCTATGAACAGAGGCACCACTCAGGTGGGGATCCGCAAACTCATCGAAAAGTTCCGGGACAGAATTCCCGACCTCACCATCCGATCTTCAGTAATCGCAGGATTTCCCGGCGAGGATGAATCAGATGTAGAAACACTACTGGAGTTTCTGGATGACGTTCGCCTCAACCGGCTGGCAGGATTCCTTTACTCCCACGAAGAAGGGACAACCGCGGGCCTGATGATCGACGACGTGCCGGACGAAGAAAAGCGGGATCGTCTGGACCGGATCATGGCCCTGCAAACCACAATATCGGCCGAAATCAGCGAAACCCACATCGGTGATCGCCTGAAGGTGCTTGTCGAGCGACCTTCAGACGAACCGGAATTTGACTTCATGGGTCGAACACGCATGGACGCGCCTGAAATAGATGGGGAGGTATTCATCTCAGGTCCGGCACGGGTCGGCGAGTTCGTGGAGGTCGAGGTTACGGATGCCTTCGAATACGACCTCGTGGGACGAACGGTCAACGCCTCCCCCCTTATAGACATCGCTCCACCGGAGGAAGCGGTATCATGACGATCATAGCCGCCCTCACCCGAAAAGGCGTTATCGGTAGGGACAACGACATGCCGTGGCACATATCGGAGGAGTCAAAACAGTTCAAAAAACTCACCTTGGGGGGCACCCTGATCATGGGACGAAAGACTTTCGAATCCATCGACAGCCGTCCCTTGCCCCGCAGAAAGCACATAATCGTCAGCAGGTCGATGCCCGATTCTGACGGAATCGATGTTTGCCGAACACTCGATGAAGCGGTAGACAAGGCTCGCGAGTATGGCCGGGAAATCTTCTGTGCGGGAGGGGCAGAGATCTACCGCCAGTTTCTACCTCAGGCGAAACGACTGTATATGTCCTACGTCAAACAAGATTTCTCCGGCGACACCTATTTCCCGCATTTCGATCTCAATGAGTGGCGCGTAGTCAAAGAAGAAGACCAAGAAGCGTTTGTATTTGTAGAATACGAGCGCAAGAACCCGACCTGATGCCACGCCATAAAGCTCTACCTTCTCGAGAAAGGGGGCCCTTATGTCGGGTCTCAGCATTCCTTGGGCGCCACGAGTGCTCCTGGTAGACAGGGTCTTCCGCCTACCAGTAGTTTCCTTGAACGAGGACGTTCCCCTCCACGCCGAACACTTCGAATCCATTTCCCGACGCAGGGTTCCTGCCGATTCGGCCACCTACCACTACCTCCGTGCACCCTCAAAATCCGGGGACTATGACCTCTACCTTGAGGAAAACGACAACACAGCCAACGCTACAATTCAGGTACGCACGCTGGAGGAAATGCGCCGACCCCACAAATTCAACGGCGCCGAGTGGCCCAGAAGATGGCCGCTTGGGGCTACTTTCTCCACCAACAAAACTCGTCAGACACTGCAGGACACCCCCTGCCCCGATTCCACGAACGCCGACCTGATTGGGTGGTGGACATCGCAGGATGACCAGACACTCTGGAACCAGCTTCCGCCTGCTGAGATCCCAAAAGCGCACTTTACCAACTGCCACCAGGGGTGTCCCAACTGCGGGACAGAACTGTTCAAATTCAGCGGCTTTTACCCCTGGAGCAGAGATCACCTGCCCTGCACATTCAAGTCGAAGTGCCCCATCTGCAGTTCCACTTACCCCAGCAACAATCTGGCCGAACAGGATTTCACGAGCGGGGATCACGTAGACGATGGTTACGGGTATTTCGACGCGGAGGGTAACATCTTCCTTTTTGCCGCCACCTATCACCGGGACCAATGCCGTTCATTCGAGGTCGGCATCAACGCCCTGACCAACCGATTGAGACTCGGGGACTATAGCGAATCGATCGCCCGTCAACTGGGCATCCTGCTGTTACGGTATTCCGCTGAAGAACTCTACATCGCCTCGGCTCCTCAATTCCGATACGGTCCTTCCAAAGGTGTGGAGGAACCCTGGGACTGGGGGCAGACGGACTGGGCAGTTGAGAATGACCCGGAATCCGCCTTACGGGCGAAGGGTTCGATCCGCTATTCCATCGACACACCGTATGTGGCTGAATCTTTGGCCGTAGCATACGACACTGCCTGGCCACTCATCCGTGAAGACCATGAACTGGTCACCCGTGCCAGGGCCCTAGGATTGCCCGTTGACTCGCCTCAGGACAATATCCAACTGATTGAAGAAATGCTTGCCACTGTCCTCCAGTGTGTACTTGACAGTGGCGCCAGCAGCAACCTGCCCCGCGAGAGCCAGGCTGCTCTGATCCTGCTCAGGGGCCTCGATCGTGCCGATGGTCAGAACGCAATGGACTGGGTGTACGACGAGGGGCCGGACACACTCCGCGTCTTCACAACAAACGACTTTTTCCCTGATGGGACGCCCCAGGAAGCCACTGGTGGATACAACGCCATCCACTGCGACGGTCTGTTCGACCTCGAATACCACCTCAGGAGGCTGAGGGAACAACAGCCGGAAGGGTATCCGGAATCACGTTATTCATCGCTCGTCTCAGATCCCAGAACACCCAGAATCGCACGCTCTCCCAATGAAATTACGATGGTTGGGAAATCCTACTTCCAATTTGGAGACGGATCCGCCCCCGGCAGCGGCGCCAGCCACGAATCGGTCACAGCCACGGACGAAGAGACGATTCGAATCGAAGCCAACTGTCTTCACGCGCCAGTGTCACCAAATCTTCTCGCCCGAGCAGCTGAATACACCGACGACAAAACGGTAAAGGAGATGCAGGACGCCGTGCAGGACGGCACACACCGTCGGCTGGGAAGCACTATACACGACGGTGTAGGCATTGCCATATTACGCACCTCGGGAGTTCCGGAACGAGCCGCTGCGGGAATCGCCTACGGAGACACCTTGCATCACCGCCATCGTGATCTCCTGGACGTACAGCTCTTCGCCTACGAGCGCCCCTTCCTTACGGATCTGGGTTACCCGCAGTCCTGGGCAAGCATGTCCAAATGGGAATCGCACTGGGCAACACACAATGCGGCCTGGGGCGCTCTGGAGCCGTCTCTGGGAGGAAACGCCGGAAGAGGTCACCTGATTCGTACACTCTTCTCGGATGGAGTCCAGATTCTGGACGTGGCGGCCGACCGCTGGCTCTGGGACGAGGGTAGAGAACGCTGGTATAAACCCGGGGTAACATTTCGAAGACTTCTCGGCCTCGTGGAAACCGATGGCGAAGGCGTCATCCTGATCGACTTCTCGAGAGTCACAGGCGGAATCGACCACTGGCGCATCTGTAGGGGACTGGAAGGCAACTTCGCATCGGACAACGCCGGCCTGGTTTCCCGATCTGGAACAGTGGCAGACGCCAATGGAAAAAGGGGTGATACGGATAACCTGGAACATCCAGACTATGTTGCCCTCGCCTACATGGACCAGGTATCGGCGGCCACTTCGCCTGACCACTGGGAGGGTCGCTGGCAATCGAAAATCGAACCATCGGTCCATTTGGACGTCCACCAAATTGCCGTCAGCCCCGGAACGGAATTGATGAATGCCAGGGCTGCCGCAGTGATGGGAACACCCGAAGAATCCAACTACATCCATCACCCTTTGATCTGGCGAAGAAGACCCCAGGGGGAGGGGGACGTCTCAAAGGTCGATCTGGTAATGGAGCCCAGAATTCAGCAATCGGTGCTGGCGAGCGTCAACGGAATCTCCTCGAACCAGACATCCGCAGCGGGCCTCGCCATTACTACCCGTGACGGAAAAGAATTCAACCTGTACTGGAATCCGGAAGCGGGTCCAGAGGACACGGCAGACTTCGATGACCAAACCAAGCTGACCGGGTCGCTCGCCATTGTGGTGGACGGAGAAGCCAGAACATCCGGCGTGAGTCACCTGACCCACCAAAGCGGTCAGTGGCAATTTGCCCACTCAAATCAGACCGGCAGAATCATCTCTTTGGATCGTGAAGCCTTTGCCATAGACGTGGAGGGTTTGACTCAGGTGGAAGCGGATGCAAGAGTTCGCATTAACCCCGATGAAAGAGGCCACAGCTACGGTATCGACGCTGTAAAGTGGATCTCAGATCAGGTGGTCAGCCTTACCCTGGACGTGACCTCCCTGTTGGGTCACGCCTCCGTTGTATCCAATGAGAATGGCAGGATTCACCTTGGATTCCACATCCTGGCCAAGACTGGTAATCTGAATGGCGTTCGCCTGCAAACCGAAGGCAGCGAAGACTGGGGGGTGGTTGTTAGCGCGGGCAACAGTAGAGGATGGCCACCTGGGAAGGTCAGGACCACCATTTCACTTGATCCGGTTCGCGGTGATGGTGATCGCCTGCAGAATCTATCGCCTGGTGCCTGGATTAAGCTATACGACTATGTTGTGGGAGACATCGTCTCTTTCGAACCCATTTTCGGGAGCTAGGAACTGAATATGGACACTGCAGAGATTCAGCTGGACGGAGACCCGAGGAAAATCGCCAAAGCAATTTTCCAGGCTGCCAGGGAGACTTATCGTGGAAAGCATGGAAAACTGGAGGAATGGGATCTTATGAGATCGGAAATGGAAGCCGAAATCCCAATGCTGGCCAAGCA
>PAQK01000020.1 GCA_002709665.1 Gemmatimonadota bacterium | reverse complement strand
GCTTGTGCAATTCCGCAAGCATGTCGTCTATCGGTACCCAGGCATCGGGTCCAAGACGACTTGCAACGGTATCCGCGAGCAGCTTCGGTATACCTTCCTCCTGCCATCCTATTCGGGAGATCCTCTTTTGGCTGTCCAAACGGTCCTCTACTGCCTTGTTCAATAGTCGCATCGGATCCGGGTTGAGAGTGTACATGATATGCCAGTCGTATGTAACCCTGTCATCTACCAATGCTTCTCCGTCCTCCGTATGTGCGGCAACCCAACTCCCGCCATCTGTTTCTAATAGAAAGAATGCTGGAAAATAGAAGGCAGGGAATTGAGAGAGCAATAGTCCGGTGAAATAGTAGATCTCAAGTTGGTCGGTTAAAACCACCCCATCGAGTTCCAGTTCCAGAAGTCGTTTTCTTAGTCTGTCCTGGCGTGATCTACAACCCTCTTGGGTCAACATTCCTTGACTCCTTTCCGTAGCTGCGAAAATTGAGGGGAGAAAATTTCATTTGTGGTCATCTCCAGAGATTTTGCATTATAACAGCGCGGCCCATCAAGTCAAGATTTTTCCTAAAGTGGTTAACGCCCACGTATTATACCTGATATGCAGATTCGGAAATCTCGACTGCGCGCGCTCGAATNCAATACTNTGGATCGGTTGGCGGTGACCNTTCACAACAGTTATAACTGGGCTNNAAACGACCTGNACATCAAGATACAGAAGGGGTGGATCAATGGCAACCAGGCAAGTGAACGTGGCCATCGTTGGGATGGGAATTGGTAGGTCGAACGGGAAGGCACTCTCCAAAAACGCCAGAGCGAATGTAGTGGCGCTCTGTGATTTGGAGAATGACAGGATGGCGGAATTCGCCAAGGAACTTCCTGAAGATCCAAAGTTTTTCACCAGTTACAAGAAGATGTGCAAAGATCCTGAGATTGATGCGGTATTTGTGGGAACACCCAACCAATGGCACGTACCTGTTGCTCTCGAGGCGGTTCGGAACGGCAAGCACGTAATGGTCACCAAACCCCTTGCAGACTCCGAAGCGGCTGCAAGGAAGCTCGTAAAGGCCGCTGAAGCNGAAGGTGTTGTGAATATGATGTCGCTTTCCACNAGGTTTGGNGAGGAATGTATTTACCTGGGCACCCTTGCTAGGAAGAAGAAGATGGGAGAAATCTACTATGCCAGGGCGCGAAGTATCCGCCGCAGTGGCATCCCTGCCTGGAACCTTGGTTTCATCAAGAAGGGCGGAGGCGCATTTCGGGATATGGGAGTGCATGTTCTGGATGCTGCCTGGTGGATCATGGGACTACCTGATCCGGTTACCGTATCGGGCATATCTGGTGCGAAGTTTGGTCCATTTGGCAAGGGATATTGGGATTACTCGAAACCCCGAAAAGCCATTTACAGTCAATACGGCGCAGACGACTATGGTGGTGGACTGATTCGCTTTGAGAACGATGCGGGTCTCCAGGTTGAAAGNTTCTGGGCATCCCACCAGCCGGACGAGTTTCAGATAGAGTTGTTCGGTACGAAGGCCGGCGCAAAGCTGCAACCACTCACCCTCTACCGGACCGAGAACGATGCACCCCAGGATGTCGCGGTGAAGCTACCCAAAGGGAAGGCAGCTTGGGACAACATCGCAGACCATTTTGTGGAATGTATCCTTGATGGAAAGAAATGCTCGGCGCCCTTAATCCATGGGTACAAAGTTCAGAAGATGATGGAAGCCCTGCTGAAAAGCGCAGAAACAGGAAAAGAGGTAAGGGTAAAACATGACTGACAAAAAAGTCCCAACTGGTAGCAAAAATGGTATCACGATAACGGTAGGCCAGGAAAATGCCCACATTGTGGGCAATGATCATTTGGCTCTCCAGGCTGCCGTAGATTATGTGGCCAATCATGGTGGCGGTACAGTCCACATAGGGCCTGGCGAGTATGCTATGTTCGATTCTCTGCATCTCAGAAGCCACGTGNCCGTACGTGGGACCGGAAAAGACACCTTACTGATAAAGAAGCCTGCCTTCGAAAGCGCCCTAGTATTGGACGGTGATTTTGGCGAGGAGCAGGTAACACTTGAGGATGCTACCGGCTTCATGCCTGGATCCGGCATCAGCATTACGGACGACAGCTCGGGTGGGTTCCACACTGTGGTTGCAACAATCCTGTGGTCAGATGGTTCAACCTTTGGGGTTAGCAAACCCATGGGAGGTGACTATCTGGTGAACCGCAATGCTAGAGCCGCCACGACCTTCCCCTTAGTGAGTGGATACTACGTCGAGAATGTTCGGATTGAAAACATCACGATCCAGGGTAATAAATTGGCCAATCCCTGCCTGAATGGATGCCGAGGTGCGGGGATCTATCTATATAGGGGCCATGGCACTCGGATTCACGCTTGCGAAGTATATGACTACAACGGTGACGGCATAAGCTTTCAGCAGAGCCAAAACGTTGTGGTCGAAGAATGCGTATGTTCAGGAAATACGCACCTGGGTCTGCATCCAGGCAGCGGAAGCGGCTATCCGATTGTCAGAAATTGTCGATCCGTGAACAACGGCAGGATTGGGCTGTTTCTATGCTNGCGCGTAAAGCACGGCTTATTCGAGTACAACACCCTTGATCAGAACGGTGAGTCTGGTATCTCCATTGGCCACAAAGATACGGACAACTTCTTTCGCGGGAACAGAGTCAGGAAAAATTCCGCTGAAGGGATCCTGTTCCGAAACGAGACCGAGCCTATGGCCGGACACAGAAACACGTTTGAGGAAAATTTGGTTGAAGACAACGGCGAAGACGATGAAGGCTGTGGGGTACGCATTCTGGGAGTGACACACGATATCACTTTTCGAAAGAACCGGATTGGTAGTTCAAGCGAGGGCCGGCAGTCCGTTGGCATATTGATTGGGGGACAAACGGACGGTATCGTTCTGGATGAGAACCACCTTTACAACAATCATCTTTCCGATATCGTAGACCGAAGGAAGGCACATTCGTGAGTGCTGTCTTTCTACTTTTGTTCCCGATTTTCTCAGCTCAGTTCAACTGCCTGGGCCAAGAAATTGGTTTTAATGTTGCCGAGAAAAATGCGGTACGAGTCAGAAGATCCCTCAAGAAGTCAAGCGAATTTCTCTTGAAGTGGATGGCAAGAAAGGACGAGTCCACATCCCTGCTGAGGGATGCAAACGTCTGGCAGATCGATGTTCACGCCGCTAGACTCTTTCCGCAGGTGGTAATAGCCGCTCACCTTACAGACCCACTTGCCCTTGATGGCCTGTTGAGCGAAACCTTGCAAGACGAGGCCCGACTCACTTCGCGCATTGAACGTTTGCCCAATGATTACGATCTGGATTCGGGTAGTTTTGTNNGGACCATAGTGGACACCAACAAGNTCCNTTTACAANCCTCGAGGTATATCGCTCGGGGTTTGCTTCACATTACGTACGTCCTGGGCACAAGTCCCTGGTCGACCCGGCTGGAAGGCCTCGTCGAGGATCTCTGCGCCCTGGCGGAAACTGAATCCCCATTCAGTATGGGACCTGTCCCATCCGGAGACTCGGAGGTCAATGGAAACCTGCTGGTTGCGCTGATCTGGATGGGACAGGAGATAGGAGATTCGAAATATATCGATTTGGCGTACAAAATCGGGGACGCGTAATGTCTCGGAATTATGCCCAAAAACGGTGGACTACCTGCAAGAAGCTGGGATTGGACCTTGGATAGAGCTGGAGACCCCAGCCTTTCTCTGGACAATGGCGGGTTGAGTATAGTTGAAGGACTCGTGATGCTATATGCTCGAGGGATGCNAAATNAAGCAGAGAGGGCTGCGATTTATCGACCAACGCTGGGGCATATGCTGAATGTTCTCTTGGAATATGCACGTACTCCCGGCGGTAGTTTCTATTCCAGGATCCNGCCCGATGGACAAGGCGGTTTCTTGGTGGACCGAAAGAGCGAGACGGACATGTGGCCGCGCCTGCTTCAAATAATTTTCGAGTTCGGACGGCTGTCCGCCAATAGCCAGTACTATAGATATAGATCCTGCAGTTCAGGCTGTGCGGACATACCGATCGTCAGAGGGAACCACAGCAGGTACTGGAACCAGCCTCCATTTGCTGAATCTCATTTTGCGCCTNGAAGAGAATGGGATCTTACAGCCAAGAGGCGACTCCTATGTCTTACTGGACTCTCTGGCGACAAAGATCCACAGCCTGGCGTCTGCCAGACTTTCAACCGAAAACGATATAGAATCCGCCCAGTTCTATGCAGCCTACGGGAAGGCCAAATCTCGAGGTCTCCGGCTGGTCCCGTGGAGTAACTCCCTGTCATGGGGAGTTTATGGAATGGGAGATACACTCTACGTCACGATGGAATCGAGTACAAAATGGGAAGGAGAATTGGTTAGCGGATGGACGAAAGAGACGCAATAGATGGATCTGGCAAGTATGATGTCGCCGGCACTAACAGCGAACTGGATCGGCAACGAATACAGACTTGAGACGGTGGATGGTAACGGCAGGGCAATATGGGCTAGGCGCTTGTTCAAAATGTCCCTTCCTGTTAGCTTGCTGCCGAATCAGACCCTTCGGGTGAAGATCATCAGAACAGGGATCGAACCACTCAAACTCTCTCCCTCTCCACAGGCGTTAGACCGGGAGAATGAGGAACACTTCATACCAGCTCAGCGTTCTGTAACGGATAGCAGCTCTCACGGACACTGATCGATCACGACCTGAACCCTGTTTCCGGATTGCCTAGGTTTCTGCCCACTTTGTCAAATCCACGCCGACTTCCAGTCCGATCTCGCAAACAGTACTCCAGGTGGTCTCATCGACTTCGATACCTGTCTTTTCTCGGTATCTTGCCGTTCGGAATTCGGGTTCGCCAGGCGCCAAAATCTCCTCAAAACCTTCAGCAAGTCTGCTCGACTTCACGTGAGAGATAAGGTCTTCAACCTCGTCCAGGAAGTATTCTATATCGACAAAGTGCTCGATATGGTACGCGTTGATCAGCACACCATTACTGACCATGGATTTCTCCCCTGCTGCGCACCCTTGTCCGCTTAGAGCACCACCCAGTAATTCTACCATGATGCTCATTCCATATCCTTTGTGGCCAACGGCACCACCAAGCGGCAGTATGGCCCCTGGTGGATCGCTCTTGAAATCTTCGGGGTCAGTTGTGGTGTTTCCATCTGCATCGATGATCCAACCTGACGGTACTTTTTTCCCCTGGTTCAGGGCGAGTCGTATCTTTCCCTCGGCTACCATTGAAGTGGTCATGTCTACCATAATAGGGTCACCGATTCTTCGCGGAGTTGCGAATGCCAGTGGATTTGTGCTCAGCTTACCATCTATCCCTCCGAAGGGGGCGATCTGGTAACCCAGTCGACCTGCGTTGACAAATATCTGGCCTATCATGCCCTCATTGGCAACCATCAAGGGGTATGCTCCTGCTCTCCCGATATGACTGGTATTTCTCAGTGCCACGGTTCCGATTCCATACTCCTTGGCCTTCTCCATCGCCAGCCTGGTCGCAAATGTTGCACCCACCTGCCCCATCGTACCGCCACCGTCTACTACCGCCGTGCAGGAGCGATCATGCACCACCTTGGGAAAAGCGTCTGGCTGAAACCTACCATCCAGGACTGCCCTCGAATACTCATAGAATCGGATGGCACCATGAGAATCGTGGCCAAAGAGGTTGGAGTCCACCAGGTGATCCACTACAGCCCGGGCATCCTCTTCTCTGCAGCCGGTGGCCCCAAATAGTTCGTATCCTGCTTTCCTAAGGTTCTCGGGACTAAACTTGGGCACAGCAACTCCTTTCTACCAGTCAGGGACTATTCTCAATTAGGTTAAGGTTCGCCTGCTGCAATTAATCCAATTACAGACCCTGGTCAAGCGGAAAGGTGTCTCCACCCGCGAATGTTCGACCGGAATCCGGCACTTACTCTACGAACGATTGATATCTGCACGATTTGGGTAAAGGGAGAAAAGACTTGAGCCAAACTTTCGAAATCACACTAAAAGACATGTTTCTGGACACTGAAATCGTGATTGGGGGTGCGCCACGATGTGTGATCCTAACCCCCGAAGACCACGAGCATAGGAGAATAGGTGAGACACTGGCAGATGCAATGCTGCAGTTGTCGGGCGCCAAGATTCCGCTGGTGACTAGCGCCTCGCCCAGNACGCATCACGTTATAGCATTAGGGCAAATGATGAATAATCCCTTAATCGAACGCCTCTATTGGAACAGGTATCTCTTTCTCGATTCTCTTTTTCCGGGCACAGGCGGACATGTAATTCAGAGCGTTCACAATCCATATCCGTGGACGTCAAAGCACAACGTAATAGTCCTGGGTGGCAGCAACTCTGCAGGTGTATCATCTGCTGCAGAATCCTTCTGTCGCCAGCTTCCAGCGGGGTCAAACATAATCCTCCCCTACCTGAACGAAGTTGTGCTCCCAGAACCAGGATCTCGAAACACGTCACACACCGTATTGGGNCAAACATACACATCAATCAAGATTCCAGAATCAGACCTGAACGTGGAAAAGATCCAAAGCCTCTCAACAAGCAAACCCAAAGAAAACCTCCTCGCATTTCAAGAATACGCAGCAATTTATCTGCTTACCGGTGAAACGCCTTACATGGTGGCAGGATCAAGCGTGCTGATGCGGATGTGTGAAATATACGAGAAGGATCCACATCGCAGAATAACTTGGCCAGAAGAAACCAACGCAAGGTATATCTTTGCCATGTGGGACGCAGTCGAAGAATCGGAAGTGTTCGATCACGACCAACGGCTTCGCATTACCAGGATGCTCTTGCATTTCCTTCATGGGCTCGTCCCGCTCACATCTAACTATGAACACCTCGAGGAGCACCGTTCGATTCTGTGGAACCATACGACCTTCCCACTGCTTGGCCTGTACTTCGGAGGGCGATACTTCGACCGATATTACCGATTGAGTGAGATGAAGACATTTCTTTCCAAAGCAGATTCGGCCTTTGCTGGCCAGGAACACTCCTGGAAACCACAATGCGACGCAGATTCCTACCTTACGCTAACAATGAATCATATGATTGAATATGGACTGGCAGAGGGGAGGGCTACATTTTTTGATGAGGGACATCTAGAAACCTATGCAGACTACCTGATCGGGATCTCCGACAATGAAGGCCGGGCTTCAGGGTTTGGGGACTCCAGCCTCCATCGCACAAATTCGGTACCGACTTCTGGCGTGCCCTACGCGTTTTGGTACAGCAGGAATCCAGGCTATCTCTGGTACCTAAATTCAATTTCCGACGGTGCCTGGCCAAATCCATACCACCTGGACGTCGAACCCACGATACCCCAGGAAGCAACTGGAGTGCAAGTCTTCCCCCTTTCTTCCCTTGTCTATGCTTTTACTGCGGAGCGCCCCTATTACAATGAATCATCTGGTCCGCCGAACATACCTATTGAACAGTCCTTTGACAAGATATCCTACCGATCCGGTATGGACAGGGAGGATCAACATTTCCTGCTGGATGGCTATGGAAGGGGAAAGCACTTCCACTACGACACCAATGCCATACTTAAACTGACGTGCGCGGGCATCGATTGGCTGGTCGATTCGGACTATCTGGTTCGCAATACTACAGAACACAATATGGTGAGCATTGTCGCCGACGGCCGTGTCGATTCGCCAGTTCCGGAATGTGCAGGTTTGCTTTGCCTGGGAGATACACCCGGTTTCGGCCTCACGGAAACCGTTGTCCGGAACTACAATCACGTGAATTGGTTCAGGTCCATATTTTGGAAGAAAGGCGATTGGATAGTAGTCATCGACCGCCTGGAGGGAGTGCGAGGGTCAAGTTTTGTTTTCGATGCAACTTGGAAGGTATTGGACAAAGGGAATATCAACCTGAGCGAGGATGCGTCTACTCTCACAATTGTGCGACCGGCCCGATGGAACAATAGCGAAGCCACAACTTACACCTTTACGTTGCAAAACGCCTCCGATCCCGCCACAACGATGCGCAGCCGAACCGGCACGGCTGGTCCCGTCTGTATGGTCACACAACGACACGAGACCCGACTTAACGTCAGAGAGACATATTCGATTCAGAATCTCCTGCACGTAACCAAGAATCGAGCGACGAAACTCGCTCTTATGAAACTGGACGAAACATCGTGTCTGCTGGATGGGCCAGAGCCGACAGTTTTGGGCTGTGGTCCATACGAAGGCCCGGGTATGAAAATCTCCGCAAGTATGTATCACCTAAGCAATAGCTGCATTGTGCTTGCAGGNGTTACTCACTTCAGCTGCGGCGAAGTTATGTTTTCTGCCAAGACTCCCGTTTCACTCGAAATCAACGTACCCTCCAACGAGACTTTCCTCGTCGCGTCAGAAAGGACGACAGTGGAAAGAAGAGGACGAGATCACCTGCAGATACAGCAAGGCACCCACAGGATTACACTAAATTTTGGCGAGGAAGAACGTCGAATCCTGTCGGAAGCAGTAAAAAATGTCGTAACAGCAGGTTCGCCCATCGTGAGGAGGAGTGAAAAACTGATGAATAAGGTCAGGCCACTGACCGAAATCTGGAGCAAGGAACCCGAATCACATCCCGAAGAGATCACGTCAGCAATTCCGTGGAGTACGGACACCAGGATTCTGGATGAGCGCATACTGATCTGCCAGGGAAGGAAATTGAAATGTTATGATCAAAACGGGGCAATCTTATGGACCTTCACCTCAAAAGGACTGATGCGCTGCGCTGTGAGAGCAGACATCGATGGAGACGGCAACGAAGAGATACTTTGCGGGGGTGATGACGAGCACATATATGTGTTGAATGACAACGGGCACCAGCTTGCACAGCACCTGATGACAGAGAGGCTCATCATCGGCCAGGGCGGAACGGAGAATCCCTGTGTCAATAATCTGTTGGTTGAATCCTTTCGGGGAACAGACGACACCCGGATTGTCGCAGGTTTTACGAATTCCCAGATCAGTTTATTCGACTCGAGCTTCAATAGAATCTGGAACAGGGGTGGAATCTTTCACGGTGTCCACAAGTTGCAGTCGACAGATCTCCGAGGTGATGGCCTCCAGGTCATACTGGCAGCCGATCACTATGGCGGTGTCCATTGCATCTCTCACGAAGGAGAACTGTTGGGCAGGGTCTACTCCGAATTGGGCGACGTAGACTTTGCTGTTGGAGACATTGATGGTGATGGCCGTTTGGAAATCATCAATGGATCAGGGACAGGCACAACCATCGCAGCAGACGGCAACCTGAACACCCTCTGGCAATTCCAGACGCATGGATACAATGCCCGCCAGGTGCTTTGCCTAGACCTCGATGACGATGGAAAATCGGAAGTTCTGGTAGCCTCAGACACAGGTTACATATATGCGCTTGATGGCTTGGGTCGCGTAATTTGGCAGACCGAAGTTGGGTCTCCAGCAATGGCAATGATAACCCTGAGCACAGGATTTGGTGAGAGCACCATCGCTGTAGGGACATCTAGCGGCGAAACCGCAGTACTGGATGTAAAAGGGAGGAAGGTTGGGACATTTCCTGGTGAAGCACCGGTAAAATTCCTACTTTCTATAGCTTCTGCAGATGATGATAGCCGCCTACTGATCGTTGATGAANAAGAAAGAATACGTGTGGTATCCTGATTTCTTTTTGGTATACTAGCACACCTGCGCCACCATCTCCGGAGAAGATGCCCCACTCCATCCCAATCGTCTCCAACTTAATCACTGGATTTTTTCAATTGGGTAGATCAATCCTGCAGCGTCTACCGTGCAAATCCATTGCTCACCAGGTTCGGGGTACATTCCGGCAGTTGGACTGAGATTCAGATCGTCCGTCCANCCAGGAAACTTGGCGACAGGAAGTGNACCCTGGCCTTNGTGGAACGCGAGGGTTACGTTTTCGATAATGTTTTCGTCGAGTTTCGCCTTCTCACAATTCCGAAGGANGAAGTCGTGAAGATTNGTCTGTAGTTCTATATCAATTGAGTACACTTCACTGGATTCGTCTTTTTCGTCAGACTCGTCAGCCTCCTGAACCTTATCAGNCTCCTCCTTCNGCGGCTTNCCCTCTGCTACTTGANCACCCCTCCCAAANCGCGCCTTTATACCTCCNGGAATCCCCCACCTATCTTCTCGTATCTTTGGCCTAGCTGCAATCGAATGCTTGGTATGCTCAGTGGGTTGGTAATCCCTGACGACTCGAGAATCAGGCTTTGGAACTGTCCGCTTATACGATGACCCGCCTGAAGTTCGCTTGACGCCACCATCAGAATCAGACGCCACAGGAGCAACGTGCCTTTTGATCACTTCCCGACGTTTCGCCTCGCCGGCCTCCGAGAATAGATCCCGTGTGAGAATTCGTATACTCATCTGGTCTTCCCACGGGAATGTCCAGGCAGCAACTCCAATGGATGACAAACTTCTTTTCCTGTACCCTCCCTCAAGTGGATCCCGCATACGCTGCTTTCCGTGACAATCTGTTCGAGTTCAGACTCCGCAAATGCCTCGAAGAGTGGCTCACCGACGGCCTGTGCGAGGTCATAACCTAGCATACCCCGCTTCAGACCAAAGGTTCCGGCCATTCCGCAGCAAGTCCCGGATTCTACAATACTCACTTCCGCACCCCTCCGCCTGAGGTAATTAATCGCATGTTCTCCCCGGCCAAGGGGTCGCTGATGACAAGGAATGTGGAAGCTGAATTGCTTACCCCCAAGGGATTCATCCTTGAACTCACCCTCGAGCATTTCCAGATATTCAAACAGCTCATATGTGTTGGCCGCCACCCTACCGGATTCCAGGGACTTTTCGAGCAGCTTATGGTAAGACTCCTTAAGGCAATACGCTGCAGTGGGTTCCGGGGCAATCACATCGTATCCCTCTTCTACAAAAGGTAAGAGCAAATCTACATTCACCTTTGCTACTTCCCGGGCTTTACCCAAATCTCCATATCCTATGTAGGGATAACCACTGCCTCGTTGGGGAGGCATGGCCACCAGGCAACCCAACTTCTCCAGTTCCTGTATAGCAGCCATACCCAGATCTGGCGCATTATAGTTGACGTAGAGATCAGCGAAGAAGGCCACCTTTCGGGTTGGGTTCTCTACATTCCGATCGCCTCTTTTCTTCAGACGCTTCTGAAGGGTTTGGCGACTGAAACCCGGCAACTCTCTTCGACGGTCTATTCCGGTAAATTTCTCCATGCAGAAGCGGAATGGCCTGTTACGCATTGCCCAATTGGAAAATGGTGCAGTAGCGCAACCGACTTTGGAGAACGACTCCGCGGCCATCAACACCCGGTTGACCAAGCTGTGCGGATGGTTCTCACTGTCCTTATCCTTGACCTCCGCAATCATCATTGGGATATCTATTTCGGCGGGACAAATTTCCTTACATAAACCGCAGGAAACACAGAGATGGGCGAAGTTTCCAGCCTCCTCCAGGCCGTGCACCTCGGACGTCCAAGGGATGCCAATTGGTCCAGGATAAATGTGCCCAAAAGTATGTCCGCCAACAACGCCATAGGTTGGGCAAATGTTCATACAGGCGCCGCACCTTATACAATTCAACGCGTCCTGGAAAACCGGATCCTCTCGCATGCGAGTTCTTCCGTTATCCAGAATGATAATATGAGACTCCCTCTGTTTTCTGCCATCACCCTCACCAAGCGGAGACCTTCCTCCCATAAGCGTTACATAAGTAGTGAGGTGTTGCCCCGTCGCACTAATCGGGTGTGCAAGCATCATTTGAAGGGCATCGTCGATCGTATCGACGATCTTCTCTCTTCCCATTATGCAGATATGTAAATCGGGGATACTCGAGACAAGACGGGCGTTCCCTTCATTCGTCTCAATGGCGATGGTGCCGGATTCTGCAATGCCCACATTTGCACCCGTCATTCCAATGTCGGCGTTTAGAAAGATTGGGCGCAGATATGATCTAACAATCTTCATTATGGCGTCAACGTCATTAGGTACTTCTCCGCCAGTTGCCTTTTCAAAAACCTTGGCTACTTCCACCGCAGTTTTATGCACGGCAGGAAAAACAAGATGGTAGGGTTTTTCGCCCACCTTCTGTATTATGAGTTCTCCCAAGTCGGTCTCGATCACTTCTATGCCGGCCTCTTCCATCGGATGATTGACTTCAATTTCTTCACTCGTTAGCGACTTAGATTTTGCAACGGATTTGGCATTCTGCTCTTCCGCAAGTTCAAGTATATATGCAATGGCTTCTGCCCCATCCTGAGCAAGGAAGACCCCCGCGCCCCGCTCCTCAACCTTCCTGGCGAATCTTTCAACCAACTCGTTCTGGTTTTCAAGGCATCTCTCTTTGATCTCCCGTACTTCCTTGCGGAAGGATTCGCCGCCCGGCAGGTTTTCCAGAGCAGCTCTGCGGCTGTCTCTTCCTCGTTTCATTGCGTTATACAACGCAGTTCGTTTGGGCTTCTCTGCCAAAGCGTCTTCTATCTGGTTACAAAGTGTGGTGTATCTGTCCATACGATTCCATCCCCCTCCTGACTCCATTTACCCAACTACAGATATGTCATTTAGACCCACCAACAATCACGGTGTGCGCCACCTCAGGCCCATGGACGCCAAGTGTGAGGCGCATCTCGATATCAGCTGTTCTGCTGGGGCCTGAAATGAACGTTGCAGTCGCATTCTCGGGGTTTTTCTCGAAAAAAGTCCTCAGTGGTGGACCCGCTTCCTTCAGTGTCTCCCTCAAATCTGCTTCGAAGACGATACCGACGTGTACCCTGGGAAGAGAAGACACCAGCCGCGTTACATCGTTGGTCGTCAATTCAATCAGTGACCCGGCTTCCGCAATTGCAAATGCTGCGTGTGTCACGCCTACATGCGAATCATCCACAGATTGGGGCAAATGGGAATTATCGTAAGGAGGTTTCAACACCTCTATCCCGCGCTCCCTGCACCGTTCCTCGATGCTACCCGTTAAGAGAGCTGGGAGTTCGCCAAGCGCGAGCCTGTCACCCACAGCCTCGTTCAGCACCATCATAACGACCTCTGCTGCGCCTGACAAATCGTCAACGAAATGGACATGTCCAGCGAGTGATTCGTACTTCTCTTTGAACCTGTGGACCAGGGACGACACCATCGTCGGGGATCCTTTCGCATTGGTGTACGCTCTATGAGTGCGACCTAAATCTAAACCTTATGCCACTTTGAATCAAGGCCATATTCCGTATTTTTACTGGCTGCGACTTGATAGAAAATGAGGGTTGTTAGGTGCAGCTCGATGGGTGTATATTTTCACTGGTTCTACACTCATCTTACTTTTCGCGACCATTGTTAATCAATTTAAGGGAGTTCTGCTATGAGCCGCAAAATACGTGTGACACAAATTGGTTTGGGACCATTGGGTCGAATGATTAGTCCATACCTTGCTGAAAGAAAGAGTATCGAGATCAGTTCCGCAGTCGATATCGATCCAGGCATGGAAGGCCGGAACCTTGGCGAGTTATGTGACAACTCTCGCCTTTCAGATATAGACATTACCGCAGATCTTGAAGATGCACTACAGGCAAATCCGCAGGTAGCCGTAATTACCACGGTCTCTGACCTTGATGCCATCTCGCCACTGGTGGAACGGATTGTTTCCCACGGCATCCACGTGGTATCTACCTGTGAGGAGCTCTCCTTCCCATGGGTCACCAAACCCGAAGTGGCGTCACGTCTGGACAGGGCTGCAAAAAAACATGGTGTATGCGTCCTTGGCACAGGCGTGAATCCTGGATTCCTGATGGACTTCTTGCCTACTGCGGCTACGACTTTATGTCGAGAAGTAGATTCGCTCCTCATCGAACGAATCCAAGATGCTTCTTTCAGACGGCTGCCTTTCCGTCAGAAGATTGGTGCAGGAATCGAAGAATCCGAGTTTCGCTTCAGGATGGCCGAAGGCAAGATCAGACATGTTGGACTCACCGAGTCTATGCATATGGTTGCGTCCAGACTCGGATGGGAACTTGATCGTACGGAAGACAATGTCGAACCCGTCCTGGCCGAGAAGACAATGTCCGGCGACGATTGGGTTGTGGAGAAAGGAATGGCCGCAGGAGTCAATCAGATTGGCAGGGCCTTTCTGGGAGACCGGGAGGTGCTAACGCTTGTGTTCAAAGCAAGTGTGGGCGAGACAAATCCCCGTGACAGGGTGAAGATAAGTGGCATTCCCGAGGTCGATCTAACACTTGCCGGCGGTGTCAATGGCGACATCGCGACATGCGCTATAGTCACTAATGCGGTACCGGCCGTCTGCGAGGCCAACCCAGGTCTTCGAACAATGGTAGACATGCCTCCGCTGTCCTGTCTACGTTAACTCAACAAGCCACGAGACCACGGATGCCTGAGGCGATCACGTGAGTTGCTGCACCTACGTCCATTTCGTACGGAACTACCAGATCGGCATATTTTCTGGTTGCTACAGTATGCACCTCGAAATTCGGAATCACGTCTCTGCGATACCAGGCAGACGCCTGATCAAGCGTTGTGGTCTCTGAAGCAGTGTCCCTCAGCATTCGACGAAGAACACGTTCGTGGGCATCCACATCCAGGTAAATCTTCAAATCCATGTGATCTCGTAGGTCGGCGTTTGAAAAAATCAGATGTCCTTCGACAATTAACAATCGCCCGGGCTTGATGACCCTCCTTTCGATGATTCTTTGGAATGCTGCCGTGCCAGGAACTGGCTCTTGAACGCAATGTCCTCCAATCAATCTCCTCACCTGATGAATGAGTGAATCCCAGAGAACAGCCCTGGGATGGTTTGAAGTACGAACTCGTTCTCGGTCTCCTGAGGGATAGTCTAGCCAATCTCGGAAATATCGATCCTGGTTAAGGATCTCGGGGCCTAAATCTGATAGGTGCTCTAAAAGGGATCTGGAAAATGTCGACTTTCCTGACGCTGAACCACCACAAATTCCAACAACCATCGATAGATTCCTCGGTGAGAAGTCCTCAATAACCACATCCCTCCCCGCAGATTTCAGGGTATAGAAAGGAACAAGACTCTTTTCATTTTATATTGACACACGTAGAGTAAGAAATTATGTTGCCGAACGTAATAAATTCGTAAAAAAAATGCGGAGCGGGTTCGGCAATAACAGATCCGCCGACCTGAGGAGCAAATTCAAGAGATGCCAAGTTACCGTTTAGGTGCCCACACTTTCATTTTCCAGCAGTACGGCTTCGATCCTGTAACCCAGTTGGAAAAAATGCTATCGGCCATCGCGGATTCCGGCTTTGGTTCAGTTGAGTTGACCAATAGCTCTCTAGGCAGCGATGGGTTCAAATCACAGGTGCAGAGCAGTCTGAACAGCACGGGACTGGAGCTGATCGGTGCATCCCATGGGATGCCTTTGTGGAATCTGTCAGAATATAAACGAAATTACGACATCCTGGACGAATATAGCGATAGATTGTCGGCGCTGGGTGAGAATCTAAAGTGTGGCCTGAGTTGTAGTGGAAAGGACTTCTCCAAGCGATCCGAAGCTGAGAATGATCACTTAATCCAGGCCTGGATCGAGGTTTCTGAAATGTTCCGATCGAAGGACCTGGAGCTGAACTACCATAACCATGGTGAATCGCAAACAGATATAGCCTTCGTGCTGGACAATGTGTCCGAGGACATCCTTCCGATGGGCCCAGACCTGGATTGGTTACGTGTAGGTCACGTTGATCCCGTCGCCTTCATCAAGGCTCACCCAGGACGCCTGTCGCTGATCCATCTTCGCGACTACAAAGATGGAGGGGACAGAACGGCTGCATTGGGCGAGGGTGACGTCGACTACGCCCAGTTGAGTAAGCTGCTTGACGAGGTTGCCTTTGAAGGGGATCTCGTAGTAGAACTTGCGCTTCCCTCAGGAACTCGGCCTGACCGCCCGGTGGCCGAGCTGCTTCAGGCCTCAAGAGACCACATTCGAGAAACTATGGGGCTCTAGCCTAATCCTACCAATTCTCCCCTAACAATACTGTTGCAAACATACCACAACTGTGCTATTTTTTCACATATATCTAAGTGGATTTTGTCTCATGGTTCCAGGTGTAAACATAAGAAAGGAATAGGTTTACATACTCCCTGCATCCTGCTGGGAGTTCCATAGGTGGCGGGTACGGTTCTTGCCTGAACTGAAAGACTTAGTGTCTCTTTTCGTCTTTGAGTGGGGTATATCATAATGCGATTCGGATCTTGCTGGCTATTCTCGACTCTTCTTATCCTTCTCGTCCCAGTGCAATCAGCCGAGGGGAACGGAACCGGCTACGTCATTGAGCGTATCGAGGTCCGTGGAAATCAGAAGACCAAATCCGAATTCATAATTCGCTCCCTGCTTCTTCAACAAGGCGACCGTCTAACGCCAGGAAGAATTGACGCCAGCAGAGAATCTTTATATCGTACGCGGCTCTTCCGGACAGTTCATGTGGCATCGAAACCTGGATCAGAGCAGGGTCATGCCGTCCTGATGGTTTTTGTGGACGAGAAACGATTTGGGGATATAGGTGCAAGTTTTGAATACACCGAATTGGACGGATTCGGCCTTGTCGTTGACGCCTATCACGTGAACCTGTGGGGAGAAGGCAAGACTGTTGGATCGGAGTTTATCCATGGCGAAAGGCTCAAGTCCTGGGGGTTCTACTATTCCGATCCCTGGCTGACCGACTCTGGCCTGTCCCTACACCTAAATGCCTCTGTATCGTCATCCGACCGGGATCTCTATCCGAACAGAAATATTAAGGCAAGTGGTACATACGACCTGTCCCGGACCGGCGGATCAATCGGGATTGGCCAACCAATCGGAAAAAGCCACCGCCTGATTTACAAATTTTCTTATCAGGATGTGCAGATCGGCAGCTTTGTGGCTCCGGCATCGAGCATAGGCAGTCTAAATTTCGAGCAGGAGGTGCAAAACGCAATTGGCAGAGAGCCCGTTGCCTTCCTCGGGTTGGATTTCCACCACCAACCCACAGGCTTTGTATGGGGAAGCACACCGGGTCTGGACGTGAGACTGCAGGCGGATTACTCCTCTGAATATTTCGGATCCAAGTCAAATTTCCTGAGACTACAGTCCCAGGTCTACAGACACTTTGAGGCATTACCCGGACAAATATTCACGGTCGGTGGAAGAGCAGGCACCATCCTTGGTACCCCACCGTTCTATGAGCGTTTTTTTCTGGATGGCTCCAATCAGCTTCGGGGCTTCGAACCGAGGGGCTTCGGGTCAGAAGGAGGCACAAAATTCATCTCTGCCGAAGCCCTGTATTCCATTGTCATGCGGCCTGTGGGTAGGCTCTATGTCTTTGGCGAATGGGCTGCAATCAGAAGACCGCTGAACCAGATAGACAAGACAGGATCAGATGGTACATTTGGAATTGGGATTTTGCTGTTCAACAGAGTGGATCTAAGCTTTGGTATCGGATCCGGCACCCTCATTATTAAGTCCCATAGATTTGGTGGAATAAACGTGGGTTTGTAGGGTGTCGGGAGATCCTGAATGATCCGTCAGGTAGGCATACGGGAGGCAAACAGGCAGAAATTGATCTTCTGGCTCTGCCTCCTTTTTTTTTGGTCTCTGAGTAGCTGGTCTGCAGCAAACGAGGTGGTCGTCAAGCATCACCAGCTCTACCTGGAGAACGATTCCCTCAGGATTGAGGTCGAACTGGATTCTCTGTTCTCTAGGCGAGCGCTGGACGCCATTGAATCTGGGATGATAACCTCCGTCGTCTACGACTTCAGAGTGAATGGCACACGGAAGAACAGGATACTGGAGCATTCGATCCTCCTGCGGCTCGAACATGACATTTGGGAGGGGCAATACCTGGCGATTCGGCAATCCGGTCTCACGGATACCCTGAGAACAACCAGCTTTGCAGCTGCAGAAGCATACTGTGCAAAACTCCAGAATGTAGAATTGGGTGTGTTGTCGGAAGATTCACAAGTTATGACACTTCAGATGAGGATTTCCGTAAACCCAATTTCAGTGGAACAGGAAAAAAGGACAAAGAACTGGCTCAACGTTTTACGGAAGGGCAGCCTTCTGGAACTCTTCATTTCCTTGGACAGACCGGCGGATCGCACGAATTGGATGGATATTGCGCGCTTCAGAAATGGAGACCTGAAATGAACTCCTTGTCCCTAAGATGGCGTCTTGTTCTGGCCCTGATGGCATTGACCCTTGCCACAACAATAGCGTTAACGCTCATTGCTCAATATTTCCTGGATTCCAGTCTTGATTCGCAAAGTGGCATGCGAGACCGAACGGGTCAATCCCTCACCGACGCGTTGGCCCTTGCCAAAGAAAGCTATGTGACCCGTAAGGACGCACTGATCGAGATAGGAATGGAACTCTACAACTTACCCGCACTGCTGGAGGCGTACAAAACCGGAGATCCAAACCCTATCCGTCAATTCCTGATGGACAAGGACCTCTCTGTGCATGGCCAGAGAATTCTAAGTGTGGAGTCTCTGTCCAGTGAGGGGCTAACAAGCTACATGGGTTCCGAGCCTACGGTATTTAAGGACCCGAAACACGCCAATCTGCTTCAGTTGCTCGTCCCTATCAGAGAGGACGACAGCGTCATTGCAGCGTTTATCGCCACCACCACCCTGGATGAATTGTTACGAATGGAGGAAGCTGCCCAGGCGCTCCAGTATTTCGATATGATTGAAAGCGACCTGAGAGAGAAGTTCATCCTGGCCTTCCTGGTTGCTGCTGCCGGCCTGCTCCTGATCGCGTGTGCAGTTGGCATCCGAACTGGTTTCGGCGTAACCAATTCGCTTACCGAGCTTGTGAAAGGCACGAATGAGTTGGCTAGAGACAACCTGGATTACCGGATTCCGTCAGGAAGAAATGATGAGATCGGAAAGCTTATCAGTTCCTTCAACCANATGGCGGAGGACCTTAAGCAGAACAGAAGCTTGAGGGTTGAGGCAGAGAAANTAGCGGCNTGGAGAGAAATTGCGCGCCGGCTCGCTCACGAAATAAAGAACCCTCTCACGCCCATCCAGCTCACGGTGCAACAGATGCACGATAANTACANNGGATCCGATGAAGATTACATGAAATTGGTATCGGATTGCACCGAGATTGTAACGGAGGAGGTAGAGAGTCTCAGAAGGCTCGTACAGGAATTTGCGGAATTCGCCAGGATGCCATCTTTGTCGTTGGACCGNCAGGATCTGAATAACGTCCTGCAAGATGTAACTAGACTCTACCCGGAATCNCGAATCCGGCTCGAAATGCATCCCGATTTGCCTGAATTGGATCTGGACAGCGCACAGATGCGCAGGGTACTTATCAACCTTGTGGAAAATGGATTGGACGCCGCAGGTGAGTCAGGAGTTGTCCGGATTCACACAAGTGTGCACCACGAAACCGTAAGACTTTTCGTAAGCGACAACGGCTGCGGTGTGCCCCTAGCGGATCGCGAACGAATATTTCAGCCTTATGTCTCATCCAAAAACAGTGGAATGGGCCTTGGACTGGCCGTAGTGAGAAGCATCATCGAAAACCACCAGGGCAGCATCTCCGTAACTAATAGCCCGGATGGGGGTGCCCAATTCGAGATTCAATTTCCCCTTCCAATTCTGACGCAACCGGAGGTTGGCACATGACTGGACAGAGCATCCTGGTGGTGGATGACGAAAGAAATATCCGTCGTTCACTCGAAATGATCCTGACTGGTGAGGGATATGAGGTAATCTGCGTACCTTCGGGGCAGGATGCACTAGACGCAATCAAGACTGAGATACCTCATGTCGTCCTGCTCGACATCGTAATTCCAGGGATGAACGGCATCGAGGTTCTCAAGAGTGTTCGTGATTCCCAACCAGACCTGGCGGTCATCATGATCTCGGGCCATGGCACGGTCCAGGACGCCGTGATGGCTACAAAACTGGGCGCCTACGACTTTTTGGAAAAGCCCCTTTCCAGGGAAAAGGTCTTGCTCACCGTGGCTCACGCCTTGGAGAATGTCGTACTATCAATTGAAAATAAGAATCTTAGAGAGCGCATAGAATCAAGATTCGAAATGGTTGGGCAAAGCAGAGAAATCAGGGCAATTAGGGAACAGATCGAAAAGGTAGCCCCAACCAATGGCAGGGTCTTGATATTGGGCGAGAGCGGCACAGGAAAAGAACTCATTGCGCGGGATATGCACCGGAACAGCAGGCGAAGTGCCGGCCCCTTCATAAAGGTGAACTGTGCAGCAATTCCCGAAGAGTTGATCGAGAGCGAGCTGTTCGGCAGCGACAGGGGCGCATTTACGGGTGCTGTAAAGACTCGCGACGGGAAGTTTCTCCAAGCGGACCAGGGCACTCTGCTCCTGGATGAAATCGGTGACATGAGCCTGAGTGTACAGGCGAAATTACTACGTGCATTGGAGCAGGGAGAGTTTGAACGTGTTGGCGGGTCCGAGACAATCAAAGTGGATGTACGCGTTATAGCGGCCACAAACAAAGACCTGCAACGACTTGTTGAGAGCGGCGATTTCAGAGAGGACCTTTTCTTTAGGTTAAATGTCGTTCCCCTGGTAGCGCCACCCTTGCGCAAACGGAAGGATGATGTGCCATTGCTTGCAAACCATTTTATTAACCAGTACGCGGAGGAAAATGACTTCCTGCCCAAAACCATTTCCGAAGAGGCCATGAAAATCCTATGTGCCTATGATTGGCCGGNCAACATACGGGAATTGAAGAACCTTGTTGAGAGGCTATCCATTATGGTCACCGGCGACGAAATCGCGTCAGGAGACCTACCCGATATGGCCGGCCCACAAATTGCGAGGCCGCAGGATGGGATGGTAATNCCAGGTCTGCAATCCGGCAAATCCCTTCGTGAAGTCCGAGAANCTGTCGAGCAGGGATACATTTCTGAGGCGCTTCAATCTTATGACTGGAATGTAACCCGGGCTGCTAAGTTCCTGGGGATCGAGCGAACCAATCTTCACAAGAAAATCAATTACTATCAGATCGAGCGATGATCGCGGTGTCGAGTATCGTCTGTGCCACATGAAGAGGTGTACAATTCGATGACAGCAACTGGACTACCACCCAACCGTCTTCCACATCCGCTCAATCACCACATTAGACACTTAACGAATATGACTCTACATAAAGGGATGTTGAATTGATCAGAACCCTTACCGTGTTGGTCTTGCTCATAATACCTGCCCATCACAATCTAGCCTATTCTCAAACCCCTATCAAGGACTGGGCAAGGGGACTTTCCAGGTCCGCACAGCTTCGATACAATCGAGTCGAGGGCCTCTTTCTTGTTTACAAACTGAAAGTCTCAGGCAGATCTCTCAAGAATGTCACCTTATTCGCAGAAGGCGGATATGGTGCCAGCAACCGGTCCCCTCGATGGGAAGGTGGCGCCAGTTACAGATCGCCTAAACTAGATTTACGATTCTCCATATTCGACAGAACCGAAACAAACGACCGAGAAGTGATCCGTACTGGTGAGAATACCATATTTACGCTTCTATTCAAATGGGACTACCGTGACTATTACAGAGCCAAGAATGGTTTTGAGGTAAAAGGCAGCTACAGGGCCAATTCAAACATTCTGGTTCTTGGTCGGCTTACAGCGTTCACTTACGCCAACATGCCCCTGGCTTTCTCCACAGGTTGGAGTCTGTTCCATCGTGGGAGACCGTTCAGAATCAATCCAGCGATTCAGTCGGGCGGAGCGGGGTTAATACAGATCGGTGCTGTATACGACAACAACATCCGCAGTCCACTTTTCAGAAATGCCTGGTATGTAAATGTACTCTACGAGAGAGGATTCCGGAAATTCGAATACAATGGATTCATCATTGCTGCGAAACGCCATCAGAAACTTATATTGGGAAATCAGACTGTTATTCTGCGGGCTCGGGTAGGGACGCGTCAGAGCACAGCGGAGCAGGTGCTATTTGATCTGGGTGGGTTCAGTACTCTGAGGGGATATGAGATAAAAGAATTTACAGGGAATCGAATGGTCCTGCTTAACGCAGATTACATGTTTCGTGGCGATGCATTGAGCCAGATCCCCATCCCTGGATTTCATCTCCTGAACCTACTTCTGTTCTTCGATTCTGGATGGGTCACTTCGGTCCCCCGCAACGCAAGCCTGCTGAAAGGATTCGGCGAACTGAACCTAAACGACTTCAAGTCGAATTTTGGCATCGCTGTCGCTTTACCCCGGCAACTGCTCAGGCTCAACCTAGCAAAACGAACGGATAGGAGCGCAGACGCGTGGGTTGTCTCCGCCAGATTCCGACACGAGTTCTAGATAAGTACCGAGCCCTACCAAAATCAACACTACTCCCCTTCGATCACCTACCCAAGGAAAGTTCGCCCAATCTGAACCATCCTTCCTTCAGCTCCATGCCATCACGCACAAGAACTAGGCAGGGCTACCTGACGGTTTGCCCTGCCTAGTGAGTCTTCAGGATCGAGATGTACCTACGATCCCCTTTGCCCTATCGCTGCAAATGCTCCAACATCCTGTGACCTAGAGTTTTTTTGCAGCCCTCTTTAAGGCCTCCGCTTTATTGGTTTGCTCCCATGNAAATGCCTTACGTCCGAAATGTCCATAGGCCGCCGTCTCCTCATAAATGGGCCTCAGCAGCTTCAGGGACTTGATAATCCCGGTTGGTGTAAGTGAGAAATTGGAGCGGATCAGACTCGAGATTGCCTCCGCATCGATCTTCTCCGTGCCAAAAGTGTCTACAACAATGGACACCGGCTCCGCTACCCCAATCGCATAAGCAAGCTGCACCTCACACCTGTCTGCGAACCCAGCCTTCACGACATTCTTCGCGACGTGCCTGGCGGCGTAGTGCGCGCTTCTGTCTACTTTGCTGGGGTCCTTACCCGAGAATGCTCCCCCGCCGTGGCGACCCATGCCGCCATAGGTATCCACGATAATCTTCCGTCCTGTCAAACCTGTATCGCCGTGAGGACCTCCAACAACGAACCGGCCCGTTGGATTGATGTGGTAAATCGTATCCTTGTCCAAATAACGTGCAGGAATAACCTTCTTGATCACATGCTTGATCATATCGCCGGCGATCTTTCGATGCCCCACATTGGGATCGTGCTGGGTGGAGATCACCACCGTGTGTACCCGAACCGGTTTGTCTCCCTCATACTCGACCGTGACCTGCGACTTGCTGTCTGGCCTGAGATAGGGCAACGCCCCGTTCTTCCGGAGTCTGGCCAGGTGCAGCACCAGCTTGTGCGACAGCATGATGGGCATAGGCATCAGTTCAGGCGTCTCACGACAGGCGTATCCGAACATCATACCCTGATCACCTGCTCCCTGCTCTTCGTGCAAGCCTTCCCCGGCGCTGACTCCCTGTGAAATATCTGGAGACTGAGTATGGAGAGCTATAAGAACACCGCAGGAACGATAATCGAATCCGTACTCTGAATCCGTGTATCCGATCTGCTTGATCGTATTCCGCACAAGATCCTGGATATCCACTCGAGCCTTCGTGGTCACTTCTCCTGAAACGATAACCTGACCTGTAGTTACCAGCGTCTCACAGGCTACCCTGGATCGTGAATCCTGGGCAAGCATGGCGTCCAGGACAGCATCGGAAATCTGGTCGCTAATCTTATCCGGATGCCCTTCGGATACGGATTCGGAAGTAAAAAGACGCCCCATAGAATCACATTCTCCTTATGATTGGTAATGAACATCAGATCTATCCTGGACTAGAACTCAGTAAAGACTGACCTCGGATGAGTCACCCACATTCAGCTTTCTCGGTCCTGCTTCGACAACAGCATTCGCTCCTAAGAGCGACCGCTCCAGGAAGCAGCCTGTAACACGTGCCTCTTCACCAATGATTGAATCTCGGATTACGGCATGGCTCACTTTTGCGCCATCTCCAACAGACACATACGGTCCCAGAACTGACATTTCAATCTCTGCGGAATCCGAAACGAACACGGGAGGAACGAGAATCACCCCTTCCCTCGATACGACCGAGGCTCTGTGGTCCAGTAAATGGCGGTTCGTTTCCAGCAGAGAATCAGGGGCACCACAGTCGAACCAGTGGTCCACCTGGAAGGCCTCCAGGTTGGCCCCTTTCTCAACCATCAAACCGAAAGCGTCCGTGAGTTGATACTCCCCACGTGTGCGGAGATTTTGCTGCATCAACTTATCCAGGCTCTCAAATAAAAGGTCGCTTCGACGTACAAAATTGATGCCAACGATGGCCAGATCCGAAACGAACTCTTCAGGCTTCTCAACCAGTCGGTTGATCCGCTTACCATCTACCTGGACGACACCAAATCTCCTTGGGTCCTCAACACGTTGAACACCTATTGTCCCATCGGCTTCTACTGTTACTGCCGAGGAAAAGTCTCCCTCGATGATCGTGTCGCCGTAAATGATCAGTGTGGGGTAGCCATCGGCCCATTTGCGAGTCAGGAAAACGGCGTGCCCCAATCCCTGCTGATTGTCCTGCACAACCGGTACAATCTCGCAATTACGGTACTCTTTCTCAGCGAACGCAATAATCTGGTCACCCATATAACCCACGACCAGAGCTACCTTTCGAATCCCAAGTCGAACGACCTCGTCCAGGATGTAGCCTAAAATGGGTTTCCCAGCGACGTGGAGCAGCGGCTTTGGTGTGGTGTGCGTGTGGGGTCGTAGTCGACTGCCCATACCGGCAGCAGGAATAACAGCCCAACTTTCAGCTAAATTGATCAAAGGCTTGTCTCGCGCTTGGATTCCGGTTCTACATCCAGGGATTCCGATTCCAGGCAGAGATACAAGGGATCTGGCAACGCCTGCCGGACTTCAGCAGGCAAAACATCCTGGAGGTAGGACTGGATTTCCACCCTCGTCCGCAAGGAAAGAACGTGGTTGGAGATTAGGTTGGCATCTTCTCTGGTCACAGAACGGATTGTTCGTTTGATCTCGGGCAATGCTCGGGGACTCATGCTGAATCCGTCAACCCCCAAACCCAGAAGCAGAAGTGCACTTAGCGGATCTCCGGCCATTTCACCACAGACACTCACCGGGATGTTTTGTGCGTGCCCTGCGTCCACAACAGACTTGATCATACGCAGCACACCTGGGTGGAATGGATCATACAAGTATGCGACCCTCTTATTTCCACGATCCACAGCGATGGTGTATTGGATCAGGTCATTGGTCCCAATACTGAAGAAGTCTACCTCCTCCGCAAGCTGGTCGGCCACCATGGCGGCGGATGGCACTTCGATCATAGCCCCGATCTTGCAGGATTCGTCAAAAGGAACGCCCTCCTTCTTCAGATCCTCCCGGGCTTCGTCCAGCACAGATTTGGCCTCGATCAACTCCTCAACTCCCGAGATCAAGGGGAACATGATGCGAACGTTTCCCTCGGCGCTCGCCTTCAGGATTGCCCGCAGCTGGGAGCGGAACAAATCCCTGTTGGCCAAACAAAGACGGATGGCGCGCCAACCCAGAAACGGATTCATCTCGTTAGTGTGGTGAAAAACGTATGAAAGCTTATCGCCCCCCAGATCCAATGTGCGAATTACCAATGGGTCAGGAGATACTTCCCTCGCTAGCTTTCCGTAGGCCTCGACCTGTTTCTCTTCCGTAGGAAGACGAGGACTCATTAGGTAGAGATACTCCGTACGATAGAGTCCTATGCCCTCTGCACCGTATGTGGCTGCAGTCAAGACCTCCTCCGGCAACTCAATATTTCCCTGGAGGCTAACCCGGAGGCCATCCAATGTTACCGCGGGCATCTCCTTAAAGGTAAGCAGCCCCGCCTTGATTTCCTCGAGGCGGCGCGCCTCAGCCTGGTATCTCGCCAGTGTCTCGTGGTCCGGGTTGAGGAATGCCAACCCACGACGCCCGTCCACAATGGCCATATCCCCCGGCTTGGCGGAAGACAACGCCCCCTCGACCCCTAGAACTGCGGGAATCTCGAGGCCACGGGCAATGATCGCCGCGTGGGACGTGGACCCACCAACCTCAGTGATGAAACCAAGCACCTGGTCGCAGTCCATGTGTGCTGTGTCCGAAGGGGTCAGGTCGTGAGCAATGACAATAGCTTCTCCCGTTATCCGAACCAACAATTCATCCTCGCGTTGGCATAATTTTGCCAACACACGTTTTTCGATATCCAGAATATCCGCCCTGCGAGCCCGGTAGAATTCGTCCTGTATCGAGTCAAATTGCCTGCGCACTGTCTGGAACGTCTGCCAGAAGGCGTACTCGGCGGTCACTCGAGAGGTTCTGATGGCGTCGAGCGTCGGATCCCTGAGTGCGGCGTCTTCCAGCATCAACAGGTGTGAATCGAAAATCTGAGCGTGATCTCTGCCCAGCTTCTCTTCTACCTGAGTGCGTGTCGCCTTCAGATCATCCGCTACCTGCGCAAGGGTAAACTGAAACCTCTGAATTTCTGAGTCCACCTCTCCTTCAGAAATCCTTCGGTAATCGATCAAAGGATCTTCAGGATCGTGTATGTAGACAGGCCCCACCGCAATTCCGGAGGAACCCTGTATGCCCTGCAGACATTTCATCGACATTGCATAGACCTTTGTCGACCTTTCAATTGGAACTTCAATCGAACTTGTTCTCGATCATCTCAACCATTTTTTCGGCTGCCTGTGCCTCGTCTTCACCTTCCGTCCTTACCTGGATCACGGCTCCCGTCTCGGCCGCAAGCATCATAACACCCATTATGCTCTTGCCGTTGATCTCCAAGCCTTGTTTGATCAAGGTGATCTCAGAAACAAATTTGGCGGCCGCCTGCACAATAAGGGCTGACGGCCTCGCATGTATCCCGAGCAAGTTTTTCACCGTCGCCTTCCGTTCCTCCATATCACACCCTTAGTGCCTCCAATAGGCCTTTAGAAAAACATCACAATCTATAAAAAAGGCCGTAACACGTCAAGCATTTCCAATAAGTTGCATCACTTCCGCCTCATTCCTGAGATGCCCCCCGCTCCTGTTGTGTCCTCCACCTGAACCGGGTAGGCCTGCTGATGGAAGGTTGAACCGTCCTCCTTAAACACATTGACTTTTTCTGCCCCTTGTGTGACCAGTACCGTTTGGACCCCCGATTTCATCAATCCCACTGCCACGTCTTGATAGTCTCCACAATCGTGTCTGCGTAGAAAACCTCTCGAAAGAACGACAATTTGAAAGAGCTCGGCCAATGGATGTTGTTCCGTAATTTCTATGGAAAAGACCGGGATGTCTTCTTCTCTTGCCTGATGGGCAGCATCCAAGGATGGGCCCAGGAACGGATCAACAGACAGCAGGCATACATCCTGCAGATCTTCCTTGTCAATCGGTAAGCTTCTAAGATCAGGGAAGAACCCCATAATGCTACGTTTTTGATCCTGTGAAGAAAGAATTATCGCCTGGGTGGTCCTGATCGCCGGATCCACGTTGAGCCGACAGTCTACGGCTGTGTCCCTCAGCCGACTTTGGAGCCATTGGCCAGGACAATCGTCACCCAGTGTGCTACCCATCAGTCTGGTTGAAACCCCTAGGCCGGAAAGCGTTATTGCAACATTGGTGGACTCTCCTCCAGGGAATTCCTCATTGATGAGTAGCCGGGCATGACCGTCGGGCTCCGGAAATACCTCCGGCCTCACAATCTGGTCCACGGCAAGAATACCGTAACACAGGACTACCTTTTCGCTGTCTGACATACCCTACCCCAAAAAAAAACCGCCAGCTAAACACCGGCGGGTTCATCATATTCACACACCTGACACACTACACGGAATGATGAATCGCGTCTGCGAACTCCCCCACCACGGAGGCATCCTTGTGAGCTTCCAACATCGTCCCCACAACCACAAAAGACGCCCCCGCCTCAACACGGTCTCTGGCGTCCTGTGGGCTACGAATTCCGCCCCCTGCAATTATAGGAATCGAAACATAGTCGGCCACGGCGGCAATCATGTCAACTGGCACCATTTGTTCGGCCCCGCTACCCGCGTCAAGATACACACACTGCATTCCCAAATACTCTGCAGCCAGCGCGTGGGCCATCGCGATATCCGGCTTGTTTCTCGGTACCGGCTTTGTGTTGCTGATATACTCTGCGGTCGTCTGCCTGCCCGAATCCACCAGAATGTAGCCAGTGGAAATAGCCTCGAGCCCGTAGGCCTTCAGAATGGGAGCGGCCTTAACCTGTTGACCGATCAAAAGATCAGGGTTTCTTCCGCTGATCATAGATAGAAAGAGTATTGCATCAGCCGCTGCGGAGATCTGGTTGGTATCCGGTCCGGGAAAAATTACCACAGGTATCTCGACAGCGTGCTTCACTTCTCGAACCAGTCGGTCGAAGTCCGTACAAAGCAGGAAACTCCCACCAAAAAGAATGGCATCTGCCCCTTGTTCCTGGCACATCAAAGCTGTGCCGACCAGATCCTCCTTGTCCAAACGGTCCGGATCCAACAGACTGAGGAACCCAGCCCCTTTCGCCTGACTCTCTTTTAGTAGCCCATCAAAAGTAGACATATAGGGGCTCTACCCTCCCAGTTGCGCCCGCACCACATCGGGAACTTGAGACAACGCTTCACCCAGATGCTCCGGATTCTTGCCACCAGCCTGAGCCATATGAGGTTTCCCTCCCCCACCACCTCCTACAACTCGAGCGACCTCTTTGACAATACTTCCTGCCTTTACACCCTGCCTTACAAGGTCATCGGTCACTACGGTAATTATGGATGCCTTACCATTCATTGCCGCACCCAGAACGCCGACACCGGACCCCAGGGCATTTCGGAGACCATCACCCATTTCCCTGAATGTGTTCATGTCAGCAGGTTGAACCTCAGACGCCACAACTCTGATCCCGTTGATTTGCTGCGCCTGGTCAACAAGGTCATCCATCGAGGAGCCTGTAGCCTCTCTTCGTAGGCCCTGTAGCTCGCGCTCCAACTCCTTGTGGGATACCAAAATCTGAGAAATCCTGTCATCGAGCTCGGATTCCTGGACCCCAAGTAGTCCCTCTAACTGTGACAGAATTCGCCTTTGCCTGTTAACCAGGCGATCCACAGCAGCCCCTGTAACAGCCTCGATTCTACGGACCCCTGCCGCGATTCCGGTTTCACTTACCAGTTGAAAGGAACCAATCTGACCAATCGTGTCCACGTGAGTTCCGCCACAAAGCTCGAAACTGAATTCACCGATGCGAACCGTTCTAACCACATCCCCATACTTCTCCGTGAACAGCATCCTCGCGCCTTTCTCCCTGGCATTTTCCAATTGTGTATAGGAGATGGCCACACTCAGATTTCGGCGGACCGCATCATTCACAATCCGCTCAATCTCTCTTTGCTGCTCCTGATCTACAGGCTGAAAATGCGTAAAGTCGAACCGAAGACGGTCCGATGTAACGAGTGAGCCTGCCTGATTCACGTGATCACCCAGAACTTCCCTGAGACCCTCGTGAAGCAAATGTGTAGCGGTGTGATTTCTGGCCGTATCCATCCGTCGGATTTCATCTACCTCTGCCTGTATCTCCGCCTGGCCGAGCAAGTCCTCCGATCCACGCTTGAGCGTGCCACGGTGTACTATCCCTTCTCCGACACGAAACGTATTCTCAACTGCAATTTCAAGATGAGTGGAGGTTATTCGACCACAGTCACCGACCTGCCCTCCGGACTCTGCGTAGAATGGTGTGGACTCGAGATAGACCTCTACGCTTCCCTCCGGGCCCTTCCGCCACGCCACGATCGAGGTTTGCGTACTCAGTGTTTCATACCCAACAAATTCGGAGTGTTTGTCGGGCAAAAAACCATCATCCAATGCGTCTTCAGAGGCAAAGGACTTCCTACCTGCTTCCCGTGAACGTGACTGCTGTGTCGCCATTTCTCGTTCAAATCCCTGCAAGTCGAAGTCCAGCCCCTTCTCTCCTGCCATCAATTGCGTGAGATCGATCGGAAAACCGTAGGTGTCGTATAACCGAAAGGCATCTTCGCCTGAAATCCTCCCCTTTTGCGACACGTTCTCGAATATTTCCAGCCCGCGGTCGAGCGTTTTGCCGAAGCCTTCTTCCTCGGCCTTGATCACGCGGGCCACCTGTTCCGACTGCTCGGAAATCTCTGGAAAGACGGGGCCTAGAAGTTCCTCAACCGTGGATGTCAATTTATAGATAAATGGCTCGTGCATTCCCAAGTTTCTACCAAACCTTGCTGCACGTCGAAGAATTCGTCGGAGCACATACCCCCTTCCTTCATTTGAAGGCAGGACCCCTTCTGCTATAGCAAATGTCAAGGCTCGAATGTGATCGGAAACGACCTGCATGGCAATCTTGTTCTGGCCAATGTAAGACTTCCCCGTAATATCTCCAATAGCCGCAATGAGCGGCTGGAAGAGATCTGTATCGTAACTCGATCTGACTCCCTGCAGGATTGCACAAACTCGTTCGAACCCCATCCCGGTATCCACGTGCTTTGCCGGAAGCGTGTGAAGAACGCCTTCTGAATCCCGGTTGAATTGGATGAATACCAGGTTCCAAATCTCGGTGAAGTCTTCACTATCCAGATCAATGGTATCCGGTGACAGTGCATCGGGGTCCTCACCCACATAATAGTGAATCTCCGAACAAGGCCCACAGGGTCCGGTTTCGCCCATTTCCCAGAAATTGTCTTTTTTTCCCAGGCGAAGAACACGTTCAGCTCGAATATCCGTGACCTGTGGCCATAGAATTTCGGCTTCCTCATCTGCCTCTAGACCATCCTGCTCATCACCACCAAATACAGTTGCCCACATACGCTCTTGGGGCAACTTCCATACCTCAGTCAAGAGTTCCCAGGCCCAGGTGATGGCTTCCTGTTTGAAGTAATCACCAAAGGACCAGTTGCCAAGCATTTCGAAAAAGGTGTGGTGCTGTAGACTGATTCCCACCTCTTCTAGGTCGTTGTGCTTGCCCGATACGCGTATGCATTTTTGAGTATCTACCGCACGCGAGTAGTCCCGCCTACCCGATCCAAGAAAGATATCCTTAAACTGATTCATTCCTGCATTGGTGAACAACAGGGTAGGGTCATCCTGGGGAGCAACGGGGGCACTGGACACTCTTGCGTGCGCCTTGCTCTCAAAGAAACTGAGAAAGTCCTCACGGACCTGGTTTGCGGCCATTCTACTCAACTCTACTGCTCCTCTTCGTTTGTGAATTCCGCCCAAGCCCTTTCCACCGCGGAACGCGCATCTGAGCCAGAAAACCCTCTTCTGCGGAGAAAGCCATACATTCTGGAAAGCGCCTTCTGTCGATCCAAACTACTGTAGCGGCTCTTACGTCCTCGCAGAAGCCCCAAAGCCAATTCCTCCGAGTCAACTTCTGTGAATGCATAATCGAGGACCTCTTCAACCAGTTCGGGGTCCGATATCCCGCGCCTCTTCAACTCCTTCTTCAGCATTGGCCGGCCCATTGGACGCAACCGGATCTTTTCCTGCACAAAACGCCTGGCGAAATCTGCATCGTCGATTAATCTGAGTTCTTCTAAAGCAACTATGGTCTCGTCGATCACAGGCCCTATGAAACCACGAGCCTTCAGCTTCTCAAGGATCTCCCACCGTGTATAAGCCCGACCGCTCAGCAACCGAAACGCTGCCTTTTTGGCCTTTTCAACTCCCTCATCGGCCTGAAACAATTTCTCTGACGCAGGATGGAGCTTCATCGGGCCTCCCGGGAGATCTGTGCAACTACCGGATTTTCATCATTCCTCTTCTACGGGACGCTTCTCCTCCTCGACCACTCCATTCACGGGCAACCCTACAGCCTCACGGACCCGCCGTTCTATTTGAGAGGCGGACTCAGGATTCTCCTTGAGATGTCTCTTCACATTTTCCCTGCCCTGACCCAGCCTTTCCGTACCGTAGGAGAACCAAGTGCCACTCTTGCTGATTATCCCATGTAGTTCGGCAATATCCAGAATGCTGCCTTCCTTAGATATGCCATCGCCGAACATCAGATCGAACTCGGCCTCCTTGAATGGGGCGGCCATCTTGTTCTTAACCACTCGGACCTTCACGCGATTCCCGATTACATTCTGACCATCCTTTATGGCACCGATACGGCGGATATCCAGGCGAACGGATGAGTAGAATTTCAGTGCGTTTCCACCACTGGTCGTCTCCGGGCTACCGAACATGACACCGATCTTCATCCGGATTTGGTTGGTGAAGATAACACATGTCTTGGACCTGTTTATGGAACCGGAGAGTTTCCGTAGAGCCTGGGACATCAGTCTGGCCTGAAGACCCACATGGGTATCGCCCATCTCACCTTCCAGTTCGGCTCTTGGAACCAGAGCGGCAACTGAATCCACAACAACCACATCGAAAGCGCCGCTTCGAACCAGGGTATCGGTGATTTCCAATGCCTCTTCGCCGGTGTCTGGTTGGGAGATCAGCAAATTCTCAAGGTCGACCCCTATGGATTCAGCCAGTTCAACATTCAGGGCGTGCTCGGCATCAACGAATGCGCAGACACCGCCTGCACGTTGAGACTCGGCGATGACGTGGAGTGTCAGCGTGGTTTTCCCCGATCCCTCCGGACCGAAGACTTCCACTACTCGCCCACGGGGTACACCACCTGCTCCCAGTGCCACATCGAGTGCCAGGGCTCCTGTTGGGATAACATCCATGGCAACACGATCTTGGCCTTCGCCCCCAAGGCGCATGATGGAGCCCTGACCAAACTGCTTTTCGATCTGCGAAATTGCCAAATCGATCGCTTTTTCTTTTCCCTCCGATTCTCGCTTCGCCATCTTCGTCGCCCCTCCGTTTAGGAACTGGGTTGATTGTTCGCGATCACGACGCAGCCCTTCGATCAGGCGTATTCTGCATCGTACTCAGGTGACGACGTAATATACTGAACATATGTGTATTAATCAAGCGTTGCACAAGACTGAAATTCAGCCTGCAACAACGTCGACACGGTCACTCAGGACACTGTAGCCTAGTGGGGTGTGAAGAGCCCCCTCTGGATTTAATTCTCTCTTGAAAACCACCAGGCGCTCGACCATAAAGTGTGCCGGATTCGCCAAGGAATTTCAGGGTCAGGTGGATATTTTCCGGTGCTGTCCAACACAAGTCATCCGCAAGAGCCGACAAGCACTCTCTGGCCGAATCCATAATGCGGCAGACTGTTCCAGGGACTTCGATTGCAACAAAGGCTCTAACCATTGGATTGTGGCTATCCATTCCAGAACACCAATACTCCGCGGAGAATCAAATTGCCGTAGATTCCTGCCACCACATCGTCAACAACAACTCCCCATCCTCCCGGCAGAGACTCCGTCTGACGTGCGGGAGGAGGCTTGAGAACATCGAGAACCCGAAAGATGAAGAATCCAGCTATTGCCAGACCAACAGAGAAAGGAAGACAAGCCACGGTGACAAAATAGCCCACAAATTCATCAATTACGACCGGTCCAGGGTCTTTCCCCCACAATGCTTCACCTGCATATGCCGAGGGAACTGCCAAAAGAAACAACAGAATCAGAAAAATTCCCCAACCTAAAGCACTCATTTCAGGGAGAAGGAGATAGATCAACAGGGCCACCGCAGTTCCGGCGGTGCCTGGTGCAAACTGGTAATAACCAGAAAAAAAACCTGTGGCAATCAGGCGGATCGGAAAATTCAAGTAGAGGTTCCTTCCACCGTTCCAAGTGCTTTTCAGGCTCCACGACGATATTGGTCAACCAGATAGCGTAAACCGGAGAGAATGGTAACCAGGGTGACTGCAGCCACCAGAATATTCACAACCACGTGGGACCACGAATCGACCAGAACCAGTGGCTGGGAGGTGATCTCCGCTTGTATTACTCTTACATTGATGAATACCAGAATACCAAAAGCAAGCACCAGCTGCAGCATCGTCTTCCATTTTGCCAACCTAGACGTCACAACCTGCCTTCCCTTCCGCATTATATAAACCCGCAAACAGGTGATTACCATATCCCGCATCAGCATGGCCCCGACCAGCCATGCCTCCACCATCCCAAGGATCACAAAGGAAATGAGGGCGGATGAAACAAGGAGCTTGTCGGCAAGTGGATCCAGGAACCGCCCCAGACTGGTGATGGTCTTATCTCGTCTGGCAATCCTACCATCGTAGAAATCGGTCAGCGATGCGATGGTGAAAACCAACAGTGCAAGGATCTTGCAATACCAGCTCTCAGAGAAAATGAGCAGCAGAAAAACAGGTGTAAGCAGTATCCGAATTGCCGTGAGGACATTGGGCATAGTCATTATCCTCCCCGAATCATTGGACCNGGGAAGGTGCAATCCCTCATTGCGTAGTGTATTGGATGGCTCCATAATCACAACTCCCGACGGCCTTCCAATGCGCGTGCCAGTGTTACCTGATCCGCAAGCGCAAGATCGCTACCGACAGGCAGGCCACGCGCAATCTGCGTAACCTGCACGTCTGTATCTCGCAAGCATTCCCGAAGATACTGGGCTGTGGCATCACCCTCAACCGTCGGGCCGTTCGCAAGTATCACTTCACTGACTACTCCTCCGGATACCCGATGCAACAGCTCCTCAATGCTCAGTTCGTCGGGTCCGATACCATCCAAAGGAGAAATCCGTCCTCCCAGGATGTGAAAGACGCCCTTGAAGGTGTGCATCCGTTCTACTGCCATCAGATCACCCACAAAATCGACAACCATCAGGACAGACTGATCGCGTCTGGGGTCGCTGCAGATTGGGCAAGGATCCACTTCTGTGAGGTTGAAGCAGACCGAGCACATACCTACCGATGTCTTCACTTCGACCATCAAATCCGCCAGCATCCTCACATCTTCTGTGTTCCAGGTGAGAACATCGAGCGCAATTCTGCGGGCTGATTTCTCACCGATACCCGGTAAGCGCCCGAGACCAGCAACCAACCGATCGATGGCGTTTGAAGCCAAGTTTTCCTCTCCTGTTGTCCAGAACGCGATCTCGCCCTACATCCCCAGGCCAGGCATATTCATTCCCGGCGGAATCAGTCCCGAAGTGGCCTTTTGCATCTCCTCTTCGGCCATCTGCTGAGACTTCTCCTTGGCCTGGTGTATGGCTGCCATCACCAGATCTTCGAGCATATCCACATCTTCAGGGTCTAAAACCTCCGGACTAATCTTGATGGCCAAAATGTCCTGCTGGCCGTTGGCCGTCACCACCACCATGCCGCCACCGGAAGACCCTTCCACCTGCTTGTCGGCCAACTCCTCCTGAACTTTGGCAAGCTTTGCCTGTAATTTTTGGGCCTGCTTCATCATGCCTGCCATTCCCTTAGCCATTACCGTTCCTTTCCAGTCCGGGCAGTGTTCACCCTTCCAAGATTTGTCCATCGAATATCTTCAAAGCAATCTGAACCCGTTCATCGGTTTCTGCGCTCTTCTCTTCCTTATCGCTTGCCGGAGTGTCAGGCCCTTCTTCAAAATCACAGATCACTCTCAAAGGAACACCAAACAACTCCTGAGCTACTGCTTCCNCAGTGTCCTGGTTTCGCTTTACCTGGTTGGCATGGAAGGCATTACTCTGCTTGAAAAGCACGGTCAGCTGCCTGTCCACGAGGGAACTCGCGCGCCCTTCCGACAGAAAAGTGCCAACAGAGATCTTCTNGAATTTCNCACCCTGGACGAGTTCATCCCACGCTGCGTGTATCGCCTGTAGCGTTGGCTCATCACCCTCGCCAGCGGCCTTCGGCCAGTCATCTCCGGGTTCATCGGTTCCCACATCGGGAGTGACAGCGGAAGGGACCGATTCAGCCGGGGCAACACTGCCTGCCGGTTCACCTTGATAGGAATGTGCGGCTGGATGTCCCGGTGGCAGTTCGCCGGGCTCTTCCCGCACTGGTTCATTACTGGGTGCGGACGGTGAGATCTGCGAAGTCGCACGTCCTGTGGTTGCGGGCGCCGAGGGCCGTGAATTAAGCAGACTCTCAAGGCGATCCAACTTTCCCATCAGGGCTTCCAAATCTTCCGTGGAAGCCAACTTCACCAACTTCATCAGTGTCAGCTCAAGCCAGAACCGCGGTTCGGCCACTCTTCCCAGATTGAGTTCCAGTTCCGACACTACCTGAAGCATCTGAAGCACATCTTCTTCACTGAAACCTTCACCAAGTTCAACGTAGCGGACCTGGTCCGCTTCCGCCAAATCCTCACCCTCCAGCCCCCTAGATACACACGCCACCAGAAGGTGTCGGAAGTGTTCCATTAATCCATCAGCGAATTCACCGACATCGCCGCCTTCATCCAACACGGAAGCTAAGGACCCTAGGACCTCGGCCGACTGACCTTCAAGTATCGCTTCCGTGAGGTCAAAATATACATCCCTGGGAATAATGCCCAGAAGATTCCTCAACGCTTCCGCAGTAATGGCTCCCTCGCAGAAGGAGCATGCCTGATCCAACAGGCTAAGGCCATCGCGCAGGGCTCCATCGGCCTTCCTTGCGATCAGGAACAGAGCCTCGTCTTCCACAGAACGATCTGCTTGTGTCTCTTGGAGAATCGACCTGAGTTGCCCAACAATCTCTTCAACAAGAATCCTGCGAAAGTTGTAGCGCTGGCATCGTGAGAGGATCGTTTCGGGGACTTGGAGTGGCTCGGTTGTCGCGAAGATAAAAATCACATGCGCCGGTGGCTCTTCCAGCGTTTTCAACAATGCATTGAAGGCCTCCGAAGTTAACATATGCACTTCGTCGATTATGTAGACCTTCCGCTTGCCTTTCGTCGCGGCGTATCCCACTTCCTCCCTGAGCTGCCGTATCTCATCGATTCCGCGGTTCGATGCCCCGTCAATCTCCAGGACATCCATACTCCGTCCGTCGGATATCGCGGCACAGTAATCGCATTTGCCACAGGGATCAGGCGTTGGCCCGCTCTCGCAATTCAAGGCTTTGGCCAGAAGGCGAGCCATTGTCGTCTTTCCGGTGCCTCGAGGACCCGAGAAAAGATAGGAGTGAGCGATTCGGTCCGTCCGGATGGCGTTCTGCAACGTGTGAACAATGTGCCCCTGGGCAACAACATCTCCAAAAATCTCCGGACGGTGCTGCCTCGCCATCACTTTGTAAGACATATTTCCTGCTCCTGCAGACCGGAAAGTGCCGTATAACCAGACTCAGATAGCTGAATACCCAAAGTTGTATTGCTACACGGTGGGAAGATTATAAAAAAGGCCGTGCACCCCGCCTTCGTCTCTCCATCCCGGGGCGTCCAGGAGGCGCCAGCTCCTGTCAGGTGACCCTGCGGCACACGTGCCTGATCGCCTACCGCTGCTACCTTCCGGTCCTGACGGGGTTTGGCAAGGGTCCGTTGCGCAGGACCTGACGATCAACGCCGCTTTCCCCAAGGAACGCATCCCAAGATAGTGAACCTCAGACGTGGAATTCAACCCCGCTATAGCGGATTGCGGGCTACAGGGCACCGCTACCTCCCCGTCTAGCACGACCCAAATCTAAAATGAAACCAGTCGAGCGTCAAACGTATGGAGCCGAATTGCAAACCCGTTGACTTCTGCTCGTCCTGGAAACTTTGTTACTGGTGGAGCTGATGGGATTCGAACCCACGACCTCCAGAGTGCGATTCTGGCGCTCTCCCAACTGAGCTACAGCCCCAGTAGATCTATACATGCATTACTTCGTTCCAAACAGCTTCTTCCGCCACCTATCAGGATGCAGACTCAACAACAATCTCGGTGTC
>PAQK01000019.1 GCA_002709665.1 Gemmatimonadota bacterium | reverse complement strand
TCATATCCCTTACCAACACAAATTCGATTCGGTTGTCGTAACTGATTACCTGAAGCTTTTCACCTGGCTTTAGATTCAGGAGTTTTCTTATTCGTTGCGGGATGACCACTTGGTATTTGGGTGACAAGGTTACGATATCCATATCGATCTCCTTTCTGTATTACAATACTAATATCGATAGAAATTGTCAAGTCGGACTCGGGTGGTCAGAAGATCGAATCTGCCAACAATCGGAACGGTTTCTCTTTAACACTGAGTTCTGCTTGTCTTTTGTGCCCTAGGAGCTTTATTCTTCCCCTTATTATAGTAATAGAGGGAGGTGAGATACGATTCCAATTGATGCAGGATAGATTCGGACGCTGGAGACGCATGTTTTCTCCGATTAGGAGCGACTCGCCCTCGCGGAGATGCTTAGAGAAGATATGGACAGGCGAAGTGATTCTGTTAATCAGCGTGATGTCCGAGCAATGAGAGTGTGCGAAGCCAGACCATTCAAAGGGAATTCTCGGTGAATTCGAACATATCGGTGAATAAGATGGTAAGGGCCTGGCTGGGTAGTCCAATCGGGCACGTTCCGTTGCTGCCATGTGAGATGGAGCGGCTTCGGGTGATGGTCGAGAAAGATGAAGCGACGGCGAAGGCCTGGCAGAATACGTGTGACGTGGCAAGTACGTATCTGGAGGAGGAGGTTGAAGCGCTGACCCCAACACCATTGAAGGATTACCGAAACGATAATCCGCAGGCTACGATCAATAACAATCGTGTGTCGAGGTTCCTGAGCGGCTGGTCGGCCTGTGCCTGGAAGGCGGCGGTGGTTGGAGATGGGCAGGGGCTGGGTCGGGCTGCTGAATGCCTGGATGCTATTACAAGTGTGCACGAGAAGTACGGCGGGGTCATGATTGTACCAAATCCAGATTCGGCGCCAAACCGGAAGTACTATCACTCCATATGTGGTTTTCGGGTGGAGTCCATTATTGTTCTTGTAGAACTGATGAGGTGTGCAGGGTTTAAGGATCAGGCAGGGCTAGAAACATTNGTCCGCCGATTGATCGCCTTGTGTGAGATGGCTGTTGATGGGTGTGAATACCTGNCCGATCAGGATGTGCCGTACTGGAATGGTGATATCTGCGGAGGCGCCGGCCTNCTGGCTACGGCGTCCGTNTTACCGGAACATCCGGACGTGGGGAAGTGGAAAGAGTTGGGATGGCGAAACGTAGAGGGNTTTTTCAACGAGAAGAATTTCCTGGAGGATGGAAGTTTTCACGAGGCGTTTCCCTGCGCCGAGGCGTATGGGCTTGGATTTCTGTTTACGACACTTCAAGTGTTGCGCGGACGAGACGGTTTTGATGTCTCCACGGTGAATTTGAGCCCCACACGAACCTTGAAGGCGTCGATCGAATGGCATCTGAAGGTTGCGTCTCCCCTAGGAGAGCTTCCCTGTATCAATGATACCAGTGCGTATGAGGCGTGTATGGGTGAGAACAACGCTACGAGTTCTCATTTGCTGGTGATGGGGCAATGGGTTGGGTTGCCGGAGGTGTGGAGTGTATTCAGGTCGGAGGACTACCAGTTGCCCTTGTTTGTCCACGTTTTTCGTCCGGAGGTAATTACCGAGTTCGATTCGCACAGTCTGTCGATGAAGGATGTGGGGTGGTCGTTCATTCGATCCGGGAAAGGGAGAAGTGCGTTCCAGTTGATGTTCGATCATGGTCTGCACCATTCGAGTCACTGTATGCCGCAGTGTTTGACATTCGATATGATCTTTGAAGGTCATCACTGGATTGTAAATTCGGGATGTGCTCCTCACTATTGCACATACGATGAGCAGAACATGTGGCATCGAAGGACGAGGGCCGGCAACTGTATTGTTCTGGATGGCGAAGATATACCAGCAGGCACGAGTGGTGAGCTATTGGAATGGAAAACCGAAGGGAAGGTCACGACTCTGAGGGCCTGTCATCGGGGATATGGTAACACCCTGCATGAAAGAAANCTCATTAACCGTGAAGGTGGGNTGCTGGTAGTGGTGGATCGGCTGATTCCCAANGACGACCGGGACCATTTGGCGACCGTTTACTGGCACGTGAATGCGGAGGTTCTCACTCGGGGAGACAAGAGTTGGACGTTTGGGGATGCCATAGGAAATTCGCTGGTTGTTCTGAGCGACCACATCACGCCGGATATGGAATTGTCTGAAGGATTATGTGGGGGACTGGGGGGGCGGGATCGGCAAGTGGGGAATCTGCCAGAGGCGCAGCCGTTGAAACCGGGTAGTGACGGCTGGCGTTTCGTGCCATTCTTTGAGCTAGACGTCGAGGTTCCACCAAATGGCCTGACTCTGGTTACCGGATTCGTGCTTGTGACTACCGGGAGCAGGTCAGATTACAGAATGGCGCGAGAGCCTGGGAAGGTCGGGTTTGTTCTTGGAGAGCGTGTGGTGATGGAATTCGGATTGGAGAGTTGACCGGTTCATAGTATCTGTACGTCGTCTTCGATCTCGGGTGGCGGAGGTTTCAGTTGTTCCGGAATCTCAGGATGTATTGCCNTACCCCAATTGACGATCATCCTGTAGTNTTCCTCCAGGTCAATACATTCCTTCCTGATGGTGTCAGGGTACCATCCCTCCATTACGCTGTTCAACAGTCGGTCTCTTGTTTCTTCATGCGCTGGATCATCCGCGAGGTTCCGGATTTCTCCCGGGTCTGTTTCCAGGTCGAACAGCGCCACGTTAGGGGCCTTGCCGGGTATCTCCTGATCCACCCAGAGTTTCCACTGATTGGAACGAATCATACGGGATGGCACCTTTGGGTCCATCGAATTGTCGACGACTTCGCTGAAAGTTTCGTTTACCCAGCCGTCCCTGTTCCCGGTTTCGAGTATGGACCAGAGTGACCGTCCGTCCCATTCCGAAAGGTCTTCTGCTCCGGCGATTTCAGCGAAGGTGGGTCCGAGGTCCATGAGATTGCAGACGGCGTCGGAGGTAGTTCCCGCGGGAACCGAGCCAGGTAGTCGCGCGATCATCGGTACGCCTGCGCCCCCCTCGTAGTAGGTGTTTTTTGTCCAGCAGCCGTGCTCACCGGCCATTTCTCCGTGGTCCGATGTGTAGATGACCAGGGTGTTCTTCGCAAGTCCCGTTACCTCAAGGCAATTCAGTAGCTGACCGACGAGTCGGTCTGTGTATTCGCAAAGGGCATAGTAGGCCGCACGGGCGATTCGGGTTCGCTCTTCTGGGAGCGGGTTGTCGATGCCTCGCGATTTTCGGTACCAGCGAGTCATCGCAGGCTGGTCGGTTTCTACCTCTGGGATGTCTACACGTTCGTAGTAGTATTCGAAGNGGTCCTTTGGCGCGACAAACGGGCAGTGGGGGAGTACGTAACCGACGACTGCAGCGAATGGGCGGTCGCTGTCCTTGNGATCGTTGAGGTATTCGCACGTGGCTTCCGTGATTCGGTCGTCCATCCACTGGTAGGTTGTTGTGCCATGGCCGGAGAGCTCCNTCACCCTCCGGCTCTGTCCGGAGGGATACTTCTCGCCGCGGAAGGTGCCAGGGGAGACGGCGAACATTTCGCCGATCGGCCGGTTCTCGAATCCGTGATACTGGTCGTGTCCCTCGAAATGCATGCGTCCCAGGAGGCTAGTTTCGTAACCGGAGATGCCAAGGGTGTGCGCCCAGGTGGGGATTGCGGAGTTCAGGATTTGGTTGTTGTTCCACACTCGGTTCCTGCTGGGTGTGCGGCCGGTCATGAAAGTCATGCGGCTGGGACAACAGACAGGAGAGCCGGTGTAGACATCCGAAAAGCGCATGCCCTCTGAAACCAGTCGATCCAGGTTCGGCGTTCGGACGATGTTGTTACCGTAGCAGCCCAGGAAATGCTTGGAGTGCTGGTCGGAGAGGATTGTCAGGATGTTTGGTCGATCGTCTTGGTTGCCCATTCCGTCCCCCTTCGGGTGATGACGTCCTTCATTTCAAAACCTTCTCCAGCACGTCTTTGAATGCGAAATTGTGCATGTTGGAATGAAGATGCAAAGTAATAAAGTCCTGACAATTTAGTTCCGCCCCTATCTCATCCCTGATGGTCCTGTCGCCATCTGATGGCAGGTCGCTGGGATCCCGTTCGAAGATGACCTTACGTGGAAAATGAAGCGCTGCAAGCTTCCTGGCGGAGAGGATATTCAGCAAGCCGTTTATGAAGAGAGGCTCGTGCCAGTGATATTGGCTGACCCGGGCGTGGCCCTCTTTTATCAACTTGTCGTAATAATTGTCGAACCAGCTGGAGCAGATCGTGATGTCGATACCGGTGTTTAGCCCACCGATCAAAGCTGCATATTGGCCTCCCATGGATATGCCNGCGAAAACAAGCTTTTCAGGACCCATGCGATGTTTGAGGTATGAAATGAAGTAATCCAGTTTACGCAATTCGATCGAGATGATGTGGTCACCTGTGACTGCTGCTTTCCTTGACAACTGCACGAAATTGTGCGCATGCCTCAAACCGGAGTAATACAAGTTCGGGTCTTTTGAGTGATAGCAGTAGACCGCGTATACCGTCCAGCCCTTGTCGACGAGTTCGAGGCCGTATCCGCGATCACTCTTTGTGGCTCCCGACCCGGTATTCTTAAAGAAGTCGGCTGGATTCCCCGGCCATCCGTGCAGGAGGAGAACAATCCCGCGGCTCTTGTGCGACGGGGACATTGTTAAGGCCCTGATTGTGAGGTGATCTGGATGAGGCAGTTCGACATATTCAAGGTTGTTACCATCTATCGTCATGCTTTTGGACTTCAAGTCCGGTGCGTCCTTAATGGTGTGGTTCTCAAGCCCGAAATACGACCTTAGTTCTTGTCTGCATTGCTCGACCCAGGGGACGATTGGTTGCTTGATCTCATCCGAAGTGCGCTCAGCGGCTTGCACTCTGCGCTCGAGTAAGGCATGAAGCTCTTCCAGGTTCCTATTATCTGGGTCATCCACCGTACCGTCAACGACTACCTCTGGTGTCACGATGCTACCTCTAGGTTGCTCACTGCAAGGGCCAACTGAGAATGGTGCCGAGGTTGTATTATCGCTAAATGAGACCACAGATGTCAAATGGGTATGGTGGCAGGTCCTGGCTGTGTGCTCAGGGCGCACCAGGTGCAGGAGCAACTCGCAATTGCTTAATCGATAACGACAGTGGAGGACAGGTGGGAGGGGTCCGGATCGGCACGCGGTAGCGTCTAATCGAGATGGGGATTGTAGAGCTCGTAGGGCAGGTACTCGTGCTCGCAGGGGGATCCGTATGCAGCCCACATTCGACCGCGACCGACTTCCGCCACAAACGACAGAAGGCTGATGCTCTCCCTNCNGGGCTCTCCCCCGTGGTGGCAAACGCCGGTGTCTTGTCCTGGGAAGTGACTCGACTGTGTGGCGAAGAATGTGGCCGGGTTCAGTTGGTCGCGGTTGTCCTGCAGCATTGTGTTGGCCGTGTAGGCGCGGGGGTCCAGTTCCTCACGTTCGACCTCGGGTATCCCACTGAATTTGGGACTGTAGTATGTGTTGGCATGAGTTACGAAGCATTCATCGGCTGGTAGTTCAGCGTGGGCGCCCGGTGTGGTTTCGACGCAACAGATGTCGCCTGTGATGTCACCGATAGTGTAGTTGAGGCAGACCATCCGGCGGGCGCGGGCGAAGAGTTCCAGGGCGTCACGCGTGCTGTTCTGTTGCAGCAGCATCCGGGAGAGGAAGCAGTAGGGGATTCCGGGACCGGCCCAGTCGGGACCACCCTTCGGGGGCGCCTCGGTAGGACGGTATGGCAACTGGTTAGCCGATATGGCGATCTGTTCTGACATGCCGGGTCTTCCGACACTGCCTGCGAGGGCAAAGGACAGGAAGGCGGGACCGTTATCCGGCTTGCCTCTGAGCAGGACAATGTAGGGAAGCAGTGCCTGGTACCAATCCATGTTCCATGCCACTAGCGTTCCATTGGTGGCGCGTGCAGCAAGGCTAGTGCAATTGTCGGTGATCGACACGGCAGACCTGTTCTCCTGACAGCCCACCCACTGGCCCATCTCGGCCGAGCAGCTCAAGCGAAAGGCGTCATCGAAACTGATTNCTGCGCCTTCTGCGATCCCTTCCACTTCTTCCATCAACTCAGGGGCGATTTTACGGACAATAGGTTCCGCTTCGGCCATCGCACGGTGCGCGCCATCCCTTTGGGATGCGTTTGGTACGAATACACCGTCAAATATTCCAGCCAGACCGTGGATCAGGTCCCGACATTTGGCTCCGTACTGGCGGGCCATCTCGTAAGGACTACCGTGCATATCTATAATGGGAAAGCGTTTAGCTTTTTTCGCCATTGGTTTTTCCTGTTACCCGATACCACCGTGTGAGGGCAAGCTGGCTTTCCACTTAATGACACTCAGAGTTATGCCGAGGGGTTTATGCGAATGAAACGATTGCTGCGTGGTCTTCATTGTAGAGCTTCGGTGCGACCCCCGGTAAGCTCCAGATCGTAGCTGGGCCGCAGCAATTCGGTGAGCGTGGATGGCAGCTCGCCGCGGGTTGCCTTTAGCGCCCACACTGGCGGGACAGAGAGGGCAGGTTGGGCATGGCCGTCGTTCGAATCAGGTTTTCGATAGCAGAAAATGGAGCACCACCGAGTCTCCTTCCCTGGTGATTTTTCAGCCACTCCATGGACCGCGTGGGAGAGGCAGCACACCAGGGATCCCGGTGGCAACGAGAGATGCTCGATTTCGAGGGGTTCTCCTGTTACCGGATGCACACGGTCCCGCAGCCAGCCCTGCCGCATCTCTTCGTCGGTTTCTGCGCAACACCCGGTGGGATCACGGAACAGGTGGCTGCCTCGAATGATCTTCAGACCGCCGTCAATTTCAGCCTCGAATCCATTGAGATAACAGAGTGTCAGAAGGGCATTGGCCTGAACATCGTACTCGGCAGGGGTGGTTACACCGCAGCCGTCGTATCGGTCCCCTATTTTATGACTGTGCCACGCACATCCATCGTACCCTCCCCGCCTGGACAAAAGCTGGTTATGATCGAAGAAGATGTTTTCGCTGCCAAGACACATCCGCTGGAATTCCAGCATGTGTGGGTGCGTGAGCACGTTCATAATGAATGGAACGTGGCCGGCATTGAAGTATTCGGCAAACACACTGTGTTGCCGAAGTGTCCTGACCCCGGCTATGTCGGTCTCCTGGGGCATGGACTGGCTCCCTCCGAGTGCTAGTTGGATCGCCTCGGCTGAGAGCTTCTCCTCAGGTGTCCTCCGTCCGAGGCCGTGCCAATCGATTTTCGACCAGTCTGCCTGAAGGAGCGTGTCGTTGAGATGCTGGCCGTACTGCAGCGCAGCGGTCCAGGTCTCGATCGCCTTTGGCTGGACGANCCCTTCGAATATCGNATAGCCGTCTATNAGAAAGCGGTCGCGATCGAATTGCGACCTTGCCGCCGCCATATCGAACAGATTCTCGCGATTCGCCTCCATCTCTTCCCAGTCCTCGGTGTTCCATTGCACGGGAGAGTTGTCGTTGTGTAAGAAGGCCGGACGGGTCGCCTGGGCTAGATCACTGGTTAGGCCCTGCAGGATCCGCTGCGCACCCAGGTCGGAAATGGGTGCGAGAATGGGGTTCTGTGGCATTGTAGGGGTGTTCATGGTGGGGACTCGATGTNGTAAATCAGCAATGTAGATCAAAGGGTGGNCTACCAGAGACCCAGGNAATGATGGCGCTATTCCACNGAAACAGAATTCAGAATCATNAAGTATAGAGATTCCTATGGGACTAGGCAAGGAAGCCGGANAATTGAGATCTAACTGGGTGAACTAGAACTCCTGTGATTTCGTTCATAGCATTCTCCTCGCAGTTCTTCCTGGGCTGCGATGGGTTGTCCAGACTGTCTGCACGATCACTGCGTCAGGGAACTTTGTTGCAAAACCAAATCTCGATCCGGGGAAACCGCATTCAGCAGTTCATTGAGTTTTTCCAATGTAGGTGCGGATATACCTTGTTCATATCGTGCATAGGTGTTGCGGGACTTGGCGCCCAGTCGATCAGCCACTTCTGCCAATGACAATCCGCTCCGCTCCCGCTGCCTCCGCAGCAAGAGGCTGGTCATTGTTCGGGTATCCGGGGAGCTTATCTCAAATTGGTCATTCTTCCCCGCGTGCACGTCGACTGTAAAGCCAGGCCGATTTGCCAGGGTTACTAACAGATTCTCCACCATAGCCAGCGCTTCTTTACGCGTATGGGCCTGGGTCATCGTATCGAGGATGGGGATTTCTGCGAGCCAGAATCTACCATCTCTATATGCGCTGCCGTAAAATCGCATCATCAAGCCCTCTTTTGAATTCGCCTGAGAATCGTTCGAGCCAGCTTTTCATTGATCTCGCTGTGGCGGGGAATGGCTTCTTCCTGCGCTCCATTTGTCCCAACGTCCTGCTTGCCGCCGTGGCGCAAAAACTGTTGGCGTAGTAATTTCTCTAGTTTACGTCTCTTCATATAATTGTATACGTATATGTGGACAATGTCAATCAGGAATAATCGTAAACGGTTGGAAAAGTATCAGCAAATTTGGCTTGACAGATCAGACCTGCGTTCTTATCCTTGATGCTGATTAATTGAATTCAGTTAAATTGCTTAGGTATTATACTTCAGATATTCGCAGGTGTAAACCTCCAGATGCTACTCTCCCCCCTCGGGCAATGACATTTTGACCCTCTTCGCACGTTGTTCGATTCTCAGGAGATGGCAATAAGATGCTGAATCTTACCCCGCAATTTGTTGTTTCAGCCCCAAGCGGCATTTTAAGTGGTCGCGATCGGGGTGAGGAATTACTAGTACAAATAACTGATTATATGAGAGATGCGGATCCTGATGGGGTGATGCCTCTGGATTTTAGTGGTGTGGAGTTTATTGATATTTCGTGTGCCGATGAGTTTCTGACCAAGTTGTTGATGCGGATTGGGAGCGGGGAGATGGGGAATCGGTACGTGTTCATTCAAAATGCGAATCAGTCGGTTCGGGAGACGCTTGAGGCTGTGTTGCAGCTGAGGAGTCTGGCGGCACTTTACAAGCACGAGGAAGAGGTGACACTCCTGGGCAGTCTGAAAACACCAATTCGTGAGGCCCTGGATGTGATTTTGGAGAAAAAGCACGGAACATCGTCAGAAATCGCAGATGCCCTTCAGAAAAACATCAATATCGCGTGCAATCGCCTGAATACGCTGCAGAGAATGGGCCTCGTCTGTCGCGTCCGAGACGGAAGCGTCCAGGGTGGCGGAAGGCAGTTCTTTTATGAGTCAATTCTTTAGAGGTGACCACCTGCCTTCGCTAAAGCTACGGTGGACAGACAGACGATGGACGACTGTCAGAAACCCGTGATTACCACCGTTCTTGACTTTGTGGTCTATGGTCCGTCGTCGCATTTTCATTTCTGAACAGATCGATTAATCCTTTCCCCCAAGGAGCGTAACATGCTCGACTTCGGCATTCTGAAACAACAGATTGACCAGATGGCTGACGAAAGAAAGAACCTGGAAAATGATTATTTCCAGCGAATTGAACTAGCTCTTTCCGAAATGGAGAAATGGCAAGAACCCTGGGAGGAATTATCGGCAAAGATAGTTTCTTCCCGAACGTCCTGGCTGATCGCCCAACCTGCCGGAGCGTTCGCTGAGCCGCATCCCTTACCTTATCGTCCTGGGAAGATGACGGTGATCGCCGCAGATGGTTCTCAGATCTTTCCTGATCGCCACGAAGTGTCGAACTGTTTCATGATCAATATCGGTTATGTGGTGCTTCATTATGGGACCGGTGAACGGGCGGTGTTGGCGAGTGAACCGACGTTGTACTATCGAGATGAGGATCTGTATACGGAGTGGGCCGGGCGGAAGACGGCGGTGACACGAGATATGGTGGGGATGAGGCGGGGGAATATGGAGTTCGAGAAGGTGGTGGAGCTTTCGCTCGAGGCGAAGGAGGAGGGGCGGTCGGTTGTTGGGTTGTCGGATGGGACGTTGATTCTGTGGAACCTCGAGGGGAAGCCGCGGGATTTCCGGAAGGAGTCGTTGAAGGCGACAATGAAGAGTATGGAGGCATTGAGAAAGGCGCGGGTGCCTGTTGCCGGGTATATAAGCGATCCGGGAAGTGCTGATGTGGTGAATGGATTGCGTGTGGGATTGTGCCCGGAACAGCCACCGGATTGTGATCGGTGTCCGTGGAAGTTGAAGCAGGTTCAAGAGCAGGAGGGGTTGTTCGGGATTCCGTGTGAGCCGATCGCCGGGGTGACAGATGATGTGCTGTATGCGAGGAAGCTCAGGAAGGGTGAGCGAAGCGGGGTATTCGGAAGCACGTCGAAGATTCTGGATGAGTATGGGAAGCACCGAATCTGTTTCTTTTACATAAATACGGGATGGGAAATCGGACGGGTGGAGATTCCGTTATGGGTAGCCAAGGATAGAGAGCTATTGGATCTGGTCCATGCCACGGTGTTCGACCAGGCGGAGAAGGGGAAAGGTTATCCGATCGTGTTGTCGGAGTCACACGAGCGTGCGGTTGTGAGAGGTGCCGATCGGGAGATTTTCTACAAGTTTCTAAAAGACACCTTTGTAAAGAACGACGTAAAGGCGGAGATTTCAATCAAACAATTAAAAAAGGTAGCGGCATCGGTTTAGAAGTTGCCCTTGAGCCGCAAAGCGGCGCCCACATCACCACGCAACTAGCCACAAGATGACAACCAAGATAATGATTAGGTGGGCATTTTAACCCGGGGGATTCATCCCCCGGGGTTACCAAACGATCGCGTTTCCCAAAGGCAAACCCATATGACAACAACACAAACAGATCTAGAACACCTCGGCGAGGTGATTGAGAGCAGCACATCCCAATTCCTCGCCGAGAGCCGAGAGCTAAACGGCGCACCACCCTTCGGGTCATTCGTAAAGACGACTTTGGAGCCGGGGGTCTATGGGTTGGTGTTCAATGTGTCGACGCATTCGATCGAGTCCAATAGACGGGCGACGGCGTATGGGAAGACAGAGCACGAGTTGCGGATGGAGCAGCCGCAGATTTTCGAGTTGCTGAAGACAGAGTTCGAGGCCGTGATCGTGGGATATGAAGATGAGAAGGGTCCGCGACAGGTGCTGCCGCCCCAACCGCCTGGGATTCATAGTTTTGTCGAGAACTGCAAGGAGTCGGAGGTGAAGGCGTTGACGGACAGTGGCGACTTCTTGAGGTGCATCCTGGCGGGAACGCGTTTGCCTACGGACGATTTGGTTATCGCTTCGGTGAGAAATGCCTGGCACGCGCGAGCATACGATATGCCGTATCTTGTTTCGATCGGGAAGGATCTTTGCAGGTTGATCCGGGATGACTATGACCGACTGAGTTCGATTATGCGGAGGATTTCGCAGTGAGTGGATCGCCTGAAGAGATGGTGGACCGGACGCAGATCGGCGTGATTACTCAGGGGTCGCTGACCGAAGGGGTGGAGATGAAGCTGAACCCCGAGCGGAGCGTGGAGGATGTGAAGGCAGGAAAATTCGTGGTGATCGAGGGGTTCAAGAACGAGTTTTTCTCGATGATTACGGATATGAGTCTGGATGCGACCAATCCGGAGATCCTGTTATATCCACCGCACGAAGGTGATCAGCTCCTGCACAGGGTCTTGAATGGATCGAGTACGTATGTGACGGTGTCACTAAGGCCGATGCTGATGCTGCAGAAGGGTGAAGAGGTGGAGGATGAGACGCGGCCGGTGAAGACGATCCCTAGTCACTTTTCGAAGGTGGTGGAGGCGGAGGAACGGGATGTGTCCCGGGTGTTCGGGCACGAGGAGAAGGATGAACGCTATTTCAATATGGGCACGCCGCTTGATATGGAGACGCCGGTGTGCCTCAATCTCGACCGGTTTGTTGAGCGGAGCAATGGGATCTTTGGGAAGACGGGAACCGGAAAGTCGTTTTTGACGCGGCTTGTTCTGTGTGGGCTGATCAAGCAGAAGAAGGCTGTGAATCTGATTTTTGATATGCACAACGAGTACGGGTTCCGGGCACGGCAGGAGAAGGGGTCGGGGAAAGACAGTTTTGTGAAGGGGATGAAGCAGCTGTTCGGGAATCAGGTAGCGCTGTTCTCGTTGGATCCGGAGTCGACGAGGAAGCGGGGACAGCAGCCGGATCACGAAGTCTATATCTCTTACGATCAGGTAAACGTGGAAGATGTTGTGGCGCTGCAGGATGAGCTTCAGCTGAATCCGACGGCGGCCGAGTCTGCGTATCTCGTATACAACTTGTATAAGGAAGGGTGGCTGCGGCAGCTGCTGTCTGTGGATGGTCCGGATATCGAACAGTTTGCCGAGGACCTGGGTGCGAACAAGAGTTCACTTGCAGCGATTCACCGGAAGCTGAAGCGGATCGAGAGTTTTCCGTTTATGGTGCCTCGCCAGGAAGGTCAGGATGCCGTCGACAAGATGATGGACTATATCGACCGCGGCATCCATATCGTTCTGGAGTTCGGGCGGCAGACGAGTATGCTGGCCTATCTNCTGGTGGCGAACATCATCTCTCGNCGAATTCACGANCAGTACGTTCGTAAGAGCGAACTGTTCTATGCCTCCCAAGACTCCAAGGACGAGCCCCGCCACCTCGTGATCACGATCGAAGAGGCCCACAAGTTCCTGAATCCCGCGACCGCTCGACAGACCATCTTCGGCACGATCGCCAGGGAGATGCGGAAGTACTATGTATCTCTGCTGGTGGTCGATCAGAGGCCATCAGGGATCGACGAAGAGGTGCTCTCTCAGCTGGGCACCAAGATCACGGCTCTGTTGAACGACGAGAAGGACATTCAAGGTGTGCTGACAGGTGTGTCCAATGCATCGGGGCTGCGGAGCGTTCTCGCGAGCCTGGATTCCAAGCAGCAAGCACTTGTATTAGGACACGCGGTCCCCATGCCGGTTGTGGTGAAGACCAGGAATTACGATGAAGCCTTCTATAAAGCGATGGGGGATGTGGATGATGAGGAGAAGATCGCGAGAGGGAAGGCGGCTTCGGAAGCTGTGTTTGGGGATTGAATCACGGGTTCTGAAACACGGAAATTCGGAGGAACGGAGAGCACGGAGCCCTGCACCTCGCCACCCCCAATACGCTTGCCGCCACCACCCAGGAGGCTGGAGCACAGAGCGCACCACCTTTTCACATTGAAGAGAAGCTCCGGTCACTTTAGACNCAGTCCTTCAGGCTTCCTAAGATGATCTGGATTGGCAAGGGAATCCTGCCGAATGATGTTGACGGCTATATGAGATTAATTAGATTAGGGTCGATGTCAGTTTTTGCGGATGTGGTGGATTAATCTCAAAAGGAGATGTTTTATGGGATTGCCGGTGATCATGCATGTCAACTACTGCGAACAGGGGCAAACGATCCCCGAGATGTGCAAGAAAGCGGTGGCTTGGGGATTCGATGGGATTGAGTTCAGGCGCTACAGAAGAGGCGAAGACGAGGCACCTGAGCAGTATGTCGATTCGATCGCGAGGTCGGCTGAGGAGTCAGGACTGAAGCACGTATTGTTCGGTGGTCCTGGAATCGAGCTGACTACCGATGACGCAGGTGCTCGAGAGAAGGCCGTGGAAGAAGGTCTGGCGTTCTACAAGCTCGCGGCTTCAAAGGTAGATTTGACGGTGTGCAATATCATGGCTGGATCTCTCCGGAGCTCGGATCCGAATGTCGCCGGCTCGGACTATCACCTGCATGGATCAGGTGCCGCGACTGACCAACACTACGAATGGGCTGCAGAAGGATTCAAACCGTTTGGCGCTCAGGCCGAGGAGCTGGGTTTCAAGTTGGCGTTTGAGATACATATGGGATATGTGCACGATCTTCCGGATCCGGCGATGAAGTTGATCGGGATGATCGGGTCGAAAGGCGTTGGGGCAAACCTGGATTATGGCAACATGATTTATTTCCCAAAGGCACCCTCCCTATCCGAAACCATTTCCACCCTGGGCGGTAGCCTTTACATGGTCCACCTCAAGAATTCGATGCCCTACGTCGGTGGACGGAACCCCGTTGGGCTGGGCGATGGCATCATTAATAACCGTGAATTCCTGCGATTGCTGAAGGAGAGCGGATTTGACGGTCCGGTTTGCATCGAGGCCCCGCGACCCGGTGATCGCGAATGGTTCGCCCAGGAGGACCTGAGGTACATTCGCTCAGCGATGGCGGATTTGGAGATGTAGAGGGAAAGATAGTGCTGTTTGTAGATGAACAGAGGGAGCGACTGCCTGAGTCGCTCCCTCTGTTCCGTGTGATCGCTCTTTGTGCCCAAACCTGCACTTAATTTCCGAGTGCCCGCCTACGCGGGAACCGCTTCGGCGAGTAGACCTGGTGCAGCGTGAGCTGGAGAAGGTGGGTATCGCGGGTGCCCCCCTTGGTTTTGGTCAGCCTCTCCTTCGGACGTATGCCTCCTCATCTCACCAGCTGTGACGCACCCAACGCCCCTGCGTCATTCCCGAGCGTAGCCAACACAATCCGTGTATGCTCGAACATGCCTTCCAGGGTGTATGTTCTGGCCGATTCCATGATGGGTTCGAGAAGCAAGTTCCCTGCAGCTGAGATCCCACCGCCGATTGCGACGATGTCCGGGCTGACAAGGTTGATGACGTTGGCGATGGCAATTCCAATATAGCGTGCGACACGCGCGACAACCTCCTCGGCGAGGTCGTCACCCTCCGCGGCAGCGTTGCAGATGAGCTCGGGGGTAAGATCTTCTGTGCCTGCAAGTGAAGACAAACGGCCATTCTCGAGTCGTTCTCTGGNGTACTTAACCATTGCAAGACCCGCGGCCAGTGCCTCAAGGCACCCTGACTTGCCGCATCCGCACACTGGACCATCGGGTTCCAGACACACATGGCCGATTTCACCTGCAGAGAACGAAGATCCATGATGGATTTCACCATTCAGGACAATTCCGCCCCCGATTCCCGTACCTAAAGTGAGCAGGACCAGCGATTCGCATCCCTTACCGGCGCCTAGACGGGCTTCGCCGAGTGCAGCCACGCTGGCATCATTGTCGATCTCGACCGGAACACCAAGGCGATCGCTTAAGATGGTTTTGAAAGGTACGTGGTGCCAGTCCAGATTGGGGGCGAGGACGACTACACCTTCGGTTGTGGTTACACCCGGCACGCCGATACCGACACCAGCCATGTCCTGACGACCAAGGTTTCTGGAGGAGAGAAGTTTGTCGGTGAGTTCGCCGATGCTTTCTGCTACACCGTTGGGTCCGCGTTCCGTATCTGTAGGACAAAGATGCTTGGCGCGCATCTCACCTATTGATGAAACCAAGATCCCCTTTATGTTTGTACCTCCAAGATCGATGCCAATTCTGTATAGGTCGTTTGTTTCCATATTGAACCTAAAACCCAGACCAGTTTTCACAAGCCAATGACCCACCCATAATGTTCAATTCTTCCACCCTGACAAGATACACCGGTAAACATTCAAGCATGGTGTTCATTTTTTCTTTCCTATGTAGTTCCCTCACAAAATCCCCTGTCTCAGGAAAGGATCATTTCTTCTCGAGTTGTCACCACACAGAAAGATCCCACCGAAAGGCTGGTAGACTAATGCCAATATTTGGGCAACCTTACCAGCACATCTGTAAAAGGTCCTAAGTGCCTTTTCGCAAACTGGATCACTACCCTCAGTGACACTCTTCGCAATTGACCCAGCTGAATATTCACCCGTGATGGGTTGTCCACCAATGGTCAGAAAACCCTTGTATATGTCCTCAAGTCCCTTTCCAGAGACGAAGTCTTTCCAGCTGCGGGTATACTTCCTATATGATCTGTACCAGTCTAGAAGTTCGTGGTGCTCTTCATCCAGAACAGCCAGTGGCAAGTGTTGGACCTCAGATGGAATGGGCTCAACAGTTCCTTTCTTTTTGTTTGACAGAACTCCAATAGTTCCCAGGCCTGGTGCAAGTATTACTTTATTTCCGCCTGACTCTTCAGATACTCCACCAGGCGGCTCATAGAGGGACAAACACCGACAAGATGGAACTGATTGATTCTCGGCGAGGGACTCAACACCATAGCCAGCCGCCTCCATATCGGTAACCATTAATGTGGCATCGTCGGGTAGTCCACAGCTGATCAAATCCGAGAGTCTTATTTTAGGATTGCCGCTCCAATTGGTGAGTTGTACCTCACGATGTTCCCAGACAGGTCCAGTGAAATCTACTACACATTTCGACGGAATTTCTCCCATCGTACCAACCATCTCCTGCATGAAATCCTCTAGTTCTGTCTTTGAAGAGACCTGCTTGCTGATAATCTCGTGTTGGCAGGAATTGTCTGGAAAATTGAAACCCAATCTAGTATTAGTCCCTCCAACGTCGATTGCTACGCCAATTCCCGACTCCCCCCGTGCCATTCCATCTCCTCCGTTTCGCCGTGTCAAACGCCGATGTGATCTTGTCTAGCTTGCAATCTCATCAGTGCTTTCCGGTGTGCGTGTTGAGTACTCCAACCCCATCCATAGATAGAACAAGAAGATTCCACCAATCGCTATGTAGACCCCCAAGGTAACTGCAAACCCTATGACTCCGTACTTGGATTCTCCCATTCTTTCAGCCAAGGCGAGAGAAGCCAGATAGTAGAAGATGAATAACAAATAGAAAAAGACAGCAACAATACGGTCAACGGATCACCTTTCGATTTCTTTGCCAACGGGCTTCTCCTGAAGCCACATCTCCCAGCCGATAAAACTGTCTACTTGGGCGCTTACAGAGGCTTCAATTTGATCCTTAATGTACGAGCCACAACGCATCTGGGAACGGCTCTCCGCAAGATACAATAGCAAAACTGTACATATGAGAATTGGCAGAGAAAGAATGAGTACCTCCACTTTCTGCGACTGAGCTAGGAAATAAGCCGAGGGCATGCCTACGATTCCCAGTCCAACAAGCTTGAATATACGTGCTTTTGTTTCCTTAATATCTTACCGCAAAGACGTGTATTCAAGAATTCAGACCTATCCATCTCTTTTCTTCTCAAGGAATTGGGCGGCTACGACCTGCGCCACCAGGGCTTGCTGTCCGTACTTTCGAGTACCCAGGTTAGATACGGTTTGAGGCCATATTCGATTGGGTAGAGGATGATCTCAGGTGTGGGAATTTGGTGGAGATCGCGGATACGCTTTACAACGGTCTTCAGTTTTCGTCGTGCCGCCTTGATAACCATTGTGATTTCGGGAACGGCTTCCGCCGCCGGGAATCGCAGGCACGTGCCGTTAAGGATGTTCGCACATGCAGCCACACGCTCCTCCACAAGAGTACGCGCAATTCCGGCTGCAGCCTCCTGCGAAGGGACACCCACGAGAAGGATCGCGACCGAATCACCCTCGACAACGTTGTCGTACGATTTTTCATCTCCGACTTTCTTTCCTATTAGCAGAATGATCCAGCGGACAAGGAGAAGTAAGAGGACGATTCCTGCGGCTTTGCCAACATTGAGCAAGACTTTCCGAACGAGTTGTTGTCTATTTTCCTTCCTTTTGTCCTGGGTCAGGACTCTTTCCGCTTTTGCCTCTGCCTCGAATTGAGCGATTGCAGATGCGATCGCGAGACTGTCGGCTGAAGAGAGTGCTGAGGATGTGGACGCGAACGTACTGAGTGTCATCGCCACGAGGGCGAGCGTAAAGACCAGTAAGTGTTTTATAGGTATGACCTCTAAGACATTTGCTGCCAGCGTTAAGCGCCAGATTCCTTGACCCAATCCGCAAAGTCGGTGTTCGCTTTGTAAATAGGAAGGGCTACAATATCAGATACAGCATACTTGTGGAGCTCCTCCGCTCGTGTGATGGCGGCTGGAATCCGTCCCTGGCCGGTCCTGAGGAGCAGCAAAGACTCTGTGGAATCCTCGGTTTTGCCTTCCCAGGTGTAGATGGACCGAACGCTCGGGAAAATCTTGGCGTCCGTGGCCAGATGTTCCTCGATAAGGGCTTTGGCAATTCCCTTTGCGTCCTCCTCGGATTCCGTCGTAATGTATATCCCGATGGGTGCATCCGGATCTTCCTTTCTCACTCCCCTCCCAATCGCTTTGATAATGGTTCTGAGCACCAGTATGGCGATTACCACCGCGATTGCTTTTGCCACGTTCAGGACAATCTTGCGGGTTCGCTCCTTCTNAGCCAGNTCTCGATCCGTTTTCTCCTTGAGGTAGTCCCGAACCATAGATCGCTTCCGATTGTTCTGCAATAGAATCAAAGGAGCTTGATGACTGAGCACTTTGTTCGCCCGCCTGCGGTGGCGCGGCTACAAGGAGCATCAGCAGAAGTATTGAGATGAGCCTTTTCATGGGCTATTCCTCTCTACCATTTTCAGGTGAGGATCCTCTATCATTAAAGTCCTATCGGACACGAAAGGGTCACCCCCGTACGTTCGCCTGTCCCCCGTAGCTTCAGCGAAGGATGTAGCGAAGGGGGAAGCGGAGTCGAGAACAAAGGATCGCTAGAGTCCACACAAAATTTTTCGGAATCACCCTTACCTTGTTACAACGCGCTCCCGCTGTACCATATCCCAAATAGAGGCCAAACGCTCACTCATTCGATCCAGATGTGTTCCACGACAGTACACCCGCTGGCACGAGGGACACTCGAAAAAGCGGCTCTGTGTTTGGTAGATGTAATCAGGAATGCGCTCCTTCGTGTTCTCCTGAGAAACCGGCACAATCGGGTCGTTACATTCAAGATACCGTGTGAACATATCTCGGCTAAGGTCGATGCCGGGTGAGTGCGCGAGTTGAGTTATCTGGTCGTCCAGGTGATCGTGGACAATGAGGATGGACCTGTTCACTGGTGATCGTTCGTGAAGCGGTCCGTCTCGCGTAAGCAGGATGCGATCCTCTTCTACAGATGTGTCCAGTAGGGTGTCGTCTTCAGAAAAGGCGTCGTAGGATGTATCGTAACCCAGTATCCGGAGTCATCTGGCCAACTTCCCCAACATGCTGTCGGCTACGAATTTCATGGGTCGAGCCCAGCGTAAATGGTAGGATTGAGATACAACGGCACGCGAGACAAGGCTCAATATATTTTGACTCGAGAAACGGGGCAAGAGATTCAGGGCAGGCAGTACCCAACATGATCGACCGGAGGTGTAGATGGTGCAAGGTGAGTTTGACCTGTGGATGCTGAGGCCAGCAGAGGAAGTACTTGAGAGACATGTAGCAGATCGAACCACTCCGGGTGCCGTCGGACTCGCCGTACGACGGGAGGGGGTAGTGGGGAGGTGGGCTGTAGGGCAACATACATATGAGAAGGAGTCCACTCCGGTCAGGGTAGATGATCTATACGATCTCGCATCATTGACCAAGGTGGTTGTGACCACGACACTCTGCATGATTATGGAGGCTGCGGGAGACCTGGATCTGGACGATNCGGTTCTCAAATGGCTGCCAGAGTTCAGAGGTGGAAGCAAACATAAAGTGATCGTGCGTCACCTTCTTGCTCACTGCAGCGGTTTACCCGCGCATATCCCTTTTTTCGAGTCCTGCGGCTCAATGGCCGAAGTGCAGCGCCAGGTGCTTGCAACCGATCTGTCCTATGAACCTGGCGAGGACACAGTCTACAGCGATTTGGGTTTTCTGCTGCTGGGGATGATTGTCGTGTCCTGCGGAGGAGAAGCCTTGGACCATCTGGCCCAGCGGCTCGTGTTCGATCCTGTGGGGATGAGGGAGACAGGGTACCTACCCCGCTCGGAGTTGCTGCCGAGGATTCCGCCGACCGAGGTGAATGCCGAACATCGAGGGGGCTTGATCCACGGGGTGGTGCACGATGGCAATGCTGCTGCGATGGGTGGGATCGCACCCCACGCGGGCTTGTTTGGGAAGGCACAAGACCTGGGACGATTTCTGCAGGTGATGCTGTGCGAAGGTCGATGGGGAACAGAGCAGATTTTTCCAGCCGATGGAATAGGTCTGTACACAAGAAGAGCGGGACTGGTGGACGGCAGTACACGCGCACTGGGTTGGGACACCGTCTCAGTAGAGGGAAGTTCTGCGGGCCGACACTTCAGCACGCGCGGATACGGGCATACAGGATTTACAGGGACGACGCTGTGGGCGGACCCCGAGCAGGATCTTGGTATTGTGCTGCTTACCAACCGAGTGCACCCGACACGAACAGACGATGGGATCAAGGTTCTGAGACCTGAATTTCACGATGCCGTTGCTGAGGCCGTTCTAGGGCTGTAGAATGCGAGTAGTACAAGGAAAAGACCCTGTTCTCGCATAGAAGAACAGGGTCTTTTTGCACCGGGCTATGGAATTACATGAAGGCCTGGTCGAGAAAGTCGAGGTCCAGTTCTGGATAAACAGGGAATCGGTCCAGAAGATCAGTGACCCTGTTCTGGGCGGTTTCCAGGGCCTCCGGATTGGTGTGATATCTGGCTTTGCTGTGCTTGCCCGCATTCTTTCCTTTGGCGATGCGCGAGGGATGGGTGTTGGAGAGGACGAGTTTGATGATGGATGCGATTTCCTTCATTTCATCGTTACCCATTCCAAGGGTGGTCAGAGCCGGGGTCCCGAGTCTGAGTCCGCTGGTGTACCAGGCCCCATTCGGATCGAATGGTAGTGAGTTTCGGTTCAAAGTAATGCTGGCATCTCGAAGAGCCGATTCGGCCTGTCTGCCTGTTAGGCCAAAGGGCGTGACGTCGATGAGCAGGAGGTGGTTGTCTGTGCCGCCGCTGACAACACTCAACCTTTCGTGGGTGCAGTAATCGGCCAGGGCGCTTGCGTTTTGGACGATTCTGGCGGCGTAAACCTGAAAGTCTTCCGTGCAGGCTTCCTGGAAGGCGACGGCCTTGGCTGCAATTGCATGCGGCAGAGGGCCACCGAGGAGCATCGGGCAACCCTTGTCCACGTGTTCGGCCAGTTCGGCCTTGCAGAGGACCATGCCGCCCCTTGGGCCGCGCAACGTTTTGTGCGTTGTCGTTGTGACGATGTCTGCGTGAGCGACCGGGTCGAAGTCGTCCGTGAATACTTTGCCGGCGACGAGGCCCGCAAAGTGGGCCATGTCGACCATTAAGACCGCGCCCACTTCATCTGCGATCTCTTTGAAGATGCGGAAGTTTATTTTTCTGGGGTAAGCGCTGTATCCTGCAAGCAGGATGAGTGGCTTGAAAGCTTTGGCCTGAGCGCGGATCTCTTCGTAATCGAGAAGTTTGGACTCTTTGTTGACGTTATAGGACTGACAGTCGAACATCCTGGCCGATACGTTATGCCGATATCCGTGGGTGAGGTGACCTCCGGAGTAGTAATTCAGGCCGAGAAGCCGTTGGTTTCCCAGCTGAGTTTTGACGTCTGCCCACTCTTCATCGGACAGTGCCGACGGGTCTGTTTGACCCATACTCTCAAGCAAGGGAGCCTGAATTCGGGCGGACAGGATGGACCAGTATGCTACCAGATTGGCATCGGCGCCAGAGTGCGGCTGGACGTAGGCGTGGTCCGCGTCGAAAAGTGTACGTGCCAGCGAAGTAGCAAGGGTTTCGACCGCGTCCACATTGTCGCAGCCTGCATAAAAACGGCGGAGCGGGATACCTTCGGCGTATTTGTCGGTGAAGAGGTTCCCTTGGGCCAGCTGTACTGCGAGCGAGCAGTAGTTCTCGCTGGCGATCATCTTCAAGTTCTGGCGTTGATCTGTCAATTCTGCAATGATAGCTCTGACGACATCTGGCGAAACGGCGTTGATCTGCTCCAGCGACGCCAGATAAGCGATGAAGCCCGGGTCAGGGACTTTTCCCAGAGCAGACGCGTCGGTGAGGTAGCTTGTAAGGGGTGATATTGCTGTATGGGTCATGACGGATTCGAGAGGCGAGACCTGAGCCATAGATGACTCCTCCTTGGGTTTAAATTGGTTGCCGGGACCAAGGTTTGTCCTGAAGGAGGAGGCTCTAGGACACGAAGAGAAATAAAAACACCCGGGCGTCTGAATAATTTCAGCCCAGGCGATCGACTTGTTCCGCCGGTTTCACGCTCCCCTGTGGTTTATTCCACATTGTTCGCCAGTTACGTGAACCGGTTTCAAATTGTGCGACTAATATATAGGAATATGGGTTTGAGTCAATAGCTTTCTGGGTGAACATGAATCGGCTATATTGTCCTTGCGAAAGCCCTGAGGGCCGACTATATTCCAAACCAAATGAGACACCTTGTGCCGAAAAATTCGTTTGCCGAGTGGCCTGCGCTCCCCTTTCCGGGGGGGCGTTTTTTTTGTGTTCGGGGGAGAGCCAGCATATGGATCGAATGTTCCATGTAATTGAGGCCCAACAGTTTGATCGGGAGCTGATGGGTGAGATTTTTTCCGTAACAAAGGAAATGGAGGAGGTGGTGAGCCGGTATGGTTCCAGCATCCTCAATCGCAGGATTATGGCGACACTGTTCTATGAGCCCAGTACGAGGACACGGCTGTCTTTCGAGTCAGCGATGATCCGCCTGGGTGGAAATGTGGTGACGACAGAGTCGGCCCGAGAGTTCTCTTCAGCCGCCAAGGGTGAGACGCTGGAAGATACGATACGGATTGTCGAGGGGTATGCCGATGTGATCGTCATGCGCCACTTCGAGAGTGGGGCCGCGAGACGTGCGGCAGACGTGGCGTCGGTTCCGATTCTGAATGCAGGGGATGGCCCCGGCCAGCATCCGACTCAGGCGCTGCTGGATGTTTATACGATAAAGAAAGAAATTGGTCGTCTGGATGGGATTACCGTTGCAATGGTAGGTGACCTGGCCAACGGCCGGACCGTGAGATCATTGGCTTATCTCCTTGCCCGGTATGATGACGTGAAGTTGTTCTTCGTGGCGCCGGAAGTAGTACGGATGAAACAAGACATCAAGGAATACCTGGACAGGCACGGTGTTCATTTCGAGGAGAAGGAAGACCTGATCGAGGTCGCCCAGCAATCTGATGTGATTTATCAGACGAGAATTCAAAGAGAGCGATTTGGCGACCGCATTGCAGACTACGAGTCTGCAAGAGGAAAGTACATTGTCGATTCCAATACTATGGAGGCCCTTCCCGAGGCAGGTCGGGTGCTGCATCCTTTGCCGCGAATCGATGAGATTGCTCCCGAGGTGGACGGAGATCCGAGAGCAGCCTATTTCCGGCAGGCCCACAACGGGATATACATCAGGATGGCATTGTTGAGGATGGTGTTGGAAGCGTAAAGGTGGGTGTACGATGGCGGCGAAGACACCGATTCTTTGCCGGGTGTGCGGCAAAAAGTTCGGGGTAGTTCAGGATTTCCAGGGGCACGTGTTTACCCTGTGTGTGAAATGTGAAAAGGTCTTGAAGGCTGCCAAGAAGGGAGTGAGACATGAAAATAAAAAGCATTCGAGCGGTTGAGCTGGATCAGCCGAAATCCGAGCCGAAGTCTAAAGCTCGCCGGGATCCCTGGAGCGTGGATGCGGAGGTGGCCAACCCGATGTCCAAGTTCCCGGCCTACAAGCGACATCGTTCGCTCTGGCAGCCAAAATGGAAAGGAGTCTGGGTCCAGGCGATTGCCGAAGATGGCACATATGGGATCGGCCAGACCACATTCGGCAGGCCTGTAGCGGCGATCATTGACGACCACTTTGGGCCTATTTTGGAAGGGGAGAGCTGTTTTGCAATAGAGAAGTGCTGGGATATGATGTTCAGGATGTCGAAGCCATACGGCAGTTCAGGACTGGCCTCCTGCGCGATGAGTGGCGTGGATCTCGCCCTGTGGGATCTGGTGGGAAAACTGCAAGACAAGCCGGTGTATGAGCTGATGGGTGGGCCGGTAAAGGACAGGATTTTCTGCTATGCTACAGGCAATGATACCGACTGGTTCACGGAGATAGGTTTCGAGGCGGTGAAGCTCGCGTGTCCCTATGGCCCTGCAGACGGTCTGAAGGGGCTTGATGAGAATGAGCGGATCATCGCGAAGACTCGGGAGCAGGTTGGAGATGATGTGGAGATTATGCTGGATTGTTATATGGCGTTCGATGTGGAATATACGGTCCGCCTTGCGAACCGTTTGAAGCCCTACAAGCTGAAGTGGATGGAGGAATTTCTGATTCCGGAAGATATCGATGGCCATCGTGCAGTGCGAGAAGCGGTAAACTGGACATCCCTGGCGTCAGGAGAGCATCTCTATTCGCGATATCCCTATATGAGATTAGTCAAGGATGGCTCGCTGGACATTCTTCAGCCGGACATTATGTGGGTCGGTGGTCTGAGCGAGTGCATCAAGATTGCCCATATGGCAGAAGGTGCAGGGCTGCAGGTAATGCTACACGGTGGCGGCAATATTCCCTACGGTCAACACTTCACCGCGGCGACCTCCAACTCACCGTGGGCGGAATACTTCGTGGCATCACCTCCGGGTATCCCCCTTGGGGAGGCGGCACCAACCGGCCGCGCTGTACCGAAAGACGGCTGGCTGGTTCCCAATGACACGCCTGGTTTCGGCATAGAAGTGATCGAAGAGAGCATCAGGCCGTTCGGGTACTAGGTTTGACAGGTTTTGAATTGTTGCCACATACCGTATTCCCAAGTGCCTGGAACAGCGTCAGCTGCGGAGGTGTATCGAGGGACCTGCCCGGCTTTGTCCCACCACCTAATTTGATCTTCAGGGTTGAGCCTTCGATACACCCTCCGGCACACGGCGTGTAATTGCCTGCAGCGTTTCGGCTACCACCTCAACAGCTCCTGACGCCACGCAGGCAGCTCGTGTTTGAGCAGGTTGGTGACCTGGTCGATTTTAGCTTTGAGGATTTCGGGTGTGGATGCGGTGCCCATATCCAGACGGAGTCCGAGGTCGAGGAAATCTGTATTTCGGACAAGCGTGAAATCCTTCTTGGCGATTGATAGTTCTTCTCTTGCGATTATCTCCATTCTGTGCAGGTCTCTCACATTCTCGCGTTCGTGACCACTTCGGACCCAGGATCGACCACTGAATTCTCTGATGATATCCCGCAGTCGAAGGAACTCTTCGACATTGGCGCCGCTGCGCCAGGTGTATGCGAGGTGTTGACACAGGATGAATTCGCGCTTGAAGCGGGTACGACACGAGGGAGGGACGTGTTGCCTCGCTTTCTCCAGTTCCTTGACACCTCTTTCCCAGAGTTCTGCCATTTCCCTCAGTTCTTCGAGAGCGACGTCCCGGTTTCGATCCAGACCACGCCGCTTGAATGCCCGGAAGTTCGGTGACGAGAAGAAGAGGGGCTGTCCGGTGACTAGGATTGTATCGTCACCGGTGACCGAGTTCTCCCAGTGCCAGTAGAACTGGCCGAAGAAGGCTGGGTCTAGGTTGTTGGCACGCGCGTTCGGTTCCAAAACGAGAGGCTGCGCAGGTCCGATGAAGTATGTACCCCGGTAGTAATCGAGCTGGGGATGGTGACGCATCCCTTCGGAAAAGAGACGCCATGCACGACGGACAATGGGAGCAGCTTTATCCCCGAAGTCCCTTTGGGCGATGGCAGTGAGGGTGTCGTCAGGGTCCTCAAATTCGGTGCCGTTGCCCCAGATCATCCAATAGCCCATTTCTTCGGAAGGTCCCTTGCACGACCCGTCGAAGAGCCAGCGGGAATGTATGGAGAAGGGTTTCAGGCTTTTGGCGTTTCGCCAGAGGCCTTTCTGGTTTTCTAGGACAGGGAGATATGGGACATTCAGGCATTCGATTGAGTTGTTGGATTCGGTTTTTACACTGAATTTCAGGTTTCGCGTTTTGCAGAGACGACGCTGGTGACGGCACCGGTCGCTTATGCTGGTATGGCTGATGGAATAGTCCCAGATGTCTTTGGCATATCCTGCCTCTCTCCAGTGAACTGAATCCTTGTCAATTTCCGTTTGGAAGATCACGTGCTCGGGGTCGAGGTAGGAGATGTAGTCGACCTGATCCCGATCGCCTGACCAGTGTCCTGCTGAATATGGCCAGGTGAGGAGTCTCGCCTCGGGGACTTCGGAGCGAATCCCTCGAGCGATGTGGTTAACGAGTTCCGCCACAACCTTCGAGGGATTTCGACGGGAACATCGCGGACAGGCATGCTCTGAATCCTTGCTGCGCATGAAGCAGTGGTAAAACCCTTCCCCTCCGGTGATTGCGATAACACCTCCCAGATCGGGTATTTCCCTGAAGAGGGATGCCCACTCTCCGACCAGATATTTCCGTGTCTCCTTGTCGCTGGAACAGAGCGTGCGGAACACACCCCCACTTTGCAGTGCGCCCGCTGCACCCGGAAGACGCTTGAAGACAGGGTGATCGGGCTCCAGCTTGGGATTGTATCCCATCAGGAGGATGTGGATCCCAAATCGACTGGCCTGTTTCGCTAGGGTGGAGAGACGCTTTCGGTTTCTCTTGGCCTGGGGATTGGCGAGGCTTCTGAAGGGGCCCTTCGGATCGGGATTCAGATAGTCGTCGAGGACGGCCATGATGGGGACGGCGTTGATGCCCATTCTGGCGAGCTCCAGGAAATTGGCGTCGGATTCCCTACCGTATACCCACGCGGGTGTGGTACAGAACCCGCCCCAAAGGTCGGCGCCAACATGGAAAGGAATCGCCGGTCGAATCGTTCGGCGTCCTTTGGTGAGATACAAGCCGCGTCGAAGACTCCAGTAGTTGGACAGGTATAGACTGGCGCGGAGAAGGGCTTGTTCGGAAGCACCACGAACGATGACCCCGGAGGTGCTGACGTGCAGTCGGAAATCGCAGTCCCAGCGTGTTGTGTCCCGACTCGGTCGGAGTTCGAATGTTATTTTTGGCGCATCTTTGACTGCTTTGGATTTCAGGCGCACACCAAAGCGAGAGCTCAGAATCCCGCGCAAATCCTGGATTCCGATAGTCGCAGGTCCATCGATTGACAGATCCCCTTCGCAGAGGAGAGACCAGTCCGCATCTATCTCAATTTCGTTTTTCCGTTTCCTCGTATCTCCAGTTTCGATTCTTCCCGAAGGAGGAGACGACACCTGTTTCCAGAATTTCGAGGATCTGACCTTTTTTACCTTTTCTCTCCACTCCTGTTCGAACGATCGGGGGCTCATTTCTGACTCACTTTCGGATGGTGATGATCTGGCTGTTGTGTTCGTGATGGTTCGAGCTTAATATAATCCGACCTTTTTCGGTAAGAAACTCGAGTTTGTGGAGGGTGCAGGATGCGTATTGGGCCAGGGTTGATCGTGATAGTAATGCTGGGACTTGCGGGATTCTTCCTTGCCTGCAACGCCGTGTCCCCCTTGAATTCCAGTATTGTCCTATCTTCAACGGAAGTGCAGCTGCCATCGGGAAGACCAGTGGTTATGGTCAAAGTGTCGAAAGGGAGCTTTCTGATGGGTTCCCATGTAGATGAGGATGAAGACCGACCCCTTCACAGGGTGTCACTCGACGAGTTTCACATCGATCAGTACGAAGTGACACTCGATGAATATCGCGACTGCGTAGAAGCTGGAGAGTGCGACGAGCCCGCGATTGGAGGGACGTGTAATTGGGACAGTGACAAGACCGGTGATTACCCGGTAAACTGCGTGAGCTGGTATGACGCCACAAAGTTCTGCGAATGGGCGGGGAAGCGATTGCCTACGGAAGCTGAATGGGAGAAGACTGCGCGAGGGGTTGATGGGCGTCGGTTTCCCTGGGGCAATGGCCAGGCAAACTGTGAGCGTGCGGTGATCGGATTTCGCTCCCTGGGGTGCGGGAGGCAGGAGACCTGGCCCGTTGGATCCAAACCGGAAGGGATCAGCCCATACGGCGCAAACGATATGATCGGAAATGTGTGGGAATGGACGATGGATGGGTTCCGGATCGACGAGTATCAAGACCACGGCAGGGAGAATCCTGTTCAGGGCGCGTTGACCAAATACAAAGTTCTTCGCGGAAACTCATGGTACTATTCCGAACACCAGAATGACTCTCGAGCATCGAACAGATTTCGGTTCCCACCCCTCCGGTGGTATCCCTATATCGGTTTCCGGTGCGTGAAATCCAATTTGCCCGCGCCTTCGTTGACACCCGACCCAGATGCGTCATCGATCCAGGAAGCGGCGAAGGTGGTTTCCGACTGGTGGGAGCGAAATCTGGCAGCCAGGAAGGCGGCGGGTGAGCCGGCATTCTCCTTGGAGGTTCGCGAACCAGAAATGATACGAATCCCGGATGGTCCCTTCCAGATGGGTTCGGATGGTGTGGAGTCGGATGAAGTTCCGCGTAGAGAGGTGTTCGTAGATGCGTTTTCCATCGACAAGTATGAGGTGACTGTAGCCCAGTATCTCGAATGCGTGGAGGCCGGTGGATGCGAGCCGTTCGTGCTGGGGAAAGGGGCGTTCATCCAGCCGTATGAGTGGGACTACTGCAACTATGGCCAGCCTGGGAAAGAGAATCACCCGATGAATTGCGTGAACTGGTTCGAGGCGGATCGATTCTGTAATTGGGCAGGCAAGAGACTGCCCACGGAGGCGGAATGGGAGAAGGCGGCAAGGGGGACGGATGGCCGTCGATTCCCCTGGGGAGATGAGCAGGCGACCTGCGATCACATCGTGATGGATATCGGAGGCGACGGTTGCGGCAGGGAGAGCACCTGGCCGGTGGGTTCTAAGCCATTGGGCGCAAGTCCCTATGGTGTGATGGATATGTCAGGCAACGTGTGGGAATGGGTGGCGGATTGGTATGCCTACGACTTCTACCGGAGAGGGCAGGACGTAAATCCGTTCAACGGAGTGCAGGAGCCGGATCCGAGATTGCCGGACAGGACGGATGACAAGCTGAAGATCCAGCGAGGTGGATCCTGGGCGGATCAGTCGACGTTTATCCACCGATCGGCCAACCGACTGGCGTATCTCGCGGATACCCATCCGGACTACACGTCAGGCTTTCGTTGCGCCAAGGATTGAATAAGTTGGTGTGGGAGACCACTCACGTACTGTGTCGTCTTAACGCATAGACGGTTTCGAAAAGGCGCGAGATTCCCCGTGTCAGAAACCGGGCATTTTCCTGAAGCGCGTCTTTGCTTTCGAGTTTTTCGACACTAAAATGCTGGTCAAATATTCCATGGACCTCCTTCTCCCCTACGGAGAACGGAGGTCCTTCCATTTCATGCTGAGTATAATCGAGGGTGATGAGCAGCATGGGACACCCGGGTTTGATCAAATGCGACAGATGTTGTGCATATCTGACCCGGACCTCGGGAGGGAAAGTGATTAAAGAGGCGCGGTCGTAGACGGCATCGATTTCCGACGTGTGCTCAGGCGTGATGGCAAAGTAGTCTCCACAAAGGAGTTTCAGGCCTCCGTTCTGGTGGACGGAAAACGGAGGCGACTCTGTTTCCTTCATCGTTATGTCGTTCTCGTCGAAAAACGCGCGAACAGCGATGGGACTGATTTCAACACCAAGAACGGAGTGACCCTGTTGCCACAGCCAATTCAAGTCGTTGCTTTTGCCACACAGGGGAACGAAGACGCCGGCATTCCTTTCGATGTTCAGTCGATGCCAGTAGTTCCTGAGATACGGATTGACTTCCTTCTGGTGAAAGCCGATTCGGTTGTTCTTCCATCGTTCATGCCAGGAGATTCCGTTCACAGATCCAAATCCTTTTCATTCTTGGCGACCAGTTCGCTGGCGTTGTATCTCGTAGAGTACAACGGTTCCGGCACAGGCCATATTGAGAGATTGTGTTGCGCCGACGGTGGGAATGGATACGATTTTATCACAGAGCTCCAGGTTGCGACGGCTCATACCGGTGGTCTCGTTTCCAATGACGAGTAGTGTGGGCCGTGTAAAGTCACAGGCGGAAACAGGTGCTCCGTCTCTTTCGCTTGTGCCCACGATCTGAAGCTCAGGCAATGTGCGGCGGACAGTTTCCAGCCAGGAGACAAGGTCGGCGGGGTCGTGGATCTGGACAGTTGGCACGTTGAAGAAGGTCCCTGCGCTCGCGCGAAGGGTGCGAGGATCATACAAATCCGCAGCGTGTCCGGAGACGAGCAGGCCGTGAGCACCGAAGGCGTCGCAGGATCTGATGAGGGTGCCGAGGTTACCGGGACTGGCAGGTCTGTCGGAAAGGATCAGGATCGTATCTGCGGCAGTGCTCAGACTTGATAGTTCAGCATCGGGCATGTTGGCGATCGCCAGGAGTTCCGAGGTGTCCTCCTTATCACTCAGCCTTTCCATCAACTCGGGACTGAGCTCGAGATGCCACGGGCAATGGGTTCGATCGAGAATCTGTTTCGCCCAATTCGAGAGTATGTCCTGACGCTTGAAGAGAAATGCCTCCACGGACCAACCGTCTGTCTCAGTGAGGCAGTTTATCGACCGAACACCTTCGACCACAAACTGTCGCTGCTGGTAGCGCTTGCGCCGGGTTCTTTTCAGCGTTTCCGCCAGTTGAAACCACTGATTTTCGGATTGTACCTTGAGTCTTTTGGCTGCCATCGGTTTGTTTCAGAAATCGAAACGGAGACCAATCACCACGGCTGATTCGTCACTGAGTTGCGGGACATCCGTGGTTTTTCGGAAGGTTTCGAAAAAAAGGAGGACGTGTTCAGAGAATTTGTGATCACCTCCGAGAATTACATAAACTTCATCCAGGTCGGGGGTGTTGTCCGTTCGCTTGACCGTTCCTGCCACCCTTATTCTGTTGTTGGGTGACACGCCTAAGTCCGCAGCGATACTGAGAAGTTTGTCGTCGTCGCCTGTCTTCTTGAGTTTCTGGTAAACTCCGGCAAGGGTTATGGCCCCAAGGTTGAAGGTCGGAGAAATTCCGAACAGTCCTTCCTGATTCGGGGAGTGGACATATCCTGCGTGAATTGACAGTCCTTTGTCGGAGATGGATCCTGCGATTTCGATACGCTCATCCACCGCCCTCCCCAATGGATCAGAACCGTTCAGTTCGGCGAGAGCGCCAAAGCGGAAAGCCCCGAATTTGGGAGAGTCATATCGAATCGAGTTGGATACGAACAAGCTGCCGAAGACAATTGCGTCGCTGTAATGGCTGCGATGTCGGTCGAGTTCGTCGTCGATGTAGTCGTAATACAGACCATAGTGTCGGCCTATGGAGATGGAACCGAAGTTTCCGGATAGTCCGACGTGTACCTGGCGGAGCTCGTTGTTGTCTCCTCTCACAGCACCATCGTCTTCCCCATCGTTGGCAGAGACTAGGCGCTCATACTTGTAGAAGCCAGAAAGGCTGTTCGATATCTTTGAATTGCCTTTGAGGCCCACCCTGGAATATCCATCGTCCATGACCCTGATGGTCTCCTTGGCCTCTGGATTACGGAAAATGATTTCCTGACGCAGGCTGCCATAGATGTTGATGAGTTCGTTGATTTCTACCGCTTCAACTGGCGAAAAGGCAAGCAAGAGCATTGATGCGGCCAGGGCAACTTTCATTGAAGTTTCTCCGATGGTCCAAATGCAGGGAATCTCTGAGCTGAATTTGCTATTTCACGATTACGCAATATACCTCTGTTTCGGTCAAGGGTGAGCAGCCCTCACCCTTGTAGCCATGCGTATAAACGATGACCGGATGGGCGACTGGTTGATGGATGCCGCCCTGAGAAATGCTTGGCAGCCAGCTTGGAAACTCCAAATCGGGCGTACTTACCTGTGTGCAGTCGAAGGTGTTGCCCCGATCGGTTGTGACCAGGTGGAACACTTCCTGCGCGCCATGACCCCAGGATTCTTCTTTGGCAACAGGAATATTGAGTCCCACGGTCATGTGGATACGTCCTGCGGTATCGACAGTTATTGCTCCTGCCTCCGCAGTTCGGTCATCTGGAAGATGTGGACACAGGTCGACGGTATGCCAACCCTCATCGGTCCAATTCGAGAGTTGACCATACCCCTGGTTTCCTGTGGACACCCATAGACTGCCGTTCGAGTCGAGGGCGAGCCCACCGAGTCTTATGTCTCCGTCACCATGGTGTGGTACGGCATTGGTCTCGTCGTGAAGTACAGGGGTGTCGCATGACTCACCCGCCATGGTGGTCCAGGTTTCTCCCATATCGACTGATTTTAGAACACTCACACCGGACGAACGAGCATCTGTTTTGAGATTGTAGAAATGCCCCCCGACGTAGAGTGTTCCGCTTTGATCGCAGACAATGGTTGCGCCGACGTTAGTGTATTGAGGGGAGATATTTTGATGCATCAAAGGTTGAGCAGGTGCCCACCCTCCCTGGGGACGTTGCTTTTGAAACATCAGGGGACTGGGAGGATCCCCTCCACGATAGGCGATGCAGTCGAGGCCGGAAGGGGTGGTGATCAGGCACGCGTATGTGGCATTGTAACCGAAGGAGGTCTCGTCTTTCCAGCTTTCGATGCAGTTGGGTTTCTCGGAAACGACGTGCTTGAAGCAGCCAGAATTCCAGTCTCCCCACCATCCGTGTGGTCCATAAGCAAGGTGGAGGTGACCTTCTGTGTCTATGGCGAGGGATGGGTTTGTGTGGTTATCGCAACCATCGAAGAGTTCGATCTTATCGCTCCAGGCTTCCGATCCTTGGTCATATGTACGTCCGCAGACCGTGGATACGGCATCAAGCCAGAGGACGTGGGTTTTGCCATCGTGGTCGATAACTTTGTTGCCGAAGACGTACGCGGATGCTCTGGTAGATCCTTTGGAGGACAGCAGGAAAGGTTCACTGAATTTTGACATTTTGGGACTCTCCGTCAGGTTTTGTTTCTACTCGTTGGACAGGCTGGAAGATGAGTGATGGATTACGGGATCAAGTTGAGCCAGCGCCTGCTCAGGGAGGTGACAGTAGATGCTGTGGTCCGCGTCGATTGTCCGCCATGGCGGTTTCTCGGTTTTGCAGATCCATCCATCATCAGGTAACAATGCCTTCCTCGGGCATCTTGTGTGGAAGGGACAGCCGTCCGGTGGGTCGAGAGCACTCGGGACGGTACCTTCCAATCTAATCTGTTTTCGCTCTACAGTTGGGTCGGGAATAGGGGCTGCTGAGAGCAGGGCCTCGGTATAAGGATGATAAGGAGGCGCGTATATGGCTTCGGCGGGACCAAACTCCACGATCTCTCCGAGATACATTACAGCCACATAGTCTGAAAAATATCGTACGACGCTCAGATCGTGGGCGATAAATATCATAGTGGTGCCGTATTCCTTCTGTATATCGAGAAGGAGGTTCAGTATCGCAGCCTGAACGGAGACGTCTAGGGCACTGACGGGTTCGTCACACAGAACAAGATCCGGATGTGTAGCGAAAGCACGAGCGATTCCCACACGCTGTCTCTCTCCCCCGCTAAGCTGTCTGGGGTAGCGATGGTAATAGCTTTCGTCCAGTCGTACGGCGCCGAGAAGACGCAGGACTTCGGTGTGTATACCGTTCCCGGGATTCAGGTTGAACCGCCGCATGACGCGTGCAATCTGGTGTCCCACCGTGTATGCGGGATTGAGCGTTGCGTCCGGGTTTTGGAAGACCATCTGAAGACCACGCATCAGTTCCATGCTGCGTTTTGACAGGTCCTGGGTCAGGTCGAATCCCAGAAATTTCGCCCGGCCACCGGAACTGGACTCCAGTCCGATCAGGGTTTTGACGAGTGTGCTTTTCCCACAGCCTGACTCGCCGACGACACCCAGCGTCTTCCCCTTAACAAGACCGAAACTCACTCCGTTCAGGGCTCTGATGTGGCGTTTCTCCCCAAATCCGAGCAGGTCTCCCAGTGAGCCCGTTTGGTGCGTGTAGAAGGTCTTGAGGCCCGACACCTCGATCTGAATCGAGGACTCACCTTTCCTGTCTACCCGGGCGTGATTGATCGGCGCCTGCTCATCCGGCATCGCGATCTGGTCTGCCAGATGACACCGGACGGTGTGATCGCCAAAGGCTATGGTCGCTGGAGATTCCTGTGAGCAGACATCCTGCGCATATTTGCAGCGAGGGGTGAATCTGCACCCTGACGGCCTTGCATTCGGGGGTGGCACCTGTCCAGGAATAGGCTGGATTGAGTGACTCGATTTTCGGTCCTCGAGTCTGGGAATACAATTCATCAGGCCCTTTGTATAAGGATGCATGGGTTTCGCGAAGATGTCTTGCGTGGTGGCCTGCTCGACCATTTCACCTACATACATGACTCCTACGCGATCGCACACTCTAGCGATCACTCCCAGGTTGTGACTGATGAAGAGGATGGCAGTGTCCAGCGATTCACGGAGTTCGGCCAGGAGGTCCAGTACGGCGGCCTCCACGGTAACATCCAGGGCCGTGGTTGGTTCATCCAGGATCAGCAGCGATGGATTGTTGAGCAGGGCCATAGCGATGACCACCCGCTGCTGCTGTCCACCCGAGATCTGATGCGGGTAACAACGGAGGATGCGCCCGGGGTCGGGCATATGGACCCTGTCGAGCATTTTGGAGCAAACGGCTCGAGCCTCCTGAACGGACATAGCCTGGTGGAATGTGAGCGCTTCCTCGAGCTGGTCGCCAATTCGCATGGAGGGGTTCAGGGCCTGCATCGGGTCCTGGTAGACCATTGCGATCTGATTCCCTCTAAGGGTTCTGAGCTCGTCGTCCGTTCTGCCTACCAGGTCTTGTCCGAGGAAGCGGATGCTGCCCTGTCGGATGTGACCGTTCACACCCAGGAAGTTGACGATGGACCACGCGACGGTGCTCTTCCCGCAGCCTGATTCCCCTACAAGTCCAAGGCTTTCGCCGCGTCGGATATCGAAAGAGACGTGGTGAATGGCATCTACCTGGCCACCTCTGACCGTGTAGGATACGGCCAGGTCCTGGACAGAGATGACAGGGATATTTGAGTTCGATTGGCTCATTTATCAACTAAGATGATTTCCGGTCTCAAGGGAGTGGGACCGGTCTTGCGTCTTCGGTATCGATACTCCAGTCCGCCAGTCTGAGTTGCAGTTCAGCGAGGATACCGGAGTTTGATGGATCTCCAACCACATTGGTCAATTCCCACGGATCCTCGACCAGGTCGTAGAGTTCATCCATATCTCCCATGGGATCGTGAACGTATTTCCAGTGTTTTGTTCGCACCATTTTTCGTCGGCCTTCGGCCTCGCGCCACCTAAGCGAATTCATTAGGGCACGGCGTCCGTACGGAAGGGGATGTTTCTCGAGATCAGACATCAGAAAGGCAGGTCCTCCGGCACCATATTCTGAAAAGGTTGCGTCCCTGGGGGCCGCTTCTGTAACAGTTGGCAATGGACACCCATGCATCGATGGAGGTGTAGTCAATCCCTGCAATTCCAGGAGCGTGGGTACGATATCGATCAGGTTGACCATGCTTGTGTCGATTACGCCCGCAGGCAAGCGTCCTGGCCAGGAGACGATGAGGGGAACACGCGTCAGACAATCATAGAAGAGTCCGCCTTTGCAGACCATGTGGTGTTCGCCCATGAAATCCCCGTGGTCCGAGCAGAAGACGACAAGGGTGTTTTCTCGAAGACGTAACCGGTCGAGAGCGTCGAGAATTTGACCGATGCCGTCATCGAGGAATCGGACCATACCGTAATATGCCGACATGACTCCGTAAATGTCTTCAGGCTGGTCATCACCCAGGCCGAGGATTTCATACAGCACACGGTTGCGTTCCGGGGCAGACCCTTCCGCGAACTCTCCGTTTCGGTATGGAGGAAGTTCAATGCATTCCCTCGGAAACATATCGGCGTACTGCTGAGGTGCTTCCCAAGGCTCGTGTGGATCCGGAAAGGAGACCCAGAGAGCGAATGGATCCTCACGATGGGCTTCGAGGAACCTTACGGTTTGTCCGGCAACCAGGCCGGTGCTGTAGACCTCGAGTGGATAGGTTGTAGCGGCGAAAGAGAAACGCGGACTTGATACGGGCATCTCACGACGAGTTGCATGGGCCGCGTGGATTGATTCGACAGATCGGAACCATTCCATTCCCCTGGTCCGGCTGCCGTCCGGTATTCCACCATGGGCGATTTCGCACCAGGTGTCGAAGCAGTGCAGGTCCTCGGGAAGATCGAAGCAGTGGTTCTTGCCAATCAGTCCGGTATGATATCCGGCTTCGTGCCAGATTCGGAAGGCATGCTCCGCGCCAGGAGGCATCAGGGTTTCATTTCTCCGTCCCCCGTGGGAGTGTGGGAACTGGGAGGTCCAGAACGAGATGCGCGCCGGGACACAAAGGGGATGGGGCGTGAAGGCATGCTCAAACAAGACACCATCGCTTGCAAGCCCTGCCATGGACGGTGTTTCGCAGAACGTATTGCCATAGAGATGGCTCGCAGTCGCTTTCATCTGGTCGGACATGATGACAAGTATGTTCGGGCGTTCCGACATAAGACATTCCTGTGGTCGTGGGGTTATTTCTGAAATCGCGTGGTTTCTTCCTGGAGCCCATCCGCGAAGAGGTTCAGTCCCACCACCAGTGAGGAGATGGCTGCAGATGGCCAAAGGACGGCAAGGGGGTTGGCAAATATGTAGCGACGACCTTCGTTGACCATGTTCCCCCAATCAGGATCGGGAGGGGGAAGTCCGATGCCGAGGAACCCGAGGGTACCGATTGTGAATATGGCGTAACCCATGCGAAGGGTTGCGTCAACAACGAGAGGCGCCTTCACATTCGGCAGGATTTCACGATACATAATGTACCAGGTGTGTTCCCCCCGTGTTCGGGCGGCCTGAATGTAGTCTCGATTTTTTATGTCGAGGGCGAGCCCTCTGACGAGACGTGCAATACCGGGAGTCCCCGTTACGGTGATGGCTAGTATCACGACCACGTCTCCCTGTCCCAGGGAGGCGATCACGATAAGGTAAAGGACGATGCGAGGGAATGCGATCAGAGCGTCCAGGAGTTGCATGATGATCTGGTCCAGCCATCCTCCCCGGTACCCGGCGTTGAGGCCGAAGAAGGTGCCGAACAACAAAGACCCCAAGACACCCCATAGTGCGATACCACCGGGAAGAAGATATCCTCCCGGGAGCCGTGTTTTGATGAGGATGATCTGGGTGCCGGCCATCAGCCGCGACATGAGATCCCGTCCCAGGTGGTCAGTGCCAAGCGGATGGGAGGGAGTAGGTTTCAGGTTCTGAACAAAGTCGGTAGCGGTTGGCTTGTAGGGTGTCCATACCAACGAGAGGATGCCCACCATCAACCAGAAGAGAATGATGGCTAATCCCACCGTACCGACTCTGGTTGCCAGGATGATATTGGCTGTCGCGCGTACTCGTTGACGGGGTGAGGGGGTTGCGGGCCTGGACAAGGAAAGGTCACTCACGAGTTTATGTTATGTAAACCGAATCCGAGGATTCAGGTAGGTATATGCGATATCGCCCAAAAGACGTGTGCCTACTGCTATGGTGACCAGTAACATCGCTGCAGCTTCAACGGCGTTAAAGTCGCCAAAGAGAGCAGAATCGTAGATGTACTGACCCAGACCCGGGTAACCGAAGACGGCTTCCACGACAACCAGTCCGCCGATAAGCCAGTTGATGTGCAGCATGATGACGGTGATTGGGGCGATCAGTGCATTGCGCAGGGCGTGGCGGAATATGATTCTTCGCATTGGCAGACCCTTAAGCACGGCGGTGCGGATGTAGGGACTGTTCATAACATCGATCATGCTTGCGCGAGTCATCCGGATGATGTATCCGAGTTCCACGGCCGTGAGCGTCAATACCGGCAGTACCAGCAGCGCTGGATTCTCGAATACGGCATTCTTGTTGAGGAATATAGATACTGCAGGTACCATTTTGAGCCAGATCCCGAAAATGAGTATCAATCCGATTCCGGTAACAAATTCCGGTGTTGCCGTTGCGACAAGGCTGCCAATCGAGAGTATGCGATCCGTTGGTTTTCCGGACTGGGTACCTGCGACGATGCCGAGAAGAAGCGCCAGTGGAAAGATGGTTACAAAGGCTAGGCCGGCGAGGATGGCGCTGTTTCGAAGGCGCGGGAAGATGGTGGAGGCGACTGGTCTGCCCGTTCTCAGCGACTGGCCGGGATCTCCACCAAGGAGTCCCCTTTGAAGGGGGATGAATTCCTGAGGGCCATCGCCCGATTTTCGGAAGCCGGCCGGCGTAAGCACCCAGATCTCTGCACCCGCCCCCCGAACCCATTTGATTGCCCGATTACCGGCATCAATGCCCCAGAAATACTCCGTTCCATCCTCAGCTTTGCGCCACAGGTGGTCGGATGGTTGCGAGGCGGTCCCACCTCCCTCGAGGCGGACGAGAGCGATGAGTTTCTTCTCCCGAAGCTCCCACTTCGTCAGCTTTCCGTTCACCTCAGCCCACCACTCGGACTCGCCTGTTTGTGCGTTAGGGACCGATCGCAACGGAAAGCCAAGCCGATTCCGAACCCACCACTGATTTCCCGCAAGCCACGTCATATATCGCAGCCAGACCGATTGGTCCAGTCCAAGCTGTGCTCTGTAAGAAGCACGTTGCTGAGGAGTGGCAAATTGACCGAGGATTTTCCTGGTGATATCGCCACTGCCTACTTCCAAAAGGAGGAAAAGTACGATGGAGACGAGAAACATGGTGATGAGCATGGAGATGATACTGGTGAGCAGGAAACGAGGCATAGGATTCCAGTTGTCAAAGACTGCGCACAAGTAGCCAGAGACGATGTGTTTTTGGNAGGCGAGCCGGGATTAAAATCAGGCGTCCTTCCAGACTTCNGTGAAGAGGTCATAGCTGGTAGGGTGGGCNACCATGTTCTTGAATTCCGAACGGGTGATGTTCCAGACCTTTTTCCAAAAGGCTATGCCAACGGGCCCTCGTGTGGTCATGATGGTCTGGAGTTGACACAGGATGGCCTTACGCTTGGGAACATTGAGTGTGCGCTCCGCCTGGCGCAAGAGCTGCATAAACTCCTCATCCACCCATCGGGTCTCGTTCCAGGCTACAGGTTTCCCGGTTTCGTCGGACGTGTAGGCGAGAGCAAGGGCCATCGTTCCAAGCGGTCTGTGAGTCCAGGGGGTGATACCCAGGTCGACCTCAGTCCACCGATCCCAGTAATTGGAGGGTTCCACGATGTTGAGTTCGATGTTGAAGCCTCCCGGTGCAGCCATCTCTTTGAGCGCCTGGGCGACTTCAGGTTCGGCCATGTCATTTTTAGTGGTGAGAGTGCAGGTGAGTCCGTCCGGGTATCCGGCTTCGGCAAGGAGCGCTTTGGATTTCTGTGGATCGTAGCTTGGGATCGGCTGATCGCAGTATGCGGGATGAACCGGTGCGATATGTGCATCCAGGCCCAGATCGCCCTGGCCGAAATAGGCGAGTCGCAGGATCTTATCCCTATCCTGGCAAAGTTGCATCGCCTGCCGGACACGAGGATCGCTCCAGGGCTCGAGGTCGACACGCATACGGAGTACGAAACTTTGAGCGGTGCTGGCAGGGAGGACGGAGAGTCCGGGATAGTCTTTGAGTGCCTGCCAATCGAAAGGTCGAGGTTGATAAATGGAGTCTATCTGTCCGGATTGGAGGGCGGCAACCCTGGCGTCTGGTTCCAGGTCCAGGTAAATGATACTGTCGAGATATGGGAGTGGATTCCCGTCTTCCCCGGTACGCCAGTAATCTTCCCGTCGCTTGAGTACTACGCGCTCGGTCTCTGAGTACTCGGAAAGGTAAAAGGGTCCGGTGCCAACGGGTTGTTTGATGAAGTCCCCCTCGAAGTCACGATTCACGATGAGGGCGGGGTAGTGAAAGAGGTGCTCGGGAACGGCAATCTGCGGTTGGTCCAGGTGAAGTCGAACCGTGTGATCGTCCACCTTCTCGACATTGGTTCGCTTCAAGTAGGACATGAGTCCCAGGACAGAGGAGCCGACCTCCGGGTCCAACCACTGGCTGAAGTTGAAGAGGACATCATCGGCCGTAAACGGCTGCCCGTTGTTGAAGAGGACACCCTTCCGAAGATGGAGTGTCCAGGTGGTGACGTCGTCGTTCGCCTCCCAGCTTTCGAGCAGCCAGGGACGCGTGATGTTGTCTGGTCCCGTTTCGGTTAGGTACTCAGCCACCTGGCGCAGCTGGTTGGCACCTGCCACCCAAGAGAGCCGGGCTGGGTGATCGATACGCGGGACGGCCGCCCCGACCTTGAGGGTCCCCCCTCTTTTGAGGACACCACTTGTCGTCGGTTTATTTCCTGAATCCGAGCGGTTGGCGCCACAGCCTGCCAGACTTCCTGCGGCAGTGGCCGACACCCCGAGTAAGGTTGCAAGGCGGATGAAGTCTCTTCGTGAAATGTTGTCCGATTCCATGCTTCTCTTTGCTTCCAAAACTGCAGGATGGAGACGATTCAGCATATTCATTCGTGCACAGACCTTTCCCGTTGGAGGCAGTGAATGCCACTTATCAATGGAGGATCACCAAAATAGCACATGGGGCCGGATATATCAAGAAGGCAGGGATCGGGTTACAGGACGAACCAGACACCCGTCACACACAGGACGACACCCAGGACCACCTGGACAGTTACCTGCTCCTTGAGCAGAAAGATCGCCAGGATCAAACCGAATACGGGTGAGATAGACGTGAGCGTGGCCGTTTTGGCGGGACCGATTTCCTCAAGTGCCGAAAGGAACATGAAGGAACCCAGGCCCATGCTCAGCACGCCTGTGGTAGCAACTATCAGAAGGGAGCGTGGCGCTAGCTTGGTGAATTCCATGCGATGCCCGGTAATGCGGTAGACCAGAAATAAGACGAGCGCTACCTGAGGCATTCGGATGCTGTTGGCTTGAACAACCGTCAGATGAGCGATTGCGGGTTTGAGCAGGACGGTACTTAGCCCCCACAGTGTGGCGGCCAACAGAGAAAGACTAACCCCGAGAAGGAGCCGCCCCCGAGGGTCCGTCACCGGCCTTCCAGATCGGGTGGCAAGTGCCACCACGCCCAGGACAACGAGTATGCTGCCCAACAGGAAACTGGGTTGGAATGGTGCACCGAGCAGCAGGTGGTCGAAAAGGAGCGTTGCCAGTGGGTAGGTTCCGGCAAGGGCCATGGTCCGTGAGAGTCCGATTTCCCTTATGGCACGAAGATAGGACGTTTCGCCGGTTACCGGGCCAATCATGACAGCCCCCAGCAGCAATGCCCATTCTTTGCCCGGCACCAAAAGAAGATCCGTCAGCGGACGTCCAAATGGGAGCAGCATCCAGAAGAAGGCGGTTGCAGCGAGGCACCTGACCGTGTTCATGATTACGGGTGGGACTTTGTAGGACTGGGTCCTGATCAAGAGTCCGGAAACTGCGATAACCAGGGCGCTGGTGAGGCCAAGAAATTCACCGTATGAGATTAAATCGTGCAAATTCTTGTCCGTTAAGCCGAGTTATTGGACAACGGGTACGTACTCAATTGGGGGAACTTAATCTGGAATGTCGTTCCGGTCAACCTCAAAAGGGATTTGCGCCCAATGTGATTAATAAAATATTATAAATAAAGGTGTTATTTTGCACAGGACTAAGGATCCCAACGGGCTACAGCAGAGGCCGTCACTGGCTTTCGGCCTTGACTTTGGCCTATTCCTACCCGATCATGCTCCCTTCAATTCTGGCGTTATCGACACCCTTAGGAGGGAAATATGGCCGGCTGGAACAGCCATGGTGAGCGGGAGTGCAGAAAACGGCTTGAGGCCGAGAAGACCAAATTTTACAAGAGCGCCAAAGGGGTAGATCACCCCTGTCTGACGCTTAGAGACCAAAGTTTCGAGATCGCAAGGTCGAATATGCGTCGATATGATTGGGCAAAGGCCCTTTTCGAGTCTATAGAGGAGCAATCCGACTATTATGCGGATCGGTCGGAGTCCTGGGTCGAAAGAATGGTGCCCGAACTGACCCCGCTGCACGTCTATGGGACCTTCTGCCCTGTTTGCCAGGCAGATAACACCTATCGCATGGTGTGGGACTACCAGGACCCCGACCGGCTGGTATGTTTCCATTGTGGTGCGACAATGTCGGATCAGGCATTTCCGGAACTCGGTCGGCTCGAGATGCCGCGTTCAGGGCAGGTTATGACGTATTACCTCCGTCCTGAAGAGGAAGGTGATCGGCAGTTCAAGACGGGACGAAATGCTTACACGTGGGCGGGAAGGAAGGTCCATACCTCTTATCAAGGGGCGATCCGCCAGAAGAAGACGCACCACATGTCCGAGGTGGCACGCAACCTGGCGATCATGTACAAGATGACCGGCAAGGATCGTTACGCCAGAGTCGCGGCAAGCGTGATCCGACGGTTTGCCGCCGTGTACCCGAATTACCTTCTACATGATTATTGGAACACTTATATGGATTGCGATCCCCTCTTTGCCGTTGAGTTAATGGCGAAGGACAAAGGGATTGGAAAGTTCGAAGTAAACGCGTGTCCGGATCAGAAGGCACGATCCCCAATGAAGAGCGGAAAGCTGATTCAGACTTTCTGGGGGTGTGGCAGGCTGTCTTGTGGCGGCATCATGACAGAGGCAGACCACGTTGGCGCTCTCGCAGAGGCAATGGACCTCCTGTGGAATGAAAAGGACGAGAAGGGTCGGTTGTTTATCTCTGATACGGATCGGGAGACGGTGGTTCGAGACCTGATCTGCGAGGCACTGTTCACCTTTACCCATTGGGAGGGAATCAACAACAAGGTGGCAGGTTGCCGTGTGGGCGAGGTGGCGTTTGGACGATTTCTGGGCCTGCCTAAGTATGTCCATAAGGGAGTGGACGGATTCGAACCGTATTTGAAGGGTTTCTTCAAGTTCGATGGAAGTACGGCCGAGGGGGCCTCCTATTATCAATATGCGGTTACGAACGTGCGGAAGCTGCCAGAGGTCGCCCGAGGGTACACCGACCCACCTTCCTATCGAAGGAAAGACCGCTTCGATAACCTGGATCTCTATGAATCAGAGGGAGCCTACGACAGGGTCTTGAAAGCTCGCATGTTGATGACCTTGCCCGACGGCAGGCATCCTGTCACCGCCGATGCCATCAAATGCGGACCGGGGTGGCCGGAACCGGCGTGGTTGCACAATGTAGGTCTGGTTCGTCTGGGAAAAGCGTTCGCTTCGTTCGTTTGGCTGGACAGCGGCGATGAATTCGCATTCTTCAACCGTCCTGCGAGGCTGAAGTCAGCCTCTCCCCCGCAGGTGGAAGACAGATTCTTCCCCGGGTGGCTCCAGGCAATATTCAATACGGGGTACGAAAGGATGTTTCAGGGGGATTTGTCGGGGACGGCGACATTCCTGATGAATTTCTACGAGCCGGAAGGTCACGACCATCCCGATGCACTGAATATCGCGATGTTTGCGGAGGGTGTGGAGGTGTTGTCCGATCTTGGTTATATCGGCGACCATCCGCTAAACGCGAGTATACGCAGTACTCTGAAACACAATCTGGTTGTGATCGATGAACAGGAGCAACTTTTAAGGGGCGTCCGTCCGCCGGGGAATTTGCGCCTGATTGGTGTTTCACCCGATGTGAAGGTAATCCAGGCGGATTGTGCAGCCTATGCGGAGGCGGAGAACTACAGCAGGTCAGTGGTCATGGTTCACCGAGGAAAGGGTCCCGCGTATCTCGTGGATTGCTTCCGTGTGAAAGGCGGAAAAACGCACGACTACGCCATCCACGGCGAAGGTCGAATGTCTCACTTCCCTGCAGACGCCAAGAGCAGGGCAATTCCACTGAAGAAGCGGTCCGGCGCTATGGGAAAAGACATCGAGCAGCTGCAGGTAGGCGAGCCCGACGGCGTTTGGTCAGCCACGTGGACAGAAGAAGAGATGACGATGCGGATGCAGATGCTCTCACCCGTTGACGAGGTGATTGTAGGTGAGGGACCCAGGCAGCGTACTCCTGCGGAGATCGGGGCTCGCGGCGATTACCTGTTCGGCAGGGGTCATGAAGACGGCGCAGGCAATTCCTTTGTGACTGTGATTGACCATTACCGACATCATCCGGAAATCGCCGAAGTGGCATCATTGAGTCTCCCCGATCGTATTGAGGGTGCGGCGGCCGTGAAGGTGACACGCCACGGGGGATCCGATGTCGTGATCCAGTCCAATTCGATGGTGGACGGGACCTTTGGGGATGTGGAATTCGCCGGCAAAGTGGCGGTATTCAGCAGAGAGCGCAGCAAGCGTCTCTCCCTTTTCATGGTGGAGGGAAACCGCTTCGAGTCGAACGAGTTATCGGTTACCCTGGATGGCGGCAGCGTAGAAGGCGAGGTCGCTTCATTTGAAGGGAGCACGTTCCAAAGCGACGGTACGATTTCCAACGGGTCAGCCCTTGTCGGTCAGTTCGTCCAGGTGGAAGACCCCCAACAGGGCTGTTGGACGGGATACAGGATCAAGTCCGTGCAAGGAAAGCAAATTGTCGTCAGGGACTTCGCCTTCAATGGGGGAACTCAGTACATCATTCCCAAGGTATTCCGCCTAGAGCAGGTGTCTGACAATACGTTCAACATCTCGAGTACGACAAAGTCCGGAGTCCGAATCAAGTGCAGGTTCAAGCGCGCAGTCCTGGAGAGAAAAGGGAAGCGAATTTCAACGCTGAAGACACGGACGAAACAGGGCGTCCTGTCCTTCGAGCTGGAAGCTCAGAGGCCTGACGACGTGCTGCTCAGGTTGTTGTAGCAGCTTTTCGGGGTGGATGAAATTGCGGGTGATAGAGAAGTCTTCAGGAGAAGCCCTTGCTGGGACGGTTGATCCACAAGGAGAATTCGGACCAAATTCTGAGTCTCAGATTTATGATTCTCGCTGCCATCGGCGCCTTCACGATCTGGCTAAGTCTGTATGACGGTTACGCCAAATATGTGTCCCCTCTGGAGGACTACCGCAGTGCAAGGACGATGACCGAAGCTCGCCTGCGTCAGTTTCAGCACGAGGATGCGTTTACTTACCGACCGCTCTGGGAATTCAGCGGTGTTGGATTCGAGGAGCACAAGCCGCCTGCATCCCTTGTAATTTTTGTTCGAGGATTAGAGTTGACCCTCGGGCGCAGTGTTCCTAACGGATACACCAAATAGCAGCGCTTGAGACAGACATCCGTGGAAGCAGAGTCTGCCCTGGGAGTTTTTCAGCCTCTGGACCCGGGATTGGTTGTTTAGTTGGTTTTGAGTCTTTTTGTATTGCTGCTGTCCTACGATTCGGTCTGTGGGCAAAAGGAAATCGGCACCTTGCGCCTGATTTCCTCTTTATCTCTCCAGAGCTCAGTTGTTGATCGGCAAGAGTCTGGGTGTTCTGATTCCGGCATTGACGGTTTTCGGTCTTCCGCTTCTGGTCGAGTTGCCCACGAACTGGCCTATCAGCAGATCAGAGATGAAGCTCAGGCGGATGGTCTGATCGTCCGTGACAGATCGGAGGCTGAGTCCGAGAAACAAACTCAAAACCGTCTGAGCCTTGGGGTTATTCTGGCAAGGATTTTACCGGCGTTCGCACTGAAAAATGCGACAATCCGGCTCACTGGGATGGGGATCGCCAGGCAGCAGAGGTTTTTCCAGGAATTTATCCGGTACCGGCGTGGACAGTATTTCAAATGGGCCAGGGAAAGGGAGGACCAGGACTCCTTAAGGAGGTCCGATCCAGATACTTACGGCGAATTCACGTGGCATATCGATGGACTGCCTCGCTTCACTTACACAGAGCGATGGCCCGACCCAGATTTACAGTATGCCATGTTTGGACCTGTGTGTGCTTGCCCTATGGGGACTGGTGTTCTTCTCCGGCGCATATGCAGCAAGATACCTACTGGGAGAGGAACAGACCGGCCAATTGTGATTCCATTTCTGCGTCCGAACAGCAGGAGTTGCGGGATGTTGAACGGGACATCAGGCAGAGATGGGATACGGATTATTTCGAGCAATCGGCGATTTGTATGCCAATCGGCACAATCAGCTTCGTGCGCAGCAGGGCCTGCTGACGCTTCTGTCCATAATTCCTCCCCTGGGTGCGGTGAGCTATACAACCATGGATCTGGCCAGGACATGACTGATCCAACAGGAGCATATCGAAGACGAGGTGAATACCTATTCAGTATACCTTGCCCGATATCTTCACAAAAACCTTCCGAGCAATGAGAGGACCGCAAGATGGGGGACTTCTCATGGTTTTCTTATGAGGACAAGGACACAATTGGAGAATGCTTTTCCCGCAACATGTTTCATATCCTGAACTTGGTACTTCTTTCGGTTCTCGGGTTTGCGGGTGCCTATGCGGGAATCTTGCGATATGACGTTAGATAATGGATTGTGCGGAAAGGAATTTGAGATATGAGTGGTGAACGAATGGAGCCGACAGCTGTGTGGGACATTCGTCCCTGGGGCGGTCAGATGTTCAGGGTGGACGACTTCAATGGTGATGGTCGTCCTGAAGTTCTGTTCCTCCAGAGTTCAGGAGCGCATGCAAACGAGGCATTCGACCCCAGATTTCCAGAACTGAAGTTCTACAAGACCGGTTTCGAAGACCAGGAGCTTTTTTGTCTGACGTTGGTGGACATCTCCGGAGAAATCATCTGGCAGACAGGAGACCCATGGGCTGAAGACCGACCATTTTCCTGGAACGGTCACTGGGGAAAGTTTTGCGATGTGGTAGATCTGGATGGTGATGGGAAACGTGAGATCCTGCTGGTTCACAAGGATGAACTACGAATTTTCGATGGGACAACGGGTCAGCAGAAGAACGTCTTGAAGTTGCCGAATTCGGGCTTCAACTATACCAGAGCAGTGCGTGTCGACCATTCGGGTCAGCACCATATCTTCACTAAGAGTGGAACGTCTTCGCGAGAGCACAGTTATGGCAATCCAACAATTCTGCTGAACCATAAGTTGGAGACGGTGTGGACACAGGAAGTCGAGGGTGCAGGACACCAGGGCAATTTTGCGGATGTGGATGGAGACGGTCTGGACGAATTGTTGATCGGATTCAGCTTATTCGATCACGATGGGACGCTGTTGTGGTCCCACGCTCCGCTTTCCAAGAATGATCACCTCGATGATTCGGCTATGGTGGATCTGGATGGCGATGGTGAATACGAGATCGCAGTGGCTCACGATGGGCACGATGCCTACATTCACAATGCTGATGGGTCCGTGCGTAAGCGGGTTCCCATGGAGCATTGCCAGAACGTGCTGTCCGGCAAGTTTCTGGGTGATGTGGCCGGTCAGCAATTGATATTCGTGGATCGGCAGGTAGAGAGCGGAACGAGAGACGCGGTTCTCGTCGGGTCAGACGGTCTAGAGATCTCCCGGCACCCGACGTTGGGATATTACGAGCCCGTACTGTGGGAGACCGATGTAGGACCTCTCAGTCTAATACGTGTTGAACGTCCACCGGAACCCTCGGGTGAACACCGTGTGGTATGGGTGGATCCCAATGGTGTGGAGCTCGGTCGATTCAACGTACGCGACAGTTTTGAGGATCATANTTTGAGACACGGGCTCGACAAAGTGTCTTACGACAGATGTACATACCACGGCGCGATGCACAGCCCGGCCGTGGGGGATGTGGATGGTGATGGAAGAGCAGAGCTGTTGGTTACGGATCGTGAATCAGTCTGGATATTCGACGTTTAGGAAGGACTGCAATAATGATAATCGATACAGATGAAATTGTGGTGAAGAGGATGGAGCTTGGAGCGAAACTCGACGCATCGAGCAGCGCTCTGGTGATCATAGATATGATGAACCGATTTTGTGACGCGAAGTGGTTGGCCAATGGAGACGAGCAAAAAGAACAGTGGTTCGAAGATGGATTGGATCAAATCATCCCGAACCTGCAGCTCGTACTAGAGGACTTTCGGGCATGCGGTGGCCTTGTAGTACACGTGGTGAATGCAAAATGGACAGAGTCAGGACGGGACGTGGTGCCTTACCAGAGAGGGCGAGATTACGAATTGTTCGATTCCCATCCCATGTCTGTGATTGAACCCCTGGCACCGAAGCAAGGAGAAGTGGTAATTCGGAAGGTGGCCAGTTCCGCTTTCACCGCTACCGGTCTCGAGTTCATTCTGAGGAATGCCGGCATCGACACGGTTTTTCTGGGTGGACAATATGGCGGGGCTTGTGTGCTTTATTCCTTGATTCAAAGCCGGGAACTGGGCTTTGAGAACTTTTGGATAGNTGACGCCATCTTGTATGGTTCCGAAAAAAATCAGGCGATGGTAGAGACGTTGGTCGGATCACAATGGGCGACTATGGCAAGCGCCAAGGATGTGGTCCACGCGCTGTCGTAATAGAGGAGTGGAGATGGAGAAAACGGATGTGGTGATCATCGGGGGTGGGATCGTTGGGCTTACCATTGCCTACCATCTGGTGCAGACTGGTTCGTGCAAGGTGATTCTTTGTGAGCGAAAAACGATCGGCTCGGGTACGAGTTCGATGTCCGGCGCAATGTGCGGTCAACAGTCGGAAGTGACGGATACGATCAGCAAGTTGGCGGTGCGCGCTCTGGACATATATGAGAATTTTGACGAGCGGGTAGGTGGTGACCCAGGATTCATGAACCATGGAATTCTTGGGTTTTCGCCCAGTGTCGAAGCTGCCGAAGCAAGGGCAGATGCCGCTCGAAAGAATGGGTCGATAGTCAGTGCCCTGGATATTGCCGGGGTTACGGAGTTCTATTCCGAGCTCAATGTGGAAGGGTATGGCGCAGGGGTGCTCTACCCGAGAACGGGTTGTGTCGATTCCTACCAGACTATGCAGGCCTACGCTCAACAGGCACGCAAACTGGGCGCTGACATTCGTGAATTCACGCCTGTCAAGAGGATCGACGTAAGAAAAGGNAAAATCGAGGCCGTACACACTTCTGCCGGGACAATCGCACCCGGGAAGGTTGTTTTGGCATGCGGGCCATGGAGTCACAAGGTGGCGAAGGCAGCTGGATTGCGACTGCCAATCGAGACGACCCAGGTGGGCGTTTCCTTCTATCGACAGCCGCCGGACTTCGCTGATCGACCTCCGGTGCTTTCCGCAGAATTGGCAATCATCCCTTGGTACAACAAGCACTTCCGTATCCTGAGAGACACTCGTAAACCGCTTGTGCGTGTACAACCAGACCCTACTGATGCGGTGTGTCCACAGTGGATGGTCGACCACACCACCGAAGTGATCGAGCACCGGTTACCGAAGATGAAACGTGGGAGGTTCCAGGGGGCTTACCAGACCTGCTATGACGATACCCCCGATCTGAAACCCCTGATGGGTTACATTCCTGAAGTGCAGAACTTATTCTTGGACTGTGGGTGGAGTGGACGAGGGTTCAAGTTTGCCGTGGCAATGGGGGAGTACAATGCCAGGTGGATTCTAAACGGGAGGACGGAGTTGGATCTGGCACCCTGGCTTGCTACACGTTACGCCTTGAGCTGAAAAGGGACGCGGACAGTGGCAGACGTGATTCTAAAAGGCGGCCACGTATTCGACCCGGCCAATGGGATCGACGGCAAGGCAACCGTTGCGATTACCGATGGCAAGGTTTCAGCATATCGTCCGGATCTGGAGGACACGCACAGGGTCATCGACGTGTCGGGTCTTTACGTAACTCCGGGACTGATCGATATACATGTTCATGTCTATGGGGGATTCAGGGGTTGGTTGTTTCCCGATCAGCATGCGTTTCCAGATGGGGTCACGACAGTAGTGGATACCGGTGGTTCGGGGTGGAAGGATTTCGAAGATTTCCTGGCAACGATCATCGAGCCTTCGAAGGCCAGAGTGCTGGCGTTCCTGAATATCGTTGGGGCTGGAATGACCGGTACGTCCGAGCAGGATACTTGCGAGATGAAGCCGGGACCCTGTGCAGAGATGATCAGGAGGTTTCCAGAGCACATCGTAGGGTGCAAGACCGCCCATTTCGGTGGCCCTGGATGGGAGGCGGCCGGTGGCGCCCTGGAAGCCGCTCGCCTGAGCGATACGATCGCGATGATCGATTTCCACCCGAAACCGACACGGACCTACGCAGAGTTGCTCGAGCGAATGTCTCCCGGGGATATGCATACGCACCTGTATGCAAAGCATATCCCTCTGCTGGGTGACGACGGAACAGTACAAGAATTCGTAAGGGCGGCACGGGAGAGAGGTGTTCTTTTCGACACCGGTCATGGCGCGGGAAGTTTCTGGTTCAGCATTGCGTCTCCTGCGATGAAGCAGGGATTTCCTCCAGACAGCATCAGCACGGATCTGCACAAACAAAGTCGCTTGATCCCGAACGCAACAATGCTTCCTACGATGGCCAAGTTTCTTGCTCTTGGTATGCCGCTGGGTGAGGTGATCTACCGCTCTACCCAGAAGCCGGCCGAGATGATTCGACGGCCGGACCTCGGAACCTTGGCCACAGGTTCCGAAGCGGATGTTGCGGTGCTGGGCATATCATCGGGAGATTTCGGGTTCGTGGACTCCGGTGGGAACCGGGCTGCCGGATCCCAAAGGATCAGGTGTGAGATGACCATCCGCGCCGGTGAGGTGGTATGGGATCTGAACGGGAGAAGCATTCAAGANTAGGGATGTAGACTGANAATCGGNCGAGTTCCAGCCACAGGACACCNAGAACAGGAGAGAAGGATGAGCGCAATCCCAACGTTTGAGTCAATTGGCGTAAGGCCGCTGATNAACTGTATGGGCACGTACACGATCATCAGCGGGTCCCTGATGCTACCTGAAGCACGAGAAGCGATGGAGCAGGCTTCCAGGGCATACGTGCATCTGGATGAACTGATGGAGAAGGTGAGCGAGCGACTGGCGGAGTTGATGCAATGCGAATATGGAATCGTGACCAGTGGATGTGCGGCAGCCCTCTGTCAGGTAACGGCGGCGTGTGTTGCGGGAAATGACCAGGAGAAAATGAAACGTCTGCCAGACACGACCGGCATGAAGAACGAGGTGATCGCCCAGTCCTGTCACAGACACGTTTATGACCATGCCATTCGAATGGTGGGAATGAAGATCGTCGAGGTGGAGACGTTGGCGGATCTGGAATCCGCGATCAATTACAAGACGGCCATGTTGGCGATTTTCGGGGACGCGGCCGACCGTGGTCAGATATCTGTAAAACAGATGGCTGAAGTCGGCAAGCGACACGGCATTCCAACCTTTGTAGATGCCGCGGCGGAACGTCCGGATATGCCAAATCCCTACCTGTCTGAGGGTGTGGATGTTGTCGCCTACAGCGGCGGCAAGTGTTTGCGCGGGCCTCAATCCTCCGGCCTGGTCTTGGGAAGGAAGGATCTCCTGCAGGCAGCGTTCATGAATGGGGCACCACACCACGCTCTAGCCCGTCCGATGAAGGCGGGTAAGGAAGAGATCATGGGCCTTCTGGCGGCCGTGGAACAATGGGTTCGGCGTGACCATGATTCCGAGTGGCAGGAGTGGGAACACAGATTGGATGTGATCGCGGATGCGGTGCTCGAGTTTCCGTCGGTTACCACTGACGTTCGTCAACCAGGTAGATCGAATGTGGCACCTGTGCTGATNATCAATTGGGACAGTTCAACTCTGGGGATCGATTCCGAGGAGGCCTACAAGCGATTGTCGGAAGGCGAGCCGAGGATAGAAGTTTTCACCCAGGAAAACGGCATCGAGATAATGCCCTATATGATGGAAGATGGTGAGGATGAGGTGGTGGCGAAGCGACTCTCAGAAGTTTTCAGGTCCGCAAAGTCCTCTTAGGGAGCATCCAGAATGGAAGACCGACTGAAAAAAGGACGGTCATTACGATGGTCAAGAAACGGTAAGGGAGAGACAACGACAGTCGGGGGACCACAGACCACGGTAGAACCAACCGCGTACGTTCGAGCGGAGTCGAGAACACCCGAATGATCTCATAATTTCTCAGGAGATCTTGATGAGAGTCGAAATCAATCGCCACCCATTGGACAGGGTTCCTCTGTCGATTATTTTCGACGATTCGACACTGCTTGTCAACCTGAACTATTTCTTCATGCGGGATCGCAACCTAATTGACGGTGAGGACAGGAGGTGGCAGGATGTACCGGTGGTGCATCCGGAGTCGTTCACAAGGGAATTTGCGGAGTGGTGTCTCGAGGAGGGCGTCAAGGGGAAGTTCAGTGTAGTTCCCTGTCCGGCGGCCCTGGGGAGAATTGACGAGGGTCTCCCGTTGTTTAGTAAGGATCAGCAGGAGAGCTGGCTGAAGATGTGTCGAGAGGTCATTGTTCCGAATTACGACATTACACCCGAGATGATTACCCACACCTTTGTCGTCGACCTCGAAACACTGAGGCCAGTTGACCCAAATCTCTGGGAGCAATGGGGGTGGAACCAACTCCCAACAGACCAGGAAGAACTGGTTACGGACTATATCACACTGGCGTGTCAGATTCTCCACAATGTGGGACTGACACCGGAGGGTGTCACCTCACCCGGAGGATTTGGGAATCCCCTCGATTTCTATGCAAAGTGCGCCGAAGCAGCACTTCGGAAGGTGACAGGGAATCCAACGCCGTATTTCTTCAAGCGTGTGAATGGTGACGGAGATGTGCCGACACTCGTGTGGTATCCCGACCGGGAGGCAGGTACGGCGATGGGAGAGGTGATCGCGTGTACNGGTGACTGGACCGGATCGTGGACGGGGTATGGTGAGGTGAATCCCAATAGGTATATCACTTCCGATCTTCAGGGAGGACGACTGCCGGCCGTGATCGATGCGGGAGACCCGGCCGTAATGATCAGCCACTGGCAGGGATTCTACGGACTGCACGACCATGATCGGCGAGGGTTCAATGCGTTCAAGACGGTTGTCCGCCGGCTGAAAGAGCGCGATCCTTGGAGCGAACGAACAAAATGGAGGAAGTGCAGCGAGATCACGAATTATTCNTGTGCCAAAGAGATGGCCAAAATCGAGATAGATGGGAACGAGATCAAACTGGATTTACCAGTGATCGTCCCAGAATTGACGCTGAGGGTGAGCGATGTGGAGGTGAAGGGAGTAAGGGTGGACGGGAAGCCGCTGACGGAGACAACCTCTCGGAGAGGGTTCCAGAACAATACCTTCTACGTTGAGAACGGGACGACATTGGCAGCATTTGATCCCCAAAATCGGAAGACGGTTGTGGAAGTCCTTTAGTTTTATCCAGGGAAGGCCAGAACTGCTTNCCTATGCTAAAGGTATAGAACGGTAAAGCAGGCTACACCGTAAGTTCGAGCTTGGTCGAGAAGATAGGATCAGCCGATTGTGCTTACGTTGCTGAGGGCGTTCCGGCGCGCGGTATTCTCAAACGACAACCCCGGTGGACAGATCCAGGGGAATCACACCTTCCGATACGATGTGATTCCCTTTTCAGGGGATGTACCCGCCACGAGACTATTTCTGCTCGGTCAGCGGGTCAACGGCGCCGTCCTAACTGTTGATCATTTGTCTGTGGAACTCGAGCATGCAACGGGTGTGGGCGAGTTGCCCTCTTCAGACTCATACCTGAGCGTATAAGGTGACTTATGGTCACAACAGTCCGCAGATGGACTGAGGGTTCGTCTCTTCAATCCTCTGGCGTCGGAAAGCCGGGGAAGGTTGTTTACCAATCGATAAGCACAGACCTTGCGCAGTGTGAGATTGGACAACGAAGAGGAACAGGCGGTAACCACTAGAANTGAGGCCGACNGTTTGTCCCTGACCCTTCCACCAAAGAAGATCNCTACNATCGTGATAACATAGCTAACTGCTTGAATCGGAACCTGCCTGAACGGAGTANACAAATAAAAGGAGCAAGTATGTCCACATCTGGGAATTGGANTCCTGCGGAGCCTGATCTGACGACNGTGAAGAGTAAGTTGCGCGATCCCTTACGGTCCCTGGCACGTGCTGAGATTCCCGCAATCGTTTTGCGTCAGGCGTATGATCCGGATCAAGGGTATGGCCTGATTCAACGATTCCTCGAGAGAGGACTGATTGACGATGCAAGTGCCCCCAATGCCGGACAGATGCGGAAACGAATAGACATCGGGACGAGTCTTGGCAACCGTGGGAATGATAAGGAGGGATTTCTACAACACGCCGCTGAGACCCTCAACCTGTTTGAAACCCTTTTCGATGACTTCGACGATCCGGTGGATGTGATTTATGATTCCCTTTCGGATCTGGCCGTTGAAAAAAATGTGGTGGTAGCCAGAGAACCGGATGGCAGATTGTATGGCCCTGCTATTTTCAGGATACACTACACCACTCANTCGTACAAACCGCACATCGACCANGTGACACTACGGGAGAAACGGTTCGATTACGTGGTGTCTCGGTTCGAACATCAGTTTGCCGGAGTCCTGTGTCTTCAGAATACATCGAAGGAGGGGGAGAGTACCCAATCGATCCTGCACAGGTGTGTCTGGACCGAGGAAGTCGACTCGCATATCCAGAATGAGACATTTCACGAGTACGCCAAAGCGAACAACATCCCGCACTTTCAGGCGGATCTTGAACCCGGCGATCTCTACTTTTTCAACACAAGACTGATCCACGAGGTGCCGGCATTAGGGGGTACAGACCCGAGGATCGTTCTGGCTGTGTTCATTGGGTATTCGGAAGGGGACGACGAGATATTCGTGTGGTCATAGGGTAATTTGACTGATTGTCAGATCAAACCGGAATCGGAAAGGAATTCAAAAGGGAGCAACAGGGGAATGGGCGAAACGGGAATCGGAGACTACAAAGGAGCGCTTTGGTCTGATGATCCAGGCAGGGTGGAATTGGATGTCTTCGTTGAAGACTACGAGGCCATGCTGGTCGAGGTGATGAAGGTTCTGGCGGACCGATATGAACGTTCACCGGACTATCCATTCGTAGATACCAAGCTGGACCTGATCACCGGAGAAGATTTTCCGGTAGAAGATCCCATTCGGGGTCGCAATGCCGTATACGGATGGATTCAAGGGAGAGCCCTGGAGGCACTGGCCGGCCACTGTCGCTGGATGTCGCGTAACAANCTGGCGCCCNATCTCCTGCCGCGGCTGGAGCAGATGATGGCTGAAGTACTCGAGAGTCTTTGCGACATGCGTAGGAAGAATGGTGGACACCTCAGTTTCTTTATGATGCCGGATGGTGAACCATTCGAACTGGATTCGGAGAGTATGCCAGTAACTATCGCGCTTGACGAGAATTCAGACTTCGGTTTCAGTGATCTGTTCTCGGCCAAAGGCATGTACGCTGCCGCCTATTACCTCGGCGATGCCACACGGATCTCTGAGGCCCTTGCCTACTGTCACGATGTCGATCGGGCAATCTGGGAGGGACACTTTACCAGCGATCAAATTTCACTGGATCCCAAGAATCCGGATGAGAGGCGCCCGGGTTACATTCCCCACGGGCCTTTCATGATTCACCTGGGTACTGCCGCCTTGATGACACGAAACGGGGAACCGAACAGTGTCGAATTCGGGTTGCGACTTGTAAGGTATGAGCTTGCCAATCACATCAATATCGGTGCCCGGGTNAAGGAACTCGAGCCAAACGATTTCTGGGAAGGGATCGATAAGCAAGGGAATCCGTTTGATGACGACGGGGTTGTGCTTTCCGATCCGGGGCACGCCCTGGAGTGTGTAGGGCTGATCCTGAAGTTTACAAAAGCTGCCAAATCGACTGCGACCGACAAAGAACTCGAAGAGATTCAGACTCTGGAACAACACATGCCGGAGGTCCTTTCTCACATGTTTGATGTTGGCTTTCACGCGGAACCCGGCGGGATATGCAAGGCCTTCGACCTTGTAACACGCAAGCCGCTCAATTCAGATGTTCCGTGGTGGAGCCTGCCCGAAACGATGAGGACGGCTGCATTCTGTATGGAAATTGCCGAGACCGAAGATGCGAAGAAGGCGGCATTTGAAATCCTCGGAAAATGTCACAATGCGTTTACGACCAAGTTCGTGCGTCCGGATCTGCATTTGATGGCCTACCAGACGATTTCTGCATCCGGCGAGGTGATCCCCGTAATTCCCGCAACAGCAGATGCCGATCCAGGGTACCATACTGGTTTGAGCATCATCGACATGTTGGAGGTCCTGGGTGGTGGATAGGTTCAACCAATGGGAATTGCCTGCGCCTAACAAGGACATCAGGAATTGGTTTGTAGTTCCGGGCTCGATCCTGAGACAGGAATTTTCGTCCATTCTGGTGTGGTTGCTGATCCCAATCTGTGTGTGCACCTGTTCTACAGATATCAAGCGAGTTGTTTTTACACGAAACCACAAGGTAGTGCCTGAGGACGGCGACAAGAGTGATCACTTTGGATTCTCGGTGGCAATCGACGGCGACCGTGTGGTCGTGGGTGCCAAGGGAGATGATGACAGAGGTTCGCAATCAGGTTCGGCCTATGTATTTTCTCNNGGGCAGAAGGGATGGGAGNTGGACAGCAAAGTGGTCGCGGCCGACGGAAACGAGGGGGAGCTGTTTGGCATAGATGTGGCGATCGACGGAGACCGACTTGTGGTTGGGGCCCGTGGTAATATCGATAGCGGATATCAGTCCGGCTCGGCTTATATCTTCAGCAAGGGAGGGTTTGGCTGGGTCCACGAAAAGAAACTGGCGCTGTCCAGGGAGGTCTCGAACTGCTGCTTCGGGTCCGCCGTATCCATCAGCGGCGATGCGGTAATTGTGGGTGCTTCAGGTGAATCAGCCCATGGACGTGCATCGGGTGCCGCTTACATTTTCAGGCGAACCGCGCTGGGGCTGTGGCTTCTTGAAGACAAACTCACACCCGGGGATGCTGCGGAACGGGACTATTTTGGGACATCGGTAGACATCGACGGTGACCGGGTAGTGGTTGGCGCCGACGGAGATGATGACAAAGACGTCAGATCAGGATCCGCCTATGTCTTCAAGCGAACTGAGGTGGGGTGGAGAGAAGAGGCGAAACTGGTGCCTGGAACCGGCGGAAGACATCATCTTTTCGGCTCGGCTGTGGCGATCAGTGGCGAGCGGATCATAGTGGGTGCGTATGGTGACGATGTGAACGGCAAACAGTCCGGTTCAGCATATGTCTTTGGCAGGCGCAAAAGGACGTGGTGTGAGGTCGCAAGGNTGGTGCCACCGGATGGAAGAGCTACCNACTACTTCGGACAATCTGTTGATATCGATGGTGACAGAATTATCGTTGGGGCATATGGCGATTCACATAGTGACTCAAAGTCTGGCTCGGCCTACGTATACAAGTTAGCAAAGAAGGGTTGGGATCTGCGGGTGAAGCTGGTTGCCAGGAAGGCAAGAAAGCTGCATGAATTCGGGCGGTCCGTGGCAATAGGAGGGAGGCGAGTGGTGGTTGGGATGCCTGGAGACAGCATCAAGGGATCCTGGGCGGGAGCGGCTTTCGTTTACTGATAATCGCAAAACACTTCCAGCGCATGGACGTTCAAGGGCTGGAGTTGGCAGCCAATGCATATCGAGATGAAAAGCGTGGCCTTGAAGTATGGCGAGAAGGACAGGATGTTCGAGGATGTTAACCTCACGATATCCGGAGGCGAATTCTTGTTGATTCAGGGGGCTTCAGGCACCGGAAAGTCCAGCTTGCTNAGGCTGCTGAACCGGTTGCAGGAGCCAACAGCGGGTGAGATTCTGGTGGATGACAAGAAGATCTCGGATTGGGANGTGATGGGATTGCGTCGTTCCATCGGGTATGTGCAGCAGACACCCATCATGAATGCTGGCACGGTGCGGGAGAATCTTGTTTTACCCTTTCAGTACAAATCCGCTCAGGGAGAGGCAGCACTGGAGGACGGGGATCTCGAGAAGTGGATGGATGAATTCCTTCTGAGCGGGGTTACATTGGGCGATAAGGCGGAGGAGCTTTCCGTAGGTCAAAAACAGCGTGTGGCGCTAATCCGAACGATGTTAACAGAGCCTGCCATTGTTTTGTGTGACGAGCCAACTTCTGCATTGGACCCCGATTCCAAGGGGATTGTTGAAGGCTGGCTGGAGCGGATCAACATTGAGCAGGGGGTGGGTGTCGTTCTGGTGACACACATAGACTTTGAGCCGCAGAACGTGACTCCCAGAAGATTTGTACTGTCTCGGGACGGGTTGAAGGAGACCTAGGTTTGGAGACACAGATTCTCGACATTTCNCCTCTGCAGCTTCTGCTTTGTCTGATCTTTGTGGTTATAGCCGGGACAGGGTCGGCAGTCTTCCGTTTGAAGCTGGAACGCGACCTTGCCTGGGGAACGGTGCGGACGTTTGGTCAATTGGCACTTGTTGGGTATGTGCTGAAGTACATCTTCCAGATCAACAACCCGATCCTAGTGTTATTGCTTTTCATCTGGATGGTGTTCTGGGCCGCGCATGCAATTCGAGGTCGTGTAAAGGAACGTGAGGTCTCGTTCTTCCTGCCGACCTTTATCTCGATGGTGGCGAGCTATACGACTGTCTCTATTCTCGTAACTGCCGTGATCGTTCAGGTGGAGCCTTGGTANAAACCGCAGTACTTCATCCCTCTGGGTGGAATGATAGCGGGAAACTCAATGAATGCGATTACCATTTCCCTGGAACGTATGTTCTCTGATATCAGAAAACAACGTGATCAGATCGAACTGGCCTTCTGCATGGGGGCTTCCTATCAGGAGGCGACAGGAGATATCCTGAGAGATGTAATCAAGGCCGGGATGATTCCATCGATCAATGCCTTGATGACGGTTGGGCTTGTGTCACTCCCGGGGATGATGACAGGGCAAATTCTCGCGGGATCCAATCCACTGACAGCTATCAAGTATCAGATTATCGTTATGTTGATGCTGGTTGCGTCAACCGCCATAGGTTCGATCATTGTGGTGCATGTGGTCAGGAGAAGGTGCTTCACAAAGGCACATCAACTGGCAATTTGAGTCAAGATTTTCCTAAGCTGTACAGCCAAACTAAGATTTGGTGTTCGAAGGGCCTGGTGAGAACCAGGCCTATTCTCATGCGGGTAATTCTTGGTTATGAGAGAATAATTGTAGAAAAGGATATACAATCCATCAATGCGTTGGGCGATGCCACTCGCCGGAAATTGTTCGAGCGGATACGACAAGGGTCTTGCAGCGTGTCCGAACTGGTTACCACCGTTTCGGTGAGTCAACCGGCAGTATCGCAGCATTTGAAGGTACTGCGCGAGGCCCAACTGGTCAGTGTGATGAAGAAAGGACAGCAGAGGATTTACCATCTGAATCCAAAGGGATTGCAGGAGCTTCGAAGTTATGTGGAGAACCTGTGGGAAGACGCANTGCANGCGTTTGGGGAGGAAGCCGAAAAAATNGCACGAGCTCAAGGGAACCCAAAGTAGAGGACACAGATCCAGAGAGGAGAGATGAAGATGAGTACCGATACCGAGACCAAACTCGAGCCCGTGAAGAAACAAATAGAGGTGAGTCTCAATCAGGAGTCCGCTTTTCGATTGTTTACAGATTAAATCGGGAAGTGGTGGCCTCTGGGGACTTGCTCAGTAGGCCTGGAGCTTGTCGAGACCTGCCATTTCGAAGGGAAAACGGGAGGGCGGATTTATGAGGTGAAAAGTGACGGAAGCGAATCGGATTGGGGAAGGGTAACCGAATGGGATCCCTTTGGACGGGTTAGATTTCAATGGTATCCGGGCCGCGAACCCGAAACTGCCCAGGGAGTTACCTTCACAAAACTCAAGGCGGGACCCTTGTGAAACTGGTTCAGACTGGATGGGAAAACCTGGAAGAGCAAGCGGAAACCAGCAGGGCTGATTACGATAAAGGATGGGATTTTGTTCTTGCACAATACACTGCTGCAACGAAGGGTGCGTAATCGTCCTAGGCTCGGTCTTCTCCGGTTCCAACTGCTTGTTGATTAGAAGCCTGAGCCCATTCAAGATGCTTAGAGGTGATGGTAGGTCCGGGTAGGTTTTCTTAATCTGCTGTTCGTAGGAATCGACTACCACACGTTCCCCTCAATTGTCTTCCACCGATCCGTCCTCGAACCGGAGTTCTGGGCGAAGAAACGGCACGTAGGGGTGGGCCTTTGCAACTTCCTCGTTGAGTTCGAGACCCAGCCCGGGGGTGTCCGGCAGTGTTACAAAACCATTCTCGATCTGATACTTGTGACCGAAGAACAGGTCATCTCTCCAGTCTGTCGTCTCTTTGAACGGTTCTGCGGCATAGGTGGACATTTCCTGAATGACGCTGTTCGGGCAGTTCATGCCTACGTGAATTTCCGCAGTGACCCCGACCTTGCTGTAGGTGATATGTGGAGAAACCTGGATGTACTGCGCTTCTGCCATTGCGGCGATTTTCTTGAATTCAGAGATACCGCCACAATGGACTATGTCCGGGTTCAGATAGGAGACAATACGCTTGCCAATAATGTCCTGGAATCCCCATTTCATGAAGTTCCGCTCACCCATGCAGAGGGGGACGGTGGTGTGATCGCTCAGCCATTCAAGCGCGTCATTCGATCCCTCNACCTGGATGGGCTCCTCGACAAAGAATGGTCGGTATGGCTCAATGGCTTTGCAGTACTCCAATGCCATGGTGGGGGTCAAACGCCCGTGGGCGTCAATCAGGATGTCGAAGTCATCGCCACCCTCAAGCCGCATTTCCTCGATCTGCTTGACCGCCCGACCAAGATCCCATGGCATAGGTACAGTTAGATTGTCGTCGACTTTGGTAACCGGGGGGCCCGTCTTGACGGCATTACAGCCAATGCTTCTAGCGTGTTGCACTCCGGATTTCCCGCCCCCACCTGTGTAAATTCGAACTTTATCCCTTGCAGCGCCCCCGAGTAACTTGTAAATCGGCAAGCCGGCCACTTTTCCCAGTATGTCCCAGAGCGCGATATCTATCGCACTGAGTGCCGTGCTGAAGAGTACTCCAACGTGCCAGCGATTCCAGCGGTACAACCCTTGCCNGAGATACTCGATATTTGTCGGGTCCTTCCCGATGAGATGACCTTTCATGTCCTTGATACATTGGGCAATGGTTCCTACCTTGTTGTCACTGATAGAGCCCTCGCCCAATCCAGTAATCCCTTCGTTGGTGCTAATCTTTACAAAACAGCAGTTGCCTTCCACCAAAAATGTCTCCACTGCTGTTATCTTGATTCCTGAATACTTTCCCTGATGTTCATTCATTTAACAGCCTCCTTCTGGTCCGGGATAAATCGGTTTCGCATCTGACAGAACCAGGTTCCAATCCCCATCCGGTTACGCCTATTTCTAGACGGTCGAAGTACGGACCCCATCTCGGTCCAAATCAANAGTCATTCCTCTTCCCTATCGTTTGAAGCATCGATCTTCGCTGTGTACCCGTTGGATCCGGAAAATTCGAATGCTTCTTCCTCGCTAAGGTGATTGAGTACCACAGTCCGATATTGCGTATGGTCAAGGTAGGGTAAGCCCGGGAAGCCTTTGGCGGGGGGACCCAATATCCTGATCGGTTCCCCTTTCGCATTCCTTATTTGTTCCAACCCGACGCGGGTTCCTTTGGCGGTAATGGTCACTTTATTCTCTGTTCGCTCAACAGGTATTGAGAGGTCCCTAACCTCACGGACGGGAGCCTCAAAGAAGCCCTCAGCTAAGGGGAGGAGTTCCACAACGGCGTCCGTCTGCGCTTTTGTTGCGTTCTCACTGACAAAAATTTTATCCACTTTCCGCTGTTGTAGACGGCCAGTCACACTCGCGATATCTACCTAACCATAATGTCCCTCCCTGATCTCCAGCAATGATGCATCCTTGCAATAACCGCGTGTTGAAGACCCCCCGAAGAGGCAGGGGCTTGCCAGATCGCAGCTGCACGCATCTACCTAGTCGTCTTTGAGCACCCCCCACCCAGGAGGTCGCTGACGATGCTGCCAGGACAGGCGCTAAAAGGATCCAAGTAACTGGCTCGCGGGAATATCCACCACCGGTAAATCGCATAGACTACCATCGATCATCTTCAATTCGTAGGACACCAGTTCAAATCCTTATTTTTGAAAGCCTGCAGTCATGCCATTCAAGCTTCTCTATAAACACCTGTATTACGGGATCCAGTCCTCAAGCTCAGAAAAGACGGAACTCCTATATGGTCAGTGAAATCATTCTAAGGGCGCCTAATGTGTTGTTAAGGCGGCCTAGAGGCGCTTTCCTCCGGCAAATCCATTGTATTCGTCCAGGAACCACTCGGCCTGTTTCGTCATGTATACGCTGATCTCTTCTCCCTTGAAGGCAAACGATATTCTGAGTCCTCCCAGGTGGTTGTCCGTGATGTAGACTTCCAAGTTGAGGGTTTGTCCGTCAATCCAGCCGGCGGAGGCCATGCACTCGTATTCGATGCCCGGGACCGAACCGATCTGTTCACCGAAGTAGTTGCGTTGCGGGAACTTGCCTTGCACCAAGCGTCCGATGCCGAACTGCAGCACATTGTCCCCCTGACAGTTCTTGTACTCCCACGTGCCCTGATCGCCTTTGAAGGACAAACGCATCTTCGAGATGCCCATTGGATTGTCTTCTAGGGCATACCAGGATCCGCTGACCTTCGCCGCTACCTGTGCGTCTAATTTCCCGGGGAGCGGGAGGACAGCCAGATCCTGGATCTTTTCCGAGAGCGCTGCCTGAGTGTCCGGATTTTCCGGCAATGGTGTATCCGAAAGGTGGGGATAGAGTTCCTCCCGCATCACGGCTGGAATGGCGCTGCCAGACGGTGCGCCTTGGGTATCTGATATGCAGGTAAATTGAAAATCCTTGTTGGGTAAACAAATGGCATATTGACTGCCCATACCCCGGAAGGAGAAGCCATTTTCCTTATCGCACCAGATCTGATATCCATACCCACAGTTTCCTCTGATAGTATTGTCGATCTGTTTAGCGGTCGCAGCGCGTAAATACTCCGCCGGGAGGACCCTTTCATCGCCCCATAGGCCGCCGTTCATGGTGGCAAGAGCGACTCTGGCCAGGTCACGAAGCGTACAGATGACTCCCGATCCAGCCCAGGAGAAACCCTCGGGCGTCCGGATGCACCATGCGCTAGGTGAGAACCCGATCCGGTCCAGAAAGCGGGGGCGCATATAATCCAGAAAGGACATACCCGTCATTCGTTCGACCGTTGCAGTAAGCACAACGGTTGCAGCGGTGTCATAGGAGAATATCGTCCCAGGTGGATGGGAAGGATCCTGGTTGAAGAAGGTCCACACCCAGTCGGGGTCGTCGCGCGTATAGGAGGTTCTCGAATTCGCTGTCGACATCATCAGAAGGTGACGGATGGTCGTGGCAGCAACCCACGGATGAACCTTTTCGGGCAATTTCTCCGGGAAGAACTCGGAGACGCGGTCATCGAGGGAGAGTTTCCCATCGTCGATCATCATTCCCACGGCAAGTGCTGCGAAACTCTTGCTAACCGAGTACATCCGATGCTTACGATCTGCCGACCAGGGGGACCAGTACCCTTCAGCAGCGATTCTGTTGTGACGTACGAGCAGAAATCCATGCATGCAGATTCGCTCGGAATCGATGCGCTGCAGGAATCTCAGGATCGCTCCTGAAGGGATTCCAACGCTTTCAGGTGACGAGGCAAGTGTGAATAGTTCTTTGCTTTGCATGTCTGCTCCTCGTACTGGTACGATAAAGAATCGTCAATTCCTTGCGATCTAACCCTCATCCGAATCAATTTTCGTGGATCGCATTCAAGCGATGGATGGCTAATCTGAATTCTGTGTCAGCCAATTCTTTACACGAGCCTCGTCCTGTTCTCCCCAGCCGGTGAAGGAATTGTTGACAATCTCGCCATAGTCGGAGTATGGATTCTCCCTCAGGGAGTAGGAGCCGTCCCAATACAGGCCACGCCTGGCCTGGTGCTGGAACTGGGAGAAGTTGTGTCTTCGGTATTCCCCCCCCACGTTTCAAGTGTCACTTTGCGGTCGATTTCCGTATCGAGGACTGCAAGCAGTTCCAGCGCCATCTCGCAAATTGAACAGACGGGAGGGATAAGCCTAGTGGAAAATCAACTTATAGTCCCCCCCTTCGAAGCATCCAGGACATTGAGTTGGAGGTTAACCCAGAGTAGCTGGCAAGCGCCCACCCTCGGCTATGTGTCGTTTCTCCACGAGCCACAGGCAACAGCGATTCGCCATCGAAGCTGTCGCGTTGCACCAGGGCTGCCAGCTCGTAGTTCAGGGGTTCGAGTCACTCGTGTAGGTGCCCTACCACCTCTGTTTTAATGGCTGTGGGTGGGGTCCATGATACTGGCCCCAGGCGTGATTCAGGTCTAGAACGACTGCTTTGCGCTGAGAGAGGTGTCCCAACGGTGTGATATCAGATCATCGATGATTGACTGCTTCGCTGAATCTGTTCCGATGCGGTCGAGCGCTTGGACGGCCAAAAAACCTACCTGATCAAATGGATTCCGAAGCGACTCAACGAGGGCACCTTCCGAATCAGCCGCTCGATGGCCAAGTCTGGCCAGAGCGATCGCCGCGGTGACATTCACTGCATCTCGGACCGTCCAACCCCAATTTTTCTCCTCGTCCCATCCCGGGGCGTCCGCACTCAGAAGCCGGCTGAGAGGTTCCGCCGCGGTGTCGCTTCCGATTGCTCCGAGCGAGTTTGCGGCCAGTCGGATGACGTAATGCGATTTGTCCTCCAGCGCGGCTTCGAGCGATGGAGCGGCAGCCGCCGCATCGGGGCCCATTTCACCCAGGGCGAAGGCGGCGTTCATGCGGGACCATTCGAAAGGAGATTCCAGAAGTTTCGATAGAGGTCCGACCGCAGGGGCCCCAATGGCGCCTAGTGCATAAGAGGCATCGTGAAGTGTGATCCACCTGAAGTCATGGTCGGGGGGATCTTCACCCCGGCTGACACGCTCACCAGCCTCGTCGAGCACACGGCACAGGGCTTCTACTGCGGGATCGGCGATGGTCGCGAGCGTATAGATGGCGGCAGTACGCAAAGCCTGGTGTGAAGTTTGTAGCAATGCAATCAGCGAAGGAACAGTCTCTAATGCGTCGGAGCCGACTTTAGCCAGCTCCTTCAGTGCACTCAGCTTTTCTTCGGTTGAGTCATCACCCTTAAGGGTTTGGAGGTGGAGGGAGATATCCTTCTGGTTTTCAGGGGGTGGCAGGGACACAGTCTTCTTGCCGCAGTGCCAGTTCCACATGGACTGCCAGGCAGGTTCCAGGTCGTACGGGGAGGTTAGGTCCTTGGGAGGGTGCCATTCGCTATCCTCGGAATTCCAGCTCGGGAGTTTGGGATCCTCTGCCCTCATGAAGATAAATTTCATCATGTGGCGTCTTCGATTCAGCAAATTCACGCCGGCCGAGTGTCCTATATCGAAGTGAGACAAGAATACAAGCCCGGGTTCCCCATGGACAGGACGCACGCGATTGCGGTCTTCGTCGGTGAATATGTCGTGATATTGGGTGCTAGGAAGGACGTGCGTCGGCCCGATTTCAACGGGTGTGTCGTGCGGATAGTACATGACACGCGCATAACGGGTCCGGTGAGATCGTGGCTGGCTGGACGGACTGTACTGGTCCTGGTGACAGTTGTTGAACACTTTCTCTTCCACTTCCTCCTTCGAGAGTGTGTCCGATCTTGCCGGCAACATGTGCCAGTAACGATGGGGATGTACGACATAGTTTTCACCCAGGACGCTGATGAGACCTCCGTGGACCTCCGGGCTCCTGAGTATCGACTCCAGTTCCGGAATTCGAGGTATGATGTTGTTACCGGGATTGAATTCGTGTTCATCGATAAAGTCGAATTTCTCATCGATCGATCGATGGACTTCGTCGGGAACGCTAGGGCGTAAAATGACGTACCCATTGGCGATGTACTCGCGCATCTGCTCGTCATTGAACAGAATTGGTTCAGGTGAATTGAGATGCATGAAAGGTCTCCTTATGTATGTTCCTTCGGGAAAGCACGGATATGGTCCCGAGCCGGTCTTCTAACAGTTCTAATCCTCCCACGGCAGAAAGCAGACCTTGACGGCCTGGCGATTTTCCAAAAGGTCTACGCCTTCACCGTAGCGTTCAAGTGGCAGTTTGTGTGTAACAAGCGTGGACAGGTCCAGCTTGCATCGGGCAATGAGGTCGATCGCATATTCGGCCGATTCCCGTGAATGGCCATTGTATCCACAAAGCCGAAGCCCGCTGTAATGCCGTGGACTGAACGTGTAGTCTTCACGCTGCACACCGAACAACGCCAGGACGTCCTGAGTCCGGTCCATGAGGAACTCCACCGACGCTTTTGCACCGACGCAGTCTACCGCCGACTCGAGTTTCGGCCGATCCGGTCTGACCGGGAACACCCTCGACAAGTCATCTTGCGGATCGTAGCAAGCGGCAGCGCCCAGATGCTCGGCTAGGTCGCGTCGTTCGGATATGAAGTCGAACCCATAAACTTTCCTCGCACCCTCCGCTCTGGCCATCTGTAACCCCACCAGCCCGGCCGGACCCAGACCGCAGACGCCGAAACAGCGATCCCAGATTGCGTCCATATCACTTAGCATCCGGAAGCAGGTACTTACGCACATAGCCAGTTCGAGAGGTGCCAATGCCTCGTCCGGATATTCCTCAGGTACGCGTATAACTCTAGCCGCGTCGATTGCGATATATTGTGCATAGCAACCATGATGACCCTCTCCGCTGTCACGCCAGGCGCACACACGGTCACCTGCCTTCAGATCGGAGACCCCCTCTCCAACGGCTTCGACGCGGCCAACAGCTTCGTGGCCAGGCTTGCCCAGAGTGTAGGGGTAGTGAAATGCGTGGCCAACAAACATAGGTTCATTGTGACGCAGGTGCAGGTCCCATTGCGGACAGGTCGTGACCGCAGTGATTCTCATTAATACCTCGTCTTGGCCGGGTTCGGGCACCGGGACGTTCAATATCTCGAACTCGTGAGGCGAAGTGACTTGCAGAATCTTCATCGTACATACTCCAAGCGTGCACATGGTATCTGTATAGCTGTCGTCATACTCCTATCTGATCTGGGCCTGATTCCGTCCGAAAAGTTCACGAAGCTTCTCTACCCGCTCTGTATCGAGATATGGAGGATCAACCACTTGCAGATTCTCGCGAAACCGCTCTGGTGAACGTGTTCCGACACAGCAGGTGCTAACGTCCTGTGTGAGTACGAAGCGCAGTGCTGCGGCCGGCACACTGTAGGGCGTCAAGAACTCAAAAAGGTCCAGATTTGTGTACGGCTGGTTTGAAGGCAGGTGGCCGGCTGCGACATGTCGGCGTACGCACTCAAGCGCCGCCTGCACGCTGACCAGACCAGACTCAGCGCTCGCCTGGTTAAGCGGCATCATCACCGCCGTGCCGACATCGTGCCAGGCACATAGCGGCAGTACCGACTCCACAGCGTTTTGCAGCAGAAAGTTAAGGGTGACCATGACCACGTCGAAGGCACCGGTGGGAACCGCGAGCTTGAGAATTTCGTGTGTTCCGTCGACCGTAGAGAGCTCGCTGATGCCTATGAACCGGACCTTTCCCTGTTCGCGCAACCGGACCATGGCCTCGTAGCAGCCATCATTCATGAAACAGTCCAGTGATTCGAGCGTGCGTATGGCATGGGCGAGGAGGATATCAAGACGATCACGGCGCAAGCGGCGAAGGCTCTCCTCGGCTGAGGAGATCAATGCCTCCGCTGAACCTGTGTATGACGCTTCGCCGTCCCAGCCGTCGTAAGGCTGATACTTGGTCTCGATGATGACATGGTTGTGGCCCTGCAACGCTTCGCCGAGTGCGCTCTCGCTGTCAGGGTAGTCGGAGGCGGTGTCGACGAAGTTGACACCACCCTCGATAGCTGCGTGCACGGTCGCGATAAACTTCGCACGATCCTGAGACGCTCCCCACGCTGCACCATAGCTCAGTTCCGAGACATGCAGTTCTGTTCTTCCCAAGCGGCGATACCGCATTTTCAGCTCCTACGTTCAGGGGTCACTGCCGCTGAGCTCCTTATCAGGATCAACTGGATCATCCAGTCGCGCCAAACTTTCCCCGGCTATTTGACGTACGCCACTCCGTTCATCATCAACGATAGACGTAAGTAATGAATACACCTCCATATTGACAAGAACACTTTCGCCGCTTGACCGTATTGCGGACAATAGATCGATCTCGCAATCACTGAGAAGAAGCTTCTGCATTTGAGTTGGCATCTGCTGACAATTCGGTTATCGAAGTCAAGTGCCTTCCAGCAGAGCTGTCGTAGATAGGACCGGTCTTCACCAATTTGAGGTGCCTTGTAGAACCAGATGTTTCGACATCGTTCAACGGCCTCTCGGATTACTGATGCCCATTCATCCCCGACTGTGGCTTCATAGTTGGTAATCGTCTGCTGTCGAGATATAATTTGATGGGCGACTCGCATCCCCGCGAGAAGTTCGTCACCCAATAGTAAGTGGTGAATCAAAATACGGGTACCAGGCAAAAAGTTGTCCAATGGATAATCATTCAGCATGATGCCATTGAGATTATATCCGAAGAACTCACCATCCGGATCCGGATTTGTGAGGGGATAGGCAAGATACTTGGGCCAAGATTCGATGGCGCGGATCGTCTTCAACGAACCCACGAAATCCTACATCAGTGTCGTGATGTGCGGAGGTGGCACATCGGGCATACTGTGATGGGTATCGGTAACGAATAGCACGAAGCTGTGATTCTTCAAGAGGTGGGTCTGGTAGTCTCTCTCATCCGCGATACAGAGCCGGAAATCAAGCCGAATTGGACTGGTCAACGAACAGGAGATCTTCAATTCATTGAAGCGTTCGATATCTTGGGCATCTAGCCACCCCTTGGGAACGACAATCACATCAACATCACTGCCAGGAATAGCGTCACCAGAATAGTAACTGCCAACCAGATAGTAACCCTGTATACGTCCTGCAAACGCCGATTCGACTATGCCAACCCCACCAAGAACAATGGCATCCAGGTCTGAATTGCCAGTTGTGCTGAGCAGAGATATCAAGTTCATCCCCACATTGCGCCAGTTCAGAGGGACAGGTGACTACAGAGTATTTGACCTATCCCCTGTATTCTATTCCGCCTCTGACAGCCACCTCATCCCGGCGCCATACGACAGTTGAATCATCCCTTCTCCCTCAAGCGTCTTCTTGATCTTGCCCTGTCCATCCAGTCCCTCGGGCATTGGGGATCCGAGCGCTCCGTAGATCGCGTTCGAAACGTCGAATTCAGTGTTGTCGGAGATCCTTATCAATGCGTCCAATGCGTGAGGATCATAGATGTCGGGCTTGTTATGTCTATAGTGGCTGTCAGGGTCTCGCGATTTCTCCCATTCTTCAGGGTCCCAGCACGATCTGAAGTGACCATTCTCACGTTGTTCTTCAAGCAGGTGGTTGACTGCTGAGATGGTGAATGGTTTCAGCTCCTCTTTCGCCTCGTGGCCCTCGGGAAGCACACCGTAGACAGCTGCAAACCCACGTATGATGATTGCGTGATAGAAGATCCAGGCGTTGTGTCCTGCCCAGGCGCCGTTCGGTTCCTGTCGAGGAAATCCGCCTTCTTTATTCTTGTGAATCGCCGATTCCAGGTACTTTTCTTCCCTCGTGACTTTGTAAAGTTCGCAGAGATGCCACACCGAGAAGGAGTTGTAGTTGTTGTTGGGAGATATCGGGTGCCCTACAGCCCAGTCGGCCGCCCTGCGGGATCCGTCCAGGTATTTCTCGTTATCCGTTAGTTTGTACATTTCAAGCAACGCCACGCCGGGGTTTGCCGAACAGAATAATAGGTGATCGGTATCCGGATGTCCATGCGTCTCGTGGCACCACCACAGGTAGCTTCCATTTTCCTGCTGTTCCTTTAGCAGGTAGGCCGCACCCTCTTCCATCCGCTGCTTGTATAGGTCATTGTCCTCGACCCTAAGTGCGTTCACATAACCGACGATCCGCCATGCGGTGTTTCTGTACATTGGTGTATAGTCCGGCCCCAACGGACTCTCTCCCCAGGAGCCGTCACCCTGGTATTGTGCCTCGGATATCTGGTGCACATTCCTGAAGCACTCCGCTACATCCTCTGGTTTCGGTCTTTCGAACTGGTGTTGGCGTTCCAGTAAGTGGTCCCTTGGTACACTGTGGGTGGCCATCTGCTGAACTCCTTTCTGTTTGGGACACTTTCGACTTCTGTAATGGCCTGTTCAGAACCTATAGGTCAACAGTTGTCAGTTCATCCGGGCGCACCACACTACCGCCGAAGCCCTTCTCTCCATACCCCCGGTGCAGCCTGTCCACGATCTCTTCGCTGTTCGGTGAACCGCAGTGGATAACCACGATCCTGGATACTCCAGCTTCTGTGGCGATGTCTACGACCTCGGAGATATCCGCACTGACGCCCCTGATCGGATGCGACGCATCTTCTGGAGTCTCCTTGAAATTACGCACAGAAAGTCCTGTTACAAACGTATTCACCCCTTTGGCGAGCTGTCTGAGCTCGGGGCAGTCGGCAGAGTCACACAAGAAGAGCACGCTGCCGTTATCTGAATCGATTCGGTAAGCCAACGATGTCAGGTAGGGGTCTACGTGAGGAACCTGCACGGCTTTGGCCTTCCAACACTTCCCTTCGACAGTCGCGCCAGATTCCAGATCTAACGCCTGGACCTTCAAGCCCGGACGGGGAAGCGTTCCGCCTCTGCCTACGTGTCCGTGATGGCTGATGGGGTGTTCCCTACGTGCAACGATGTCAGGTAGGAAGGCGCCCTCCTTACCGAAAAGGCGATCGACGAACTTGACAGTGGGAGGGGGACCGAAGACTCTGAGAGGAGGGAGGTCGCCGGGGTCGAGATCAAACCGAAGAAGGGCAAAGCATGGGAAATCGATGATGTGATCCGAATGATGGTGAGTGAGAAAAACCGAATCGATCTGCGTTGGTCGCATTCCCATTCGAGCCATCTTGTAAGTTGTGGCCGGACCGCAATCAACCAGTATACGGTCTCCGTCGAGCTCGAGAATGCAGGACGTTCCGTAGCGTTCTCCCAGGTGGAAAGGACGAGGACCACCTGTTCCAAGCATGTGCAGCTTCATTAGATCCCCTCTTTATAGCTTTTCGAGCTGCCTTACCTGTCTTCCTACACTCAGCAATTTCGTAAGTCGCGTGGGCCTGGACAATCCCCATCATTCGGCTGGTCTGATCAATCAATGGGAGGGGTGCCGCGATAGGCTTCCGGTAATTCAGTTCCGGGAATGTTAGGTTTGGACATTCAGGTCCAATGCAAGAAATGGATGAGCGTTTGGGCAAACAACTTACAATCAGTGAGGAATATACTGCTTTGGGACGGTTGGAGGGAGGCTGTTCGGAGGGCACTTTGTAGAAGTAGCGGTCAAACGCCTGGTCAACTTTCCTGGACACCATCTTGGCGGGACTGCTAACCTACTCTCACGTGTCCGTTTTTTCCGCCATTTGTCTTCAGACTGATGCAAGAATATGCTCGGCAGCCTCGCGAATTCCTTCGGCGACTATAGTCTGCGATGGGATTTCTTCACGATGATTCCTCCCGTGGCCGGTAAGTACAAATATGCCTGTGGCTTCCACCTGCGTGGCAAGTTCAACATCACAGGGGTGATCACCGATCGTGAAAGAGCGTTGGAGGTCTATGTTGAATTCGCGTTCCGCCTCTTTCAGGAAGTAGGGGTTTGGCTTGATGCACTTGCAGCCCGAGGAACTCTGGTGAGGGCAGACATAGGTTGAGGCAATCGGAGCGCCTGCCGAAGCGACGTACTCCTCGACGTAGTCATTCACCCGCTGTACGTCTTGAATGGTGATGGTACCTTTGGCCACACCTGACTGATTCGTCACGATGAACAAAGCGAAGTGGTCAGCCAGGCGGCGAAGCGCGGAGCTGGTATCCTTGAAGAACACCACCTGGGTCGGATCGGAAAGATCTCCACGGTCCTCAATGATAGTACCGTCCCGATCCAGGAACACGGCAGGTCGAGAATTCCCTTGTCGGTTGCTCGTCATGGTTGGCTATCCTGGTCTTTCGCTATGGGTCGCACCTACGGTGAGGACACCGCATCAACGATGCTTCATCCGGACAGCACTTTGATTCTATAGCGGACGGTATCCGCTCTGAAATCTCTCGTGCTGAACTTCGGTGCTTCGGCCGGGGTCAAAACAAACTCGCCGGTCATCCGATCGACATAGTGTCCGAAGTTGGTATACCCTCGATCCTCAGGCGCGTCTGTGGGTAAATCCTGTATCACGGTGACCGAATCTTTGATCAGGCAAAACCGATCCGTATCCATCTCCGCCATGGCCAGCGGATAGCGTGGCAGCTGCCTGTTAACTGGATGATCGAGGATGTTGGTGAACCAGTACACTTTGCCCGTATGAGGGTGTTTTTCAAACGCCGCTAGGCTGGCTGGCACACACACCCTCGATCCGTCCTCGTAACACAGCATCTCCGGATCGGTCCACGTTTTTCCCCCGTCCTCCGAAATCGACCAGTGACGGGAACTGAAGCGCTCAGGCGGACCTTCTTCGCCCTGGACACGCAGCGTCGTGAGCAGTCGCTGACCTCCCAGGTGCAGCAGATCCGGCTCGCAGGCGCCATAATGGGACACCTCGGGAGGTACCTGCACGACGTCGCCCGCTTTCCACGAAAGCTCCGTTCGATCCTCGTTCCATCTCCCCCTGAGAAAGACGGCACCGACATAGAACTGCTCACGGGGATAATCGGGATTCGGAGGATGCACTGTAAAACCCAGCACAATCGTTCCGTCGTCGAGACGGATGAATGGGGACTGATCGACACCTATGTATTGGTAGCTGTCGGTGATGCCCGGCATCCAGTGGATCTCATCGCAGGCGCTGTCGGGAGATATGATCTGTCGTAATGGACCCCAAGATTGCCCTTTGTCGTGCGAAACTTCATACTTGAGCGCGGTTGCCCATTCGCCATCGCCGGGATGCGGCCGGCTGGTCTGATGCAACGACAGCAACAGATCCTCGGATTGATCTAGAAAGTGCATCCACGCCAGCGTGGTGTCCTTTCTCTCGTAGCTGCCCCCGGGAATCTCCGGTCCGTGCGGATGCCAGGTTGCGCCGTTGTCGTGGGAGATCATGCGCTGGTTTGTGCTCTGTCGCTGTCTCCAGTTATCACCGCCGGAGGACTTGCGTCGCACGACCGTCATCATTAATTCCTGACCGAAGTTGCTGGTGTAGGCATAGTTCACCGCCCAGAAAAACTCGTGATCATCAGGATTTTCTCCGGCCGGGATCAGGATGTCCTTCTTGATTTCGAGGTTCAGGGGCAAATCACTCAAGGCTCCATTGAGGCACTTTGGCGCGAGCGAAACCTGCACCAAAGCGCGCATAAGCTGCAAGCGCTCTCCAGATGTCAGTCTCTGATGGACAAGACCTCCGCAACGCTATCTCGATCCTTTCGCGGTGTCTCCCTCAGCGACTAGTTAGACGGTTCTTTTCGTTCTATTGTTCCAGGAATCAAAGGGCGGATAAGCGTCGACGCTACAATTTGACGTGTCAGCGGCCAAGTTGAAGGCGATCAACCATTCTGGACCCACTGCTCGTCGAAGAGGGCTATATCCAAATCGCTGGTCTGGGGTCGGACCGCACGGTAATGGCTGATCCCCAAGAGAATCCGGCCATCCTCTATCTGGATGAGGTTGTGATTGCTCAGCTGATTCGGCCCGGTCTCGTCTGCGATGATGCGGGGTTCACCCCACGTAATCCCGCCATCAGAAGAAATCGTGGCGACCATCGGGTGTCTTGGATCCTGAGTAGTGGAGGAAACGTTGTTCCACACCACCAGGAGGTTTTCACTCAGCAGCTTGATCATCCTTGGCCTGGATTCGGGCGAAGTAAGAGGCGAGCGCTGCGACGCGCTCCACGTCTGCCCGCCGTCTTGCGACCGTGTTTGGTGCAAATACCCGTCCTGGGTTCGGAACAGGCAAAAGAGCCGTCCGGGTTCGGTCTCGACGATCTGTGTCTCCATCACCCCTCTAGGAGTGTCGACTGTGATCTCCCCGCCCCGACTCCAGGTCCTGCCCTGATCCTCGGAAAGTAAACAGGCCACCGTATAGTGCTGTCCAGGTCCGCCCTTGTCGGCATCGGAGCGGGCGGGGTCCATGAAGCAGCATGACGTCACGATCCGTCCACTTTCAAGTTGGAGCACCTGGTCTACCGAGCCGTAGAAGCCGATTCCTGATAACTCCTTTCCGCCGGAAGCCAGCGCATAGGGCAACTCCTCGGCAGGTCCGAAATGCTCACCGCCGTTGTCAGAGCGACGGATAAAGAGGCGCGTTCGACTCTGAAAGTAGTCGCTGGCCGCAGTTCGAACCCGTCGTTGACGATCGACTTGGATCGAATGTCGAGTCTGCGCGTAGAGCATCAGTGCGGTGTCCCGGTTCCGCAGCCTAAGAATCTCGGCTCCCATCAGCTTGCCCCCAGGGAAATCGGCCAGGTACACCTGCGGGTCCGACCAAGTCGACCCCTTGTCGTCTGACAAAGAGTACAGCAAAACGCCGTTGCTGGAGCACTCGTCGAAATCGTAGACATGCCAGAACATCATGAGCTGTCCCGAGGGAAACCGATAGAAAGCCGGGCTCTGGGGGTAGTCGGCGCCAACCCCTCCCCGGATGAACTGGAAGTACTCCAGTTTGCCGGGTGTATACGAAAGTGGTGCAATGTGCGTGATTCTCACTGTCCGTTGCCTCCTAGGATCTGTGTCGGCTTTAATGAAGGGCGTTCGACATGGCCCATATAATGAGCCGAAGGCACCCGGCGGTTTCGAAAAAAGAGGGCCTCCGTGATTACGTCGCTCAGGACAGGCCCCAGAGACGTCTCCTCTCCCTGGACCAGGATTGCCATTGACCGTCAAGAATGTTCCTGAGTGCCTCTCGGTCTCTATGTCGACCGTCCGCCGGGTAGTAGTTCCAGCAAATGGTCCTTCGGGGACCCGCAGCCGTTTTCTCGCCTGTGGCGTGCCAGCAACTGGGTGTCCAGATCAGGGTCCAGCGAGGATCCAGTATGAGTTCGATTTCGTTGGGATGTTTGGCGAAAAGTGCCTTGTGGTCGCCCTCGTGCCAACCTGTAGCGAGTTCCAGTTGCAGGAGATCTTCTTGGATCTTGTTTCTTGGATGATCTTGAGTACCGGGCAACACACGAAGCGGACCGTTGCTGGAGTCGTGTCTGTCCAGCGCGGTGCGGATCGATACCTGCTTTATATCGGGTCCTCCGTCCACGTGCCAGGGTACCTGGCGTCGACCATTTACAGATTCCCTTTCTGAAGCATCACCAAAGCCGCAGGCGCCAATGTGAATATCATCGGTGCCCAGAAGTTTGCGTGCAACAGCGAGGACATCAGGCTGTTCGGCCAAAAGAAATGCGGGCTCTCCTACCAAAAAGAAGCGACAGGCACTCGAGTTCCACCCGGAATCCCAGTCAGTCGCTCTCCATTCTGCTTCCGTCTCTCGGAAGAGCCGTTCGATCTCCAGCATTGCAGACTCGGCGAAAGGGGTCTGAACAAGGAAGAAACCGTTCCGGTGGAAGTGGTCGGCCTGCGTTTCACTGAATTCCATTCGTGTGTTTCTCCAGATAACGTGGTGGATCAGGATACCTTGACCAGCCGTTTCCCAATGTTGTCTCCGCAAAGCATACCGATGAAGGCGGCCGGTGCGTTCTCGAGGCCCTCGACGACGTCCTCACGATACTTGAGCTTCCCTTCGCTGACCCAAGCGGCCATTTGTGTGAGCGCCTCGACATATCTGTCGGCGAAGTCGAAGACAAGAAACCCCTGAACCCGCAGGCGCTTGACAATGAGATGCCACAGGTGTCGCGGGCCCTGATCGGGTTCCTCCAGATTATATTGTGAGATCTGACCGCAAATCGATATGCGACCTTTTTCATTCATTTTTGGAAACACGGCATCCGTGATGACGCCTCCGACGTTGTCGAAGTAGACGTCAATGCCGTCGGGACAGCGCGATCGCAAGGCTTCACCGTGGTCTCCAGCCGTCTTGTAGTTGTAGGCATCGTCAAAGCCGAGTTCCTTGGTAATATAGGCGACCTTTTCGTCCGATCCGGCAATTCCGACGGCTTGACATCCTTTGATCTTCGCAATTTGACCGACGAGGGTACCTACAGCGCCCGCTGCACCCGATACCAGGACGGTTTCTCCCCAAAGCGGCTGCCCGATTTCAAGGAGACCGAAATAGGCTGTGGCTCCTGGCATTCCCAGCACGCCGAGGGAGGTCGAGATGGGTGCAAGTGTTGGGTCGACCTTCCGGGCGCCAGAACCGTCAGAGATGGCATATGACTGCCATCCGAGATTGGCCTGAATGACGTCGCCCTTGTGATAGTCCGGGTTTTTCGATTGGACGACTTCACCAACGATACCGCCGGTCATTACCTCTCCCAGCGGGACCCCTGGTGCGTAGGAAGCGCCTTCGTTCATTCGACCTCGCTGATAGGGATCAACCGAGAGATAACGGGTTTTCAAAAGGAACTCGCCTTCATCCAGTTGTCGGACAGGAGCAGTGACCGTTTGAAAATTCTCGAGTTCGGGGAATCCCTTTGGTCTTCGTGAAAGGGTGATCAGGGTGTTCTGTAAAGACACGTATGAATCCTTGAATACAGATTGGCAGAACCGAGAATCGAATGCCAGTATCTCAGGCTCGGGGGCAGCTTCGGGGCCTCAACCTCCTGCGGATGTTGCCAGATTTCCTTGATGGCACATTTGGTGGGCGATCCTGTTCCATTTGGAAAACTCACACTCATCGGCAGGGTCTTCTCCATAGTGAACGAACAGTACATCACTGAGCTCGCGGGCCTCGACTATCTCTCTGGCGCGAGCTACGCCTTCACGGAGATGAGTATGGTAAACATTGTGCCATCGGTTTATGTAGTAGGCCGTCCAGAGATAGTCCGAGACAATGACAGTTTTCTTTCCCGGAGTGAGTGCTCTAGGCCGATAATGATACCGTCCAGCTCTGCGACGACGCTGTTCGCAGAGCCTTCTCGACAGCCTGTAACGCGGCGCTCTTCAATGTTAGGACGCACGAGCGCTGCTGCATACCTACCCGCTCCGCCTCCATCGGTGAAAATCCACGTTCGGCCAGGCTCCCATGTGTTGCCGGGACTCAAACGAACGGGCCACCTTTGCGCCTCACGATCGGCGGTAGCCGCTTTTGTTGTCTCAACCTTGAAGGGAAATTCGCTGCTCATTTTCCAACACTTCCAGGACAACAGGAAGATGTCCATCGGAAAGCTTCGGGTTTGCTGACGTCACTGTAATTACTAAATTAGCCCAACAAAAATCAATTGGAAAGTGATTTCGGCTTTCTCCAACCAACGATGAACCGGGCAGTGGGAGAATTAACAGTGATTCCATAGCCGAGCCATACGCATTGCCCAGGAGGACTTCGCGATGAGTGTTGAAGTTGAAGGATTTCACACGATTTATAAGAATGCTGATCACTACTGTGGTCCAGGTCCCTCTGTGGTTGTGGAGGGAAACGGGCGAGTCACGGTTGCCTTCAGAAAGGTAAAGTCGTGGCTGAACGAGGGCCACTCAGGACACTGGCACCCGGGGACGGAGCTCTGTTTGACAAGGTCCGTTGACTACGGTCAATCCTGGTCGGATCCGCAGGTGTTTCTGGGAGGATATCAGTGCCCTTGCCTGACGTTGCTGAGAGACGGGAAACTTATTCACAGCACACACAAAACGGAGCTTGTCAGAACCGACGTCGCCGATTCCTGTGCACAAGTCCGAGGCGTTCATACAGGATTGTGGCCGGGTGTTCACAGTGGCACGGCAATCTGGCGGTCAGAAGATTTTGGGGCGACGTGGGGTGAACCTGTTCACCTGTCAGGTGTACCGGATCTGGAGCCGCTTCACTCGAACCTGGCGATTCCGGTGGCGACACGCGGAAATGTAATTGAGATGAAATCTGGCCGACTCTTGATTTCTGCCTACGATCTGACCGATCCCAATAGTGCTTATCTGTTTTGTTCTGATGATCAAGGCAGAAGCTGGCCGTACCAGTCTCGAATCGCTGAGGGCTTCAATGAGACATTTCTTTATGAGACCGACTCGGGCGATCTGGCGGCGTTTATGCGGAATTGGGGAGGGGACTAGGCGCGGCTGCACCTGGCGCGCTCGGAGGATGATGGAGAAACCTGGTCGGCTCCGGAGGCCCTATGGAAGGGATATCCCGCGTGCGCTGTGAAGATGCCGAGTGGAAACGTGCTGGTGGCCTACGGATATCGATTCGAGGGCCCGGGCGTTCGTGCGAGGGTGATGAGTGCAGACTGTGGGGTTCTCGAGGATTCCGAGGAGATTGTCCTGCGTGCGGACGGCGCCACCTGAGATCTGGGATATCCTGACGCCGCATTATTGCCTGATGGCAGGATCCTGGTGGTGTACTACTACCAACACGAGATCGGATGCGCCAGATATTTCGGCACCGAAATTTATAGAGGGGTGTTTGCTGAGAGAATGTCAGTAAGTTCAATTGAAGCAAGTGACTGATCCGTCCTTATTGCCCCATATTCGATTTATCGACAAAAGTGAGATCTTCTTTAGCCGTGTATTCGTGAAAGGAAAAGGCCCTTTTTTACGAGGCCTTGTGTTGAATCAGAGTGCTTTGGACTTAAGCACGTGTATAGTCCTGCAAACTGCTGGATCTCCCAAATTCAGCAAGTGGTGTGTTGTTCCTTACTCCCCTTCCAGAACCTGTTTTCGACGTGCCCGCGCCAAATCCTGCATATCGGTTACAGTGTCGAATTCGTCCACGATTTCTCGTCCGAGTATTTCCTCCAGGACATCTTCCAGGGTGACGATTCCGGACAGTCCCCCGTACTCATCGATTACAGTGAAGAGGTGTTGGCGACGGTTGAGAAACATCTGGAGCACCTGGTCCAGGGAGAACGCCTCGGCTACAAAGTGAACTGGTTTCATCAGTTCGGAGAGTTTTACACTCTCGCGGCCCTCGGCCAGGGCGTTAAGTGCGTCACGTCTGAGTACGATGCCGACGATGTCTTCGAAGTCTTCGGCATAAACGGGTACTCGGCTGTAGGCCCAGATCCCTGTTTCCTCCTGAGCCTGCTTGACCGTGAGGTCCGCGTTCAGGGCGAAGAGCACGTTGCGCGGGGTCATCGCCTCCCGAACGCTTCGTCCCTTCAGTTCGAGGATATTCTCCATAATTCGGGCTTCGTTCGGATCGATCGTCCCACTTCTTCGCCCCAGCCTGGCCATTGCCAGTATCTCTTCTTTCGTAATTTCATCCCCGGTCCTTTCTTTAGAGAACACTCGAGTGACCAGCCGAGAGAGTTCTACTAGCGGCGCGAAGACCCAGACCATCAATAGAAGGGGAAATGCTGTTATACCGGCCAGTGGTCTACAGTAATTGACCCCGACTGTCTTGGGAATGATTTCCGAGAAGAGGAGTACGGCCAGAGTTAGCGCCATCGTGAAGTAAATGCTGGAATCGCCACCGTAGAGTTTGATGAAAGCCGCGCCCGCGATGAACGCTCCACCCGTGTTGGCAATGGTGTTCAAGGACAAGATGGCCGCAATGGGACGGTCCACCCGGCGGAAGCGGAGGTTCTTCAGAATCTTCCCGGACCGTCTACCAGATTGGTCAAGGGTTTCGATATAGCTGCTGGGTACTGAATAGAGTACTGCCTCGAAGAGTGAACACATCGCCGAGACGAGAAGTACCGTGGCAACTGCAAGGATTAGCTCAAACAAAAGAATCCACCTCCTAGTTCAACAGTAGATATCTACAGGTGTGTCCGAATAAAATTCAGGTTTGTCTCGAGGACCTGGTGATGTCCTCGGGGCCCAGTTCCACTGCTTCCCTGGGATTCAACCGATTGCGATAGGTGCCCTTGATCCAGCTGTCGCTTCGGGCAGAAGGGATGACTGTTGCCGATTCTGTGAGACCTTTGAAGTTGCCATAACCACCCGGGTCTTTTGCACCGAAAATCGATGAAGGATCGATTTTCAGCGTTCCCGATCCTGTCTGTTCGGCGGTGAGGACACCGTCTACGAAGAGTTTCAAGGTACTCCCGTCGTAAACACCCACGAGGTGGTGGCGTCCTGCCGTAAGTGGGTCCTTTGAGGAGACACTGCGCGGGCCATCTTTCGTGTTGATGAGAAAGGTTGGCCCCCTCACGGCAGCGCACAAACCACCATTCTGTCCACAGTCGCTGAATCGGAGGTCGAATGCGGCGTCGGGACCTACGCTGTCGTATCGGAGAATTCGACCGTGCATTCCTCCGTTACCGGTCCCGTCACGCCAGGGGGCGAGGTAGAAGTATCTGCCGTCGAAGGCGCCACCGTTGTAGCCGACAGAGTGAAGTCCGTCCACCTCGCTCGCGTCGTAAGCTTGCCAGCTCGCGGTTTGGTCGAACGAACAACTGGGATCGTACCGAAGGAAGTTGCTGTGGAAAGTGTACCCCTCGCTCCCGTCGTCCCTGGGCGTAATCGGCGGTCCGACGAATGGGATGAAGTAGACATTTTTGCCATCGAAGAATCCACCGTCAAAGCCGCTGGTGTTGAGGCCAGACGTATTCTCGGCGTTGTAGGAGGACCAGGCGCCTCCATCCTCGAATTCTCCACGAATGTCGAATCGGACAACTGTGGGGTGGCTGTAGGGGACAAAGTAGATGTGATGACCGTCAAACACAGTACCCACGCACATTGTCAGGCCAATTTCCTGCCCGTCGAATACTGCCCAGCTGGCAGGATCATGGAAGTCGCCCTTTGTGTCGTACTGGAGGGCGACACCGTGGAGCAATGGTGCAAAATAGATGTACCTGCCGTCGAACCCTGCACCGTCGAAACAGGTGGCATTGAGATTGGTAATCGATTTGGCGTCGAATACGGACCACGTGTCCGGGACCTTGAAATCCGCCTGGGTGTCACACCTGATGACACGACCGGTATAGGCTGTTTCCTCACGTGGGTCACCCGAATACCCGGGGGAGAAGTAGATGTACCGACCGTCGAATGCTACCCCCTGGTTCGAATAGGGCTGGCCCACATCGTAGGCTGACCAGCTTTCGGGATCCTTGAATACGGTGTGTGTATCATACCGGAGGACCCTACTGTGGTATTCGTTGGTGTCCTGGCGCGGGACAAAGTAGACAAATCTACCATCGAATACAGCACCGTAGTAACCCTGGGTGCGCAGGCCGTCGGTGTTCCCCGCGTCATACGCGGAGTAGCTCGCGGGATCGTTGAAGGGCAGGTGGGTGTCGTAGCGCAGTACGATCCCGTGTGACTCGTGTTCCTCATAGTGCTGAGGCGCGAAGTAGATGTATCTTCCGTCGAACACCGCACCGAAGTAACCGGTGCTCTTAAGTCCGTCGGTGTTCCCTGCGTCGAAGGCTGAGAATGTGTCGAATGTGTCCAAAGGGTTCCATTGGGACACGATGGATTGGATTGTCTCCGGCTCGATGCGATTGCTGATAACCCAGGCCTCGACCGTCAGCTCGTTCGTCTCAAGTGTTTCATCACCAGAGATGCCTGGCGTCGGCGACGAGAGAGCAATTTCCCAGAGGGGTATTGATGCTGAGTGACTACTCGAACTCACCTGATTTCTCCTGTGTTTGGTGCGCTGTATTGAATTATGATAGGCTGTCTGAATCCGAGAATCAAGGGAAAGCGAGTCAACCCAATGAGATTCAGGTTGTCCACCGATTTAACCGAATCTATCTTGGGGGAAATAAGGAGTGGGATGATGGTGCGACTGGTGTGCTTGACACTTCCTTACTCGAATTACTCCCTTCGGCGAGGGCTCGAGGGTGTTGCACGTGCCGGATACGAATACGTGGGCGTCGGCTGGCCGCACGAGGGGGGTGAAGTCATTGGATTCGAAGCGGATGGTGACGCGGTGGAGGCGTGCCTGTTGGCTTGCCAGGCGTTTGGACTTCGACCGCTGGTCCTGGGTCGTGGACCCGTTGGAGAGGAGAACCCTGCGGAAATGCTCAAGCGACGGATTGATGTCGCCCTGGCGTTGGGTGCAGAGTCGATACAGATGGCCGGCGTGTGCAGATACAGGCGTTTTCCGTCTGAGCTGTTGGATGAGGAGACGTTCCTGACGGCACACACGAAGTATGTGCAAGAGGTTCGCTCTGCAGGAGAATATGCAAAAGGAGCTGGCCTTGTCCTGGCGTTGAAACCTCACACTGGAAATACAGCTACTGCAAAACACCTTGCAAGCCTGCTTCCCGAGATCGGGGTCTCTTCTATTCAGGCGTTTTACGATCCGGGGAATGTGCACTTCTACGAAGGGATCTCACCTGAAGAGGATTTTCCGTTGATCGTCGACAGTACCTTTCAGATTGTGGCAAAAGATCATCGCGGAGAACAGACGAATAACGAATTCCCGATTCCAGGTGAAGGTGATGTAGACTTCCTGCGGATTTTCGAAACTGCTCGCCAATCCGGATTCTCCGGGCCAATTGTAGTGGAACGGGTCAATGCGACAGTAGGTCCGCTAACCGCAGAAGAGATCGATGAATTGATTTTGCAGGCGCGAATGAATCTGACCAGACTGCTCAAGGAATCGGGGCTGACATAAAGGGAGGGCGGCTATGCTGGGCGTTGCGATCCAGGGCGCAGGAAATGTCTCGACCGAACACATCAGGGCTTTCCAGAGAAATTCGAACACGGAGATAGTTGCAATCGGGAGTCGCACACTGGAAGGTGCAAAGAGAAAGGGTTCAGACCTGGGAGTTGTATGTGAATTCTATGAAGACTACGATAGACTATTGGCGAATCCGAAGGTCGATGTGGTGTCCATTTGCACGCCGCCCGATAGGCATTCCTACGAGACAATCAAGGCTGCTCAGGCAGGAAAGCACCTTGTAATCGAGAAGCCTGTGGCAATGAATGGCGAAGCACTCGAGCAGATGAACACCGCGGTCCGGCAGTCTGGCGTGAAGACCGTGGTGAGTTTTGTCCTTCGGTGGAATCCAATGATCGTGTCGATCAGAAATATGGTGGAGAAGGGTTGGGTGGGTACGCCTTTGATGGTGCAGGCTGACTACTGGCACGGCCCTACGAACGCCAATCCGGAGAAGTTTTCGAGACCGACCTGGAATCCTCTGGATGGTGGCGCAATCGTCCACGGTGGGTGCCACGCGATGGATGCTGCTAGGTTCGTGCTGGGGAATGAGGAGGTGACACGGGTGAGCGGCGTCTCCCCTGCGAGTGACGATGAAGGATATCGGAGAACAACTGTGGCTGCTGTGCAGTTTTCCAGTGGCGCTTCCGGGAAGATATCGGGATCTACGGGATTCTTTATGCCGTATGTGTTCAATATAGAGGTGTTCGGAGACGAGGGTGTGATCCGCAATAACAGGTTCTACTCGCGACAGGTCCCCGGTCAAGATGGCTTCGGCAAGTTCCCAACCGTTCTGCCCGATAGCGGTGCGGTATCTCATCACCCGTTTCCCGAGATGATTGACCATTTCGTAGACTGTATTCAAAATGACATAGAGTCTGACGACAGTCTCGAGGTCGCTGTCAATACACACCTGGCATGTTTCGCTGCCGAGAAGTCTGCAGCGAACGGATCTGTCCCTATTCGTCTGAAGGTCAAAGTTTAGCAAGGGAGACATGTTTTGGGTGACGAGCTGCGTGTCGGTCTGGTAGGATGTGGTGGATTGGGTTCGAGTCACGCAAGGAATGTCGAGGGGATCCCGGGCGCCCGGTTGGTGGCCGTGTATGACCTCTACCGAGAGTTTTCCGAGCGATTAGCCGGGGAGCTGGTTGGGAGACCAGTGGCCTATTTTGATCACCAGAAGATGTTGTCCGAAGAAAGTCTGGATGCCGTGCTTGTGGTGACACCGAACGATACCCACAGTAAAATCAGTGTCGACGCATTGTCTGCAGGAATTCATGTTTTCTGCGAGAAACCGATGGCTCTGACTGTAGCGGATTGTGACGCGATGATCAACGCTTCGGAGGTCGCGCAGAAACACTTGATGGTGGGCTATGTGCGCCGTTTCCAGGCGGCCTATCAGGAGATGAAATCACGTGTGGAGAGCGGGGAAATTGGCGAGGTGACGATGGCTCATGCGGTGCGTCTCGGGATGGGGCCGCCAGGAGGACAAGAGGGCTGGCAGTTCAAGCAGAATCGGTACGGCGGTCTCTTCTCGATTTACAGTCACGAACTCGATCAGCTCGCCTGGCTTGGCGGGGAAATCCAAGCGGTCCAGGCAATGATGAAATTTGGCGATGACCCGAATAACGATATTGAGGAACACATTTTCATCACACTGGAGTTCCAGTCTGGAGCGATTGGATCGATGAGCAGCAGCCGAACCTACCCGGTGAGCAGCTACGAATTGGGAGTGGCGGGAACCCTTGGTGCGATCAAGTTGAACGCGCCATCGGGGCCTTTGGTGAAGAAGGAGACAGGCCAAGACGCGGTCGAAATCGAAATTCCACGAAACAATGGATTCGTGGACGAGATGACCTACTTTTTTGACTGCATCAGAAGAGACGTGAAACCGGAGTCGAATGGCTATGATGGTCGACGCGTAGTTGCGGTCGCTCTCGCAGCTCACCAATCCGCACAATCTGGGGTTCGGGAGTTGGTTGCACATTGGAATCAGAAATAACCATTGGGTTGCTGTAAAACCAGACAAATTTGAACCGAAACGACACTTGAATAAGCTTGTCTTATGTGAGGTGAAATTTTCGCAGATTTACGCGAAATATCGACCTCCAGGTACTGACGTGGAGGAGGATATGATCTATACTTTTCATGTAACGAGAAGGAAAGAGTAATAGCGGCAGCCGTCCGAAATGATCTGCAGTTCGGCCGAAACATTTGTGCCAATTTGGACATAAATTTCGCCAGTTCCTTTCTTGGCGGGAATCCGAATTCTCGACGTCCCGAATCGCACAAACGAAGGTTTTAGTGAGTTGGATCGCGAATGGGAGTTGAGGGCAGTATCGCTCTTCTTCAAAAGGTCTAATGCCGCTGGACCGATTCAAACGGACACGAGTGTGTTGAGATAATGATCTCCCTGGCGGCTTTATTTTTGTTTTCTTACCGAGTATAAGCTCGGTTTTTTTGCTATCTGGTGATAAATTGCTCGCCCTGATCAGTGGATGTTTATAGTTCTGTTGATATTCCTTTCTTCACAGATATTGAATATTTCCCAGCCGCCCGAATCGCTTCCACCATTCCTCTTGCATCCCCCACGCCCCTTCCTGCTATGTCGAATGCGGTGCCGTGGTCGACCGACGTTCGCAGGAACTCGAGTCCCATCGTCAGGCTGATGGTGCCATGGAAGTCGAGCGTCTTTGCAGCGATGTGGCCCTGGTCGTGGTACAAAGACAGGACGCCGTCGTATTTTCCTTCCAGAGCCTGATGAAATACCGAATCGGCTGGTACCGGTCCGTGGACTCTCCAACCTCGGGACTGGGCTTCTGCTATCGCCGGGGAGATGACTTCCATTTCTTCGTTTCCAAACAATCCCTGTTCTCCTCCGTGGGGATTCAATCCGGCAACAGCAACTGTCGGTTCGCGAATTCCCAGCTGCCGGAGGTAGAGATCGCAGAGCGGCAACGCGTCCAGGACAGCTTCTAAGGAGATGGCATCAGGAATTTCGCGGAAGGAGATGTGTCGGGTCAGGAAGAAGATCCTCAGTGTGCGAACCAGAAAAAGCGTCATTGGCTCGTTGACGGCAGCGCGCGCTTTAAGCATTGCAGTGTGATCAATATGAGGCAGCCTGGCTGCTTGAAGGGATTCCTTGTTCAGGGGTGCAGTGGACAACCCGTCGATATCGCCCGCTAGCGCGTCGTCAACAGCACGGTTCAGGTATGCGTAACCTGCCTGCCCGCCGCTTGGGGAAATAGCGCCATACACTACCGGTTCCTTTAGAACTTTCGCATCGATGAAGTCCAGGGTGCCCGCTTCAAACCTGGCTTCTGATGGAGAGTCGACTGCATTCAGTTCGAAGTTGGATCCAAGCAGATCGCTGGTTTGTTCCACCACTACACGGTCGGCGTATACCAAGGGGCGCACAGGGACCTCTGTGTCAGGGTCAGAGAGTGCTTTGAGTACGATCTCGGGACCAATCCCGGCTGGATCACCGACAGTGATGCCAATTATGGGAGGATTGGATTTAGTTGAGGACAAGTCCGGGCTCCATTCTAAGGCGAGTTTTCATTCATCGAGGATGGCCTCGGATTCTAATTCGATGAGCATATCAGGGTTTACGAGTGCCTTGATTTCCAACAGTGTGGTTGCGGAGGATGTTCGCCAAAGCAAGCGTTGTGGGCACGGCCATATTCCTGCCACCGTTTGATGTCCGTGACGACATCCGACATCTTCGCATCCAGGTTTGAGAGTGCGCTCTCGATGATTTCGAAGCATCGCTTCTCCTGCGCATATGCATCGTTCGGAGCGAATGTTTCGCCGCTTTCGGAAATGGGCGCACATCAGCTCAGGTGAATCTGGTTACCCACCTTAATCGCCCGGCAATAGCTAACATGAGACTCCCAGGAGGCTCCGGAGAAGGTCCTTTGCGGCGCCATAGAGTTCCTCTCAATTCCCAATGGACTGGTATGTACATTCCTGGGGAATGTGATGGATCGGTAGATCGCTGAACGTTTTCTGCAGGTAATTTGCCAGTGTGACCATCCCGGGCTCCTCGGCGACACAGTGATTGACCACGACGAGGGGATTGCCCGTATCGTGACACCATTCGCCGGCGACCCATGCGCGCACGACGTCGTCGACGGAGATGGCCAAGTCTGCCCCCATTTCGTACAAGGTGAATGGATTGCTGATGCATCCAGTTCCTAGACCTACTCGCTGGATTTGACGATCCGGATCGCCATAGAAGCCCAGAGTTGGTTGACCGAGTTGTCGGGTTTTTTCTGACATTTGCAGGGTGAATTCACGGGCCGAGCAGGTGGGCACCTCATAGACGTTATAGAAGCGTTCACCCCCTACAGGAGGTCCGAGTTCCAGAAAGTCGCCCCACGCAAAGGGGATGCCGATGTCTGGCAGGGCATCCCACACATCGTGGCAACGGATGATGGTTATGTGCTCATCTTCTATCAGCTCGCGCTTGGCGATGGATTCGGTGACATTGGCGAGTTTTCCGTCAAGATCCCAGTGGTCGTAGAACGTGGGTTCGTGGGTGACCATTACATTTGCGCTCAACTCTCCGGCGCGTAATACCGTATCACGATAGGGCATCCAGGCTACAGCAATCCCCTGGACCTCGACCTCCGGATTTCCATAGATGACGCGGTCGACGGTTTTCTCATTCAAGTCGGGGATGAGCGCATTCAGATGCTGGTTGATTTCAATGGCCTTCATGGGAGTCTCCCTAGCCGAGTTTCAAGCTCTCTCATAGAGCGCATCGATGTCCGTCGAAGCCAGCTCAGCGAGGAACCAGCCAATCTGGTTGGCTACTGCATCGAGACACTGCTGTCCCTTCTCCGGTGTAGCCTTGGAGGGATCTCCGACACCTGTGTCATTTGTAGCCTTTGTCCAATCGCGCTGTGTCCAGACCCACCCTTCCCGCAGGCCATTCAATGTGAAGGCGTTCTCGGCGCCATCTCCAGCTTCCGATAGCGGAAGTACCCAATCGGGCTTGAACAGTTGCATGAGGCTCGTCTCCATTTCATCTGCGTGATCGCCCTGGTTATCGAATATGTTTGAAAGGTCGACGGAGCGATACCAGTCGACGGTGCAAATAAACATCTCGAGCTGGGGAAGCAGTTCTCTGATCATTTGTTTGAAATCATTTCCGCCGTGCCCATTCATTACCACGAGCTTCGTTATGCCCTGGTGTTCGAGAGCCTGAGCGACATCTTTCAGAACTGCAAGCTGGGTACTCGGGTTCATATTTATGTCCAGTTTTATGTCCAGTTGACCCGTGTTGACACCAAAGGGAACAGTGGGCAAAAGGATAACCTTAGCTCCCATTTCCCATGCAATTCGAGCGGCTTCCGCCCCTATGCCGTCGCATTGCACCACATCGGTAGCGTAAGGTAGATGGTAGTTGTGCGCTTCCGTAGCTCCCCAGGGCAACAGGGCGACTTCGTAGTCTGTTTCCTTTACCATTTTCCAATTTGTCTCCGCCAGGACATACGGCCGGCCAGGCATGTACTCCTCCTGTCTTGTAATAGGTAAAGTCGATCTTGCTGGCAAATCTAGTGAAGAACTAATCAAGTATAAGAGGTGTTGATTGTCAAATTTTTAGGGAATAACTCTACCGTCTGAGCCTCCCCTGACAGGTTCGCGAGGGGCTTGACAACACCTGAGTTTGTTGGATACATTAGGCTTTCTGATCGACCATAGGCCATTTGGGGCTAAGCTAGATGGAAGAGGGAAGGAATACAAACAAATCCGTACCCGATTTGAATACGAATCTGGACGGTGTGCCGGATGATTTGACATCGGTCCCTGATGGTTTCTCAATACTGGGTACCACACGTCAGTCACCTGCCGGATACCGGTATACAGGGGCGACCGTAGTCAGTACGAATGCCGATCCTGTCTGGCAACCCATGCGAACCGAATTGCCGCACCCTGGCAGAGCGACTTGTGTCACGGTAGAAGGTAGCGTGTTCACAATCTGGGACTCCGGTGAGATTTGGGCGTATGACCCCGAATCCTCGTCTTCGTCGGCCTGGTCACGGAAGGCGAATATGCCCGGACCAAGACGATACGCTTTTGGTGTGGGTGTGCTAGACAAGAAGATTTACGTTGTTGGCGGGTTCGAGGGCAAAGGGTCCAAGACGGATCGAGTAGAGGAATATGATGTTGAGCAGGACTTGTGGTCGCGGAAGGCGCAGTTACCCACGTCTAGGAGTCACCTGGTGGTTGGCACTCTGGGTGGGAGACTTTACGCTGTAGGCGGGATACGGACAAGGCTGAAAGGGCTGATCAAGAACTGGATAACAGGTGTCAATGAGGAATACCATCCGGTTACCGACACCTGGTTCAGTAGAAGGAAAATGCCCACGGCCAGACACGCAGCGGGTGCCGGTACGGTGAACGGCAGGATGAGTGTTCTGGGTGGTGAAAGACGGAGACTTTTTGGTCTGTTTGGAATGTCCAAGACCGACAGGAACGAGCGGTATTCTCCTTTGGACGATACCTGGACCCAGGATTTCCCAATGCCATCCGCAAAAAGTCACTTTGGCACCGATGTGATCAATAGGAGAATTTACGTAACCGGTGGTCGGGGAAATGCCGGCCGAACTGCTGGTACGGAGGCATATGATCCAATATCCGGTAACTGGTCAGAAGAGTCCCTGATGGAGTTGGCGAGGAGTTCGCACGGTGTTTGTGTATTCGAGGGAGCGATTCTTGCGTTGGGCGGGGAAACGCCGCACGGACAAACGGACTCCGTAGAAGCTTATCATGTACAGACCATTTTTCACGTGCATCGAAAAACGACCTCGGAACATCTGCAGGAAACGGTCGAGGTGAGGCAGTCGGCAGAATCGCTGTCTCCCGGATCCAGGATGTTCTCCCGACACGAAGATCGTCCCCCTTCCCCTGCAGTGTCGGCGAAGGAAGTGAACTGGTGGCGCTTGGCCGCTTTCGGGCTATTGGTGGCCGCCGGTGTTGGTGCAGGCCTTGCGTGGTGGTCCGGCTTGCTCCTGGATTGGACCAGAATGGTCAGGATCACGCTTCCCAATCCGAAGCCACCGATTCAGGCGGAACCGGCTGCAATGGAAACGCAACCGTTGTGGGCCGTGGTGGCAACCGGCGAGGAACCCGTGTACCTGTTTACGGTTCCATCGACACAAGGCGAGCGGATTGCCGTTCTCAAGGATGGGACGATATGGCAGGTACGGTCGCGCAGTGCCGACGGTGCGTGGGTGCATCTGGAGTGGCGGGATGGGGACAGCGTGCAGCCCGGTTGGGTACCGGTTGGATCTATAGATCTTCCTGCAGGTGCCTTGGAAGGGCTGCCCGTGAGGTGATGGAGGACAGAGTGCGAGGTGAGCGCATACCGCAGGCCACAATGTGGCGGCGTTTTTTTATTCTGAAGAACGAAGGTCTTCAAGGACCAACTGGATCCGTGTCTTACCGTTCCACGTGTTCTTCTCCAGGGCGCAGGCCACGTCTACTGTGTCGCCTTCCGAGAGCTCGTAAACCCGTTCTCCTTGCCGCCACCAGATGGCGTCGCATTTCTGTCCCCCAACGTCCAGTGAGAGTTTTAGGTGTGCGCCTTTGCCGACCGCTCCCATGCGCTCAATTTGGCACTTCGGTACCAGAAAGAGCGGGGGCTCGTTTCCAGAACCGAAGGGAGCAAGGGTGTCGAGTTGGTCAATGGTCTGAAGTGAAATGTGGTGGGGAAGCAGGTGGGCATCCAACTCGAGGCAAGGCGTCAGATCATCGTTGGATAATCTGGCGTCCGCATCTTCCTCGAGACGTTGCTTGAATGCTGGAAAATTAACAGTGGGACCGGTAAAGCCGGCCGCTTCGGCGTGGCCACCGTATTCGGTCAGCAGATCGGCACAGCGAAAGATTCCTTCAACCATGTTGTATCCCCCGGCTGATCGTGCAGATCCGGTGAACGTGTCGTCATCCCGCATTTCTGTACATACCACCGACGGTCTTCGGTAAGACTCGGTAAGTCTACCTGAGATAAGTCCGATGACCCCCAGGTGCCAGTCATCACCCTTGACAACGACTATCTTGGTGTCCACAGGGCCTTCCGCCTCAACCTGCATTTCGGCCTGACTGACTCCTGCCTTCTGTAGCTGTTGTCGCTGTTGGTTCAGGTCGTTTATTTCCTCTGCGTATATTTCGGCTTCCTGACCCGATTTGCTTCGAAGGAGGTTCAAGGCGAGGTCTGCAGAGGCCAATCTACCGGCGCTGTTGATACGGGGACCTAGAAAGAAGCCGATCGTGGTTGTGTCCACCGGTTGATCCCTCGTTCCAGAGGCTTCCTTGAGAGCACGCAGCCCTGGGCGCTCCGTCTGTGCGAGTACCTGCAACCCTCTTCTGGTGAGGACTCGGTTTTCACTGACCATCGGTGCGACATCCGCCACAGTTCCAAGCGCCACAAGATCCAGCAGGGAATTAAGGTAGCTTCTTCGTTCCTGTTGCGGGATGCATTCGCCCACGAGAGCCTGTACGACTTTGAATGCAACACCAACGGCAGCGAGACCCTTGAATGAATAGGTGCAATCCAGACGGTTTGGATTGACAATGGCCAACGCTTCCGGAAGCTTCTCCTGGGGACTGTGGTGATCGATTACGACAACGTCTACTCCGGACGCATTGGCATGGTCTACTGCGTCGAAGGAGGCGATCCCGTTGTCTGCCGTAACGATGAGACTTGCCTTTTCGTCCAACGCCCTTTGTACTCCGCCGGGCTTCATTCCGTATCCGTCGCGAAATCGATCCGGTAGAAGCGGCATCACATCAGCCCCAACTTTGTCCAGGAAATCCAGGAGAACGGCTGTACTGGTTACACCGTCCACGTCGTAGTCCCCGAATACAACTATTCTTTCATTTCTTTCTATCGCATCCAGAATTCGTCTGGTTAGGGTTCCCATATCCTGCATACCACAGGGGTCCTGAAGCACATCCGGGCTATTGCTGATATCCTCAGGTGTGAGCGATCTGTTGCTCAGAAGGACCTCAACAATGGATTGGTATTCCCCGGGATGACGAACAGACCATTTCGCAAACCGTTGCATTCATACCTCACAGAGATCGTGCAGCAGGGGTGTGACAGGTTCCTTGAATATTTCTGAAATAAAAACTAAAGAGTGCTCAAGTTCTTGCCGATAATGTTGATGTGGCGGGGAATCGCCTTCTCCTGAATCGCTGGACTCAGTTCGCTGCAGGCTCGGGGAAATCGGACCAGAGGTCACCGAACAACACACACACGCAGCGCAGCATTGAGGAGGCATCGCGGAGGGCGGAATATCCAGGTCGGCGGCCGACCTGGCCCAAAACGGCTGCCATCAATAGACTGAGATTTTCTCGATGTGTACGGCGACTACGTCAGTCGAGGCGTGGTGCCGCTTGTCAAACCCCTCTTTTGGGTAAAGTGGACGCTACTTTGCTCGGGGAGGGGTTCTTTTTTGTACAGGAGTAGCTGTTCTTGAATTATGCCTGACCCAGCGAATAATTGGTATATTTCGATAGCGAAACGACCGAACTTCCCTTGAATGGAATCTAGCTATGAAAATCCTATTTGCCGAAGATGGTCCTGATTTAATGCGGCTTTCAGGTTCCTTAATGGGTGATCTCCATCTGGAAGTGGATGCCGTGACGGACGGGCGTAGCTTCATACAACATCTCTCTGATGCGCCAAATTACTACGATCTGGTGGTTCTGGGATTCGATTTGCCCGAGATCAGTGGAAGAGAATGCATCATGTTTGTTCGCCAAATGTTCAACCGGTTGCCCATTCTGGTCGTGACAGATTCAATGCAGAAAGAAATACTCGAGGAACTGGGTGAGCTCGGAGTCCGGAAGAAACACATCTTCGAGAAATCTTCGTCGGCTGAGGAATTCGGTGCATGGGTGCGCCAGGCATTGTCGGAATTGCCTGCTCAAGGATCTGCGACAGAGGGAGGAAATGGCGAATTGAATTCACCGTAAATGGGGAAAGTGGGCAAACCCCGCGCCAGGATTCCATGTGCTCGTTTTTGCATACCTGCTTTAGCATTCGAATCAACGCTTTAGAAAGTAATCGACCGGGTGAGTAAAGTCAATTACCTCAGTTCCTGTCTGCGTATTCGACCTTTCACCCTTGCGTCCAATTTGCTCCTGCATTATCTTCACTCACAAATTCGGAACGGCTGTTTTTCCGTAAATTGAGGCCCCAGGGAGTTTTTCCGATGTTAGCCAAGACAATTCGCCCGCTGGCCCGCCAAAAATATCCGAGGTGTGAAGGAGTTTGTTCTGGTCCGGTATTGTGTCGAGGAGGCGCTGAAAGTTTAAGGTTGGGTGAGTATTGCGGCAAGGATCGCGGGGCGCCATTCTCCCGTTTTTTGAAACAAATTGGGCATTCAGGTATCATATATCTCGAACAGTTGAATACGCAAGTTTGCGGCATCTCCAATGAGAAAGGAAGTTCATATGTCTGAGTTTCTCGGGGCAGTGAAAGCCCATCTTCAGGATCTGGATCTGGATATCCAGGACGAGGATGTAGAGGAAGAGTTGGTGGTGGTCAGTGATGAGGAAAGGGGCATAAACAACCTGATCGTGGATTGCGAAGATCCTATTCTGATATTGGAACAGGCCATTATGCCAATTCCGTCTGATCCCAAGGACCTGTACGAACGTCTGCTGGAGATTAACAGGACGTTGATTCACGGTGCATTCGCGTTGGATAAGGAGACTGGAACGATCCTGTTTCGGGATACTCTGAGGCTTGACACACTGGATAGGGCAGAGATAGAGGGTACGATAAACGCGCTTGGACTCGCCCTTGCAGAAAACGCAGGAGAGCTGCTGAGTTACAGCGATTATTAGACAGAATTACGCAATATCACGTCAAGTAGATCGTTTTTTCGAGGAGCTAGATCATGGGAATTTTTCAGAGGGTATTCCGAGTTGGGAAGGCTGAAGCACACGCCACTATTGACAAGTTTGAAGATCCGATCAAGATGACAGAGCAGGGGATAAGGGACTTGAAGAAAGACCTCAACAGTGCGATGACGGCTCTCGCCGAAGTCAAAGGACAGGGTATCCGGCTGCGGAAACAGGCCTCAGAGAATAAGAAGGCCGCGGGCGATTACGAGAGGAAGGCCATGCTTGTGCTCCAGAAAGCGCAGGGAGGAGATTTGGATTCTGGTGAGTCCGATCGTTTGGCCGGAGAGGCGCTGTCGCGGAAGGAAGACGCTGCCAAACGTGCCGCTACCCTGACAGGTGACGCCAAGCAGCAGGAGACTACGGCCGCACAGTTGCAGGCACAGGTCGACAAGTTGAAAGCAGCAATTGCCACCTACGAGAATGATCTTGTGACTCTGAGAGCAAGGGCCAAAACCGCCGCCGCCACGAAGAAGATCAACAAGCAACTGTCGAAGGTTGATTCCAACGGCACGCTGGCGATGCTAGAACGGATGAAGGAAAGGGTGGAGGAGGATGAATCCCTGGCTGAAGCCTACGGTGATATGGCGGATTCTTCGAAAAGTTTGGACGATGAGATAGATGCCGTAATCGATGACAAGGGTGCCGGTTCGGACCAGCTAGCAGAGCTGAAGGCCAAAATGGGAATGTCCTAGGTCCGCCGTTACATCGGGTCAGGCAGGTCAGGGTGCAGCGATAATGAATTGGAATCTCTTCAAGAAGAAAGACAAGGAAGCCGAGGTAGATCCGTTGCGGGATCTTACCCTTTCTGATTTGAAGCCAGGTTTTGTCTTCGATTACGATCTGAAGACCTGGCAAGTGACCGCCCAGCACGTCTACGATTACGACGGCGATCGTGTTGACGAATGGGAAATTTCCTGCGCGGACGAGGTGCTCTACCTGGATCGGGAGGACGACGACGAACTGGAATGGACACTGAGCAAGAAGATTCGGTTGAACGATATCGATGGAGATTTGCGATCCCATCTGAAGGAGCATGAAGATCCACCGGAGACGATCTCTTACAACGGTATTGAGTATTCAGCCGAGTCGTCGGATGTTGGACATTTCTATGAGAATTGCGGTGACGAGGGACAGGAATTTATCGTGTGGGATTATCTGGACAGTTCGGAAAAGAGGACCCTGAGCATCGAACAGTGGGGTGACGACGAGCATGAGGCTTCAGCAGGCAACATTGTAGAAGAATTCCAGTTCAGCGATATCCTGCCATCGGGATGAGGTGGTATACGCTTGAGCATCAGAAATCGGGCCCCTGCCTACAAGGCGGGAGCCCGATTTTATTTTTGCTGTTTGGGTGGGCAGGTTTTGAAGATCAGCCCTTGATTCGCACTACCATCCCCACTCCGAGGCACGATAATACCTGTCTATTACCGGATTGAGTTCCGTGTTGATTTCCAGTTCCTCTTGGGCTTCGCGGAAGCCCTTCCAGAAATGGACCATGCCTCGCAATGACTCTTGATTGAGAAATTCAGTGTCCACATTGTCGAATAACAGTTTTGTTGCGCGACCTCTGAGCTGATTCGGTGAGATGATTTCTGCCCGCATTCCCAGGTTCCACCCCCAATCCCCCATTGTTGGAACTGTGTTGTGATATGGGAGGACGGACAGCCCGGATGACGCCATTGTCTTGTTTACGCAAAGGAAGACCTTGGTTGCGTGGAGTGGGCTTGAGCTCTGTGTGACGATAACTCCTGATCGAGACAGTTGCTTGAGACACTTCCGGTAGAATTCTCTGGAGTAGAGTCTTGCGAGGTCGGGGCCCTTAGGGTCGGGCAGATCCACAATGATGACATCGAACAGGTCGGAAGAGGCGTCGAGAAATCTTCCTGCGTCATTGTTGACCACGCGTAGCTTTGGAGAATTGAGTGAGCCCTCGTTGGCTGATAATAGCGCAGGTTGGGTACGTGAGAGCCGAATTATCTCCGGATCCAGATCCACCAGGGTGATTGAATCAACTTCGGAGTACTTGAGGATTTCGCGAACCGCCAGTCCATCACCGCCCCCAAGGACGAGGATGTTGCGACGGGAGGCGGCGAGTTGCATGGCAGGGTGGACTAGGGGCTCGTGATATCTTTCCTCGTCATATGTGCTGAACTGGACGTTGTTGTTCAGGTATAACCAGTAATATCCCTTCCATTCGGTGATGACGATTCGCTGGTAGGGAGTCTGTGTCTGGAAGATGACACGGTCTCGGTAGATGCTCTGTTCACCGAAGCGGACAATAGGGCGAATGAAGATCGCCAGAGAGATCAACGCTGCGGCAGTGAGCCAGAAGGCGGCCATCAACTTCCGTCTGTGTTCCAGGAGGTTTCTTAACCGCCAGAGCATTGCTGAGGCAACGACAAAGTTGACGGACCCAAGGGCGATGGGTGTATAGGTTAGACCCAGCTTGGGTAAAGCGAAGAAGGCAAACAGGAGACCACCGAACAGTGCGCCGTAGTAGTCCTTTTCCATTACGGACGCGATGTTGGTTTGAAGTGTTTCGTAGACTTCGTTCATCCTGGCGACCAGGGGAATCTCGAGGCCGATAAGCAGGCCTATGGCCCCGGCATAGGAATATATGAGAAAGGTGGTTTCATTGACGAACGCGGTCCCGAAGTAGGCCGCCGCTGCGCTTGTTGCACACAGAACAGAGAGCAGGAATTCGACAGCAATGAACCGGTCCAGCAATCGGTTCGTGATGTGTCGACTCAGACGGCTGCCAAGTCCCATGGCGAACAGCATCAGGGACATGATGAGCGTCCATTGAACCGTTGTGTTCCCGAGAAGATAGCTGGCGAGGGTAGAGAGGACGAATTCGGCTACAATGCCCGCCAGACCCGTGGCGAAAAGGCAAGTTTTCAGCAGGTAGCTGTGCCCGGTGGGGCGATCGTCTTTGGTCGATTGAGAGGTAATGGTCATATTAAATTGGAGGTTGAACTCCAAAAGGGCGACCGTATGGTCGCCCTTTTTCCTTCAAGACGTGCACCGAGTTCTAAATCTCAACAGCCATCGCAACAGCTTCGCCGCCCCCAATGCACAGGCTGTCGACACCCTTGGATACACCCTTGTGTTTCATGGCGTTGACGAGCGTTACAAGCGTTCGGGCTCCGCTTGCGCCAATGGGGTGACCCAGGGCAACTGCGCCACCCAGTACATTGACCTTTTCGTGAGGGATGGCCAGATCTTTCATTGCAGCCATTACAACGGTGGAAAAGGCCTCGTTTATCTCGAACAGGTCTATATCTGCGACGGTGAGGGAGAGGTCCTCAAGCAGTTGGGATATCGCCAATATCGGGGCCAGGGTGAACCATTCAGGCTCGCGGGCACCCGAGGCATAGCCGAGTATTCGCGCCTGAGGGGTTATTCCGAGCGATTCGATTTTTTCACCGGACAATACGACGAAGGCGGCTGCACCATCGTTGATGCTCGAGGCGTTACCGGCGGTTACCGTTCCGTCTTTTTCAAACGCGGGCCGCAGTTGCCTGAGTTTCTCCTCGTTGAATCTACCAGGCCCTTCATCCTGTGTGATGGTTACCGTCTGCCTGCCGGAGACTGTTTCGACCGGGATGATTTCATCCGAGGTGATGCCATCCTCTAAAGCTTTCAGGGCGCGTTTGTAACTTTCGACGGCGAAATCGTCCTGATCTTCACGAGAAAAGCCATACTTGCTCGCACACCTGTCGCCGCAGGTTCCCATGTGAACATCGTTGTATACGTCCCAAAGTCCGTCCCGGAGCAAGGTGTCTACGAGTTCACCATTGCCAATACGGAGACCGTCGCGCATACCTTCCAACAGATGGGGAGCACGAGACATGCTTTCGGTGCCTCCGGCAACGATCACATCGGCATCACCACATTGAATGGCCTGCGCAGCAAGCATGATCGACTTGAGACCGGAGCCGCAGACTTTGTTTACCGTTGTGGCGCCAACTCCCTGAGACAGGCCTGCACCCAGCGATACCTGACGGGCGATATTTTGACCGAGCCCTGCACTGAGCACATTGCCGAAGATGACCTCATCGACCTGGTCGAGAGGAATCTTGCTTTTTTCCAAGGCGGCTTTTGCAACCGCACTGCCGAGGGCGGTTGCTGGCGTCTCGCTGAAGGCACCACCGAAGCCGCCAATGGCAGTACGAACGCCACCGGCCAGATACACATCTTTGAGCATTCAACACCTCAATGTCACAAGATCCAGACGAGGAGAAACGAAGCGCCGACATAGGAGAAGGCTTCAATGAATCCCGCTCCAAGATTTGGTTTTTCCTGATTCGCTATTTCGTTGGAGAGCTTTTGTCCGGGCAGGAGAATTTTGTCGGTGGCAACTCTGACTATCGGTAGAACGACCAGTCCTACAAGAATATACAGACCGAATGTCTGCAGTTCCATCGACCAGGAGATGAAGTCGCCGGCAACAGCATGCCGAACGATGTTTCCAATGCCGACCAGGCCTCCAGCGAAGGCAACCCCCGCCGCCACATTTTCCTTCTCTATCTGGGCATGGATATCGTATGGTGTTATCCAATTGTAGAAGAGCCCGGCCAACACCAGTGCGACTTGCCCCAGGATCCAGAAAACGATCGAGGTGACCAGATCACCCATCACTCCAGAGACCGCGCCAAAGATGATCAGTCCCGTGGCGATGTAGGATGCAGAAACCACGACGCCGGTCCCGACGTTGTGATCTCTGATGATTTCTTCCCGGATCGAGAATCCGTGAAGGATGAGTTTGTCATTGATCAGCCTGGAAAGGTTCATCAGAATGATGGCCAGCGGACCGTAGATGAGCACATCTATCAGATCTGCTTCCAGACCCTGAGAGGGTCCAACGATGACGCCTCCGATGGCCAGGATCAGACCAAAATAGTATCCGACGACAGCCACGGCGAGGGCCGTGTTGTCCTTTTCTACAAGCTCTTCCTTCAGCTTGTAACTGGGCGTGGTGAGATCGTAGACCAACTTGCCCAACCAGAACAAGACGTAAACACATACCAGGTATATGCCCGATTCTATCAGATTATTCCATATCATTTTCCGAACCTCCCTCTGCTGCGGCTACCAAATCCGGAGTGACTCCGGCCGGAACGGTTCCTGACTTTCTTAGAAAAGGAATTCCGCTTGTTTGCCAGACGCTGTTTACGGCGTTGGAAGAATGTGGTTTTTTGCTGTTTGGTGACCGAACCTCCGGTTCCCCACTCCCTGTTGCGTCCGTAATAGGGTTGACGACGGTCTCGGTGGTTCTGGTAGTCGTTGTAGTCGTTTCGGTATGTGGATCTTCCCCCATAGCCCATCATGTCACGCATCAGGGAGTACTGACCGTAGAATACCCAAAAGCTACCGCCACTACCTTGGTTCCAACTGCCGTATTGCGGGTTCCCAACATAGTGATATCCCGCCGGATGGGGGGTGTCGTTCACGCCGGTGTCAGATTTGGCGATTAGGGCCATCCCCAGAAAGGGCTCGTATTTTCGGTAGATGGTCTCTGAGACCTCGACCCAATTGGTGGTATGACTCCTTTTCCCTTGGGTTACCTGATACCGGTGAAAGTAATCCGTGAAAAAACCGTCCTCTTGCCTCATGTCCTCGAGAATAATCATATACTCCGGGGCTGAAGAGAGGCTCTTCTTCATCTCTTGGACAGGATCGCGCGGCCCTCCACAGCCAGCAAGCCAGACCACGACCAGAGCAACTGACCATCTCGTCCATCTCAGTTCCTTCATATCTTCCTCCAGGATTTTCAGACTGAGATCCTGCATTGCCCCAATTGTTGAGGCCATCCTTGATTAGACGTCCATCTGTGGGTGTAGATTCAAGAACTCTTTCGATCGATGGGTCGCTTCTACCAGCTCCGCGAGACTACCATCCGTGGACCCAATGGCCCTGGCCGGGGAACCAGATCGCGTCAACGAAGGCGGAGACGCCGATGAAGGTGGTGTATCCAATGAGCAGACCCAGGAAGAATGGTCTGGTCTTATTGAAGAGACCAATGCCTCCGAAGTGGAGTACGGTAAGTTTGATGATCCAGGCCAGGAATGCACTGAAGCCGAAGGCCATTGGCCCCATTGTGCGCTGAAACGCCAGGCCGACAGGATGAAGTGGCCACCTGGGTATCCAGGTTTTGAGCGCGCTGAGCAGGAGTACCGTCGCTGCGCCGACAAGCCAGACCCCAATCTTTTGCGGATCAGGAACAGTCCTGTTGGAGCTGTCGATCGCAGAGGCGAGTGCATCCCAGGCCCGCGTGTTTCCCGTGGTTAAGGTATAGGTCCGCAAATTCATCCCCGCGTGAGCGTAACACAGGTTTAACACGTAGGCGAATGAGGCGCCGGCTCCCGCTGCAAATGCGATCCAGAGAGAAGGGATGAGCCGATACCGTGACTTGACACCGTGAGTCATCTTGATGTAGTGCGGCATCATCGGCATTCCCATAATCCGTGCTGCCCCAATAAAGGCGCCGCTGTTGTGCAGCTGGATTGCGGTGAGCTGTCTCGTTGTCATTTCCGCCGTGCCGAAGAGTGTTTTTATAAATGTGCCACCGTGCACATCTGAAGGAAAGATATAGGCGAATCCGCTGGCCGCAAGGTATTTGGTGACGCAAAAGTATGCTGCGGACATCAGAATTACCGAACAGATGGCCAGAGGTATGCCCTCTCCGGCCGCGGTGAGCCACCCGATCAGAAAGGTCCAGCAAAAGGCGAGACCCAGCAGCGCAACGCGGTATGAGATCAATCCTTCTGACGGATCCTCCGACCGATCGGGAGAAAATGCCCTGCGAAACACGTCACGGAGATGGCTTCTGGCGACCCACATCGACCAGATGGCCAAAGCCATAAGTGCCCCATGGCTTTCGATATGGAGAGTCTGTGTTGGATCGGCCAGTTGACCGTGAAGTCCAACTGAGAAACCGGTCCGATTCATCAGTCCGATCTTAACGGGTGCGAGGAATCCGAAGAGCCAGAAGCTGAGCAGAATGTCCAGGTTGCACCAATACGTAAATGCGATTAGGGAAGGCAAGATACGAAAGGAGTAGGGTGGGAATTGCCTGGCAAAGGTCACGTTTTTGCGAATATATCCGTCGAAGACGGTCATCCGGGGCATTCCCGGGTTGTAGTAGCCAATGATGTTCCAGCCGATTACGAAGGCGGGGATCAGGAATCCCAGCCAGAACAGTGGATTCCTGAACAGAGCGGGAATGGCGCGACCGGGCTGATTGAATCCGTCTGTCAGGTCCATGGGTATGGTGGCCAGTGGGAACGTAAGACGTTCATGTTCCTCCCACTGTTTGCGGAATATGACTGTCAGACAGATGCCCATAGCGACCACGGAGATTCCCGCAGAGAACCACCACAACAGGGGTGAGAACCAGCTTCCCCAGGGGATCGGCGTGTGCGGTGGCAGGCCGTTATAGAACCACTCGACGGCCTGCGGGCCAGGGAGAAGGTAAAGTGGCAAGTCGTTGAAGAAGGCCTCACGCCATCCGTTTTCAGGTGAGGCATAGTAGGAGGGTGCTGTCACGGTGCCCATCCAATAGCCCGTCCATCCGATTGCCGGAACGTTTCCCACCATCCAACCCATGCACAAGATGACCAGAAGTTCAGTGCCGGAAAGGGCAATTCTAGGAAACCAGGCTCGCAATCCTATGTTGATAAACACCCAGAATACGAAGGGCAGGAAGGCGGACATGGGCAGGTTCGACATGACCAGAGCTGCAGAGTGCATGACGAACTCGGTGTAGTTCGTCCAGACACACAATGCCGCCGCGGTTCCGGCACCTAGGATAATGGATCGCAGGGTAATGCCCCGCTTCTCCAGGGCGATTCCGGGTGAATCAGTAGCGATGGATTGGACGACAGCCATTGAGATTCCATGTCTTATGGTGGTCAATTGATCGTGAAAGATAGGCCCTGTTCCCTGGCAGGTCAAGGTGCTTGCAAGCTCCTTTAGGGCGAGGTATATTGCTAGCCGTGCCCCCAAAAAACTCCAATCATTCGGAGCTTCACATGCCTGCCAGAACCAGTGTTCCAGATGCTCTAATTGTTTCAGGAGACGCCAGGATCCGGAGCGTGTTGGATCGAGAGGATTCAGTTGTCATACCGGCGTTTGCCTGTCGACTTGACGGTTTTGTAAACGACACGTTCACCGAGTACGCCAATTCTTCGGTCTACCGACCTCCTTCCGTCTGTAAGGCAAGGTTGGTGACTACCCTGCAGGACACGATCAAGCCCGCCGGGAAATACTATCTGGCCGTTACGATGTACACGGCGGCGGGACAGGATGAGGAGGTGGGAATATGGATCGGGCATCGCGAGGTTGCCCGCGTTCGTATGCCCGATCCGGACAACAGGACGCATCTGTTTGTGGTTCCCAATCGATTTTCCTTTCAAGGCGGGGAGCCGGTCAGAGTTGTCACGTCTGAGACCACCGGCGCATGTCGCATAGAGAATCTGGTGCTTCTCAGCAAGAAGCCCAGGGTTTCCGCTTTCGATCTGAAGATCATCGATCCGCAGGTTGAATTACGACATTCCTACATCGGTATTACCGTCTGTTTGACCTGGATGACCGATCGACCTGCAAGTGGTCGTCTCTGGTACCGCAGTGTGAGAATTCTTACACGCAGCCGAAAGGTCCCAGGGCTTCTGATGAGCCACGAGGTGGTCCTGGAGGATCTGAAACCTGACAGGACCTACAACTATGAGATCAGAATGCGGGACAGGACTGGAAAACTGGAAGCAGTCTTCTCAGGGTCCTTCAAGACGAGTATGGTCAAACCCGTTATCAAGACGAGGGGACGGATTCCACTGCTTGTTCGACGAAAGTCGAAGGGAACCGGAACCTGGCCGGTCTCTATCGGAGTGCCGTTTGCGAAAGGGGCACTGGGTGCGAGTGACGAGACGCGATTGAGGCAGGGACGTAGAGAGGTTCCGCTACAGACAAGGACACTGGCAACCTGGCCTGACGGGTCTGTTCGATGGGCACTGCTGGATTACCAGGGAGATGGGGCTGAAGACTATGTGTTGGATTTTGGGCGAGGTGTAAAACGGAAGAAGACGGCGAGCCCCATTTCGGTTACCGAATCTCGAAAAGGCATCCAGGTGACAACCGGCCCAATTCAGGTCGAGTTCCCAAGGCACGAAGTACATTTGCCCGGAATCGTCTCGGTGAGACAGAAAGACGGCAGTTATGTCAGGGTGACCGGCGAAGATTCAGGTTCCACAGCCGTTATCGTAGATGGAGGAGGGACAAGGTTTCGTTCCGGAAAGCCTGATGTGGTTTCCCTGGAAGAGTCCGGCCCAGAACGGGTCTGTGTAAGAGTAGAGTTGACCCATGGAAACCGTAGCAAATCACTCTTCCGTTCCGTTTTCCGATTTCACCTGTTTCGGGGAAATCCCGATATCCGCGTACTCCATACCTTCGAGAACGATCGGGTCGAGGAGGAGTTTGCCTCTATAAGAGAGTTCAGTCTCCACGCCGCCTTCGACCTGGGTGAGGATCCGACAGGGAAGATCGGTGGCACCGGAGTTGATTTGCGGAAGGGAGCATCGGTTCTTCAACGCCAGGATTACGAGTATTCCCTCCTCGAGGGGAAAACGGAGGTCGCCAAAGGGAATCGCCACGCAGGGGACCTCGAGTTGAGGGGAGTTCAGGGAAGCATCTCGCTGGCTTCAAGAGATTTCTGGCAGAATTATCCCAAAGGGCTGATGGTTGATAGGGAAGGTATGACCATTCAAATCTGTCCTCCGATAGGCAAGGATGACTACCCGAAGGGGGGTGAACTCGAGGACCGTCTGTTCTACTATCTGTTGGACGGCAGCTACAAGTTGAAGGCAGGTGTTTCCAGGACGCACGAGTTCTGGTTCAGTTTTGGGGGGCAGAGCTCACGGTCACGATTTTCATCCCTTGTGCAGATACCGCCACTCTACAGCGTCTCTCTGGATGCCTTCAACAAGAGCCGGGCTGTGACTCAGTTGCCCGATAAATCTCCTTCTCCCTATCCGGACTATGAGAGATGGGTGGCTTCCGCCCGGACCGCCTACGCCGAGGACCGAGAGATGTCCAGAGCGTATGGAATGTTGAATTACGGGGACTGGTTTGGTGAGCGGACCTACAACTGGGGTAATATGGAGTATGATACTCCATGGTGCTTCCTTCAGGAATTCCTGAGAGGAGGACATCCCGATTTCTATACCTGGGCGGAAGAGGCCGTTCGGCATCTTGTCGACGTGGACACGTGTCACCACAACGGGGATGCGGCGGGATCACAGTATATCCATTCCGTTGGACACGTGGGCGAATATTATCCCGATGGATACCGCGAAAGGGCGATGTTTGGCGGCAGGTCAAGTGTTTCGCATACCTGGGTTGAGGGGTTGTTTCTCTACCATCTTTTGACCGGAGACGACAGGGCTCTGCAGGGGGCAATGGGCGCCAGCGATTTGCTCGTAGGCGACATGCTAAATCATTATGATTTCACCAATTGTCGCAACAGCGGTTGGCATCTGATACATCTATCGGCAGCCTTCAAAGCCACGGGAAGAAGGGTCTATCTGAACGCTGCGAGGATCATTGTGGACCGTGTGCTGGAACGCCAGCGGGATACCGGTGGATGGGACAGGTTGATGGTTCCGGGACATTGTCACTGTAACCCGCCACGCCACACGGGCAATGCAGGATTCATGGTCGGAATCCTGATGGTGGGTCTCAAGCGATTCTACGAGGCTACCGGTGAAAAACGGGTAGCCGATGCCATTGTGAACGCAGCGGCCTACTGTATCGATGAGATGTGGGTACCGGAAACGAAGACATTCCGCTACACCTCCTGTCCCGAGTCTTCCGTAGGAGGAACCGCGGACATGCGAATTCTCAAGGGTGTCGCTACTGCCTACCAGTTCTCGGGCGAGAAGAAATTCCTGAATGTACTCAAGGCAGGAATCGCTACCACTAGGTCCAAACGCGTGAAACTCCACCGCGGTGTCGGCAAGTCCATCTGTTCCCCCATGCGTGGCGCCCCCCAGGTCCTTGTAGATCTGAAGAAGTGATTTCGGGCACACCTTTGCCTCTACCCAATCGCTGTAGGGGCGACCCGCTGGGTCGCCCGGTACCAAAGATCTAGAGCTCAAATCCATATATCGATTTCACATACTCAATCAACGAGACCCCTGATGACAGATTCAACTTTCGATTTGGAGACCTCACCACAACCCGATGGACACCCGCCCCTATCTCCGCCCGAGGGGTCTGTTGCGATCAAGAATCCTCCTGCCATGATCTGGCGTGTGGACGACCGGGCTGCTACGTACACGGTTGAGTTGAGTCAGTCCGGAGACTTCAGCGGAGACGTGATCCAGTGGTCGGGTATCGACAGATCCTATCACAATGGCGATCAGGTGCTTGCTGAAGGTGAATGGTACTGGCGTTATACTGCAGTTGCCTCGGATGGTACCCTCTCTACACCCAGTTCAATTTCGACCTTTTGGATCACCCCGGAATCTATTCCGCTGCCGGTAGCCGAGGATGTCGTGTCGGAGATGCCCGATCACCCCAGGGTGTTCGTTACACCTGATACGTTGGATGCTTTCCGAGCTCAGAAGGATGGTTCCGCAAGAGAGGCCTGGAAGTACTTGGAACATCAGGTCGAGGGATATTTGGACCAGGAGCTGCCCGAACTGGATCTGGTCACGATGCCTGGTGACGTCGGCGAGGACCGAGGGCACGTCTTCTACGTAGATGCGGGCAGGCCGATGTCGCTGAGAGGATTCAGCGTGAGAGACCTCAATGCCGCGGCCACCAGGGTGAATGCGCTGTCTTTCGCCTATCTGATCTCAGAGGATTCCCGGTATGCCGATGCCGCCAGGCGCTGGTTGAAGTTCGTCATACCGTTCAGAGTGGACTATCATCTGGAGGATCGAGGTCAGCACGACACGGTCGTTTATTGTTACGAATATGGCCTGAAGGGAGTTGCACTGGCATTCGACCGGCTTTTTCACGTCTTGAGTGAGGGTGAAAAAGGTGCCATCCTGGGCCATCTCGAGTACCATTGTGAGGCAGCTTACCAGTGGATTCACGACAGGATGGAGATCCACCTGAATTACCAGAATTCACACGGACAGCAGTGCATGCATGCCTTGTTGACCACAGTGATGGCATTTGCTACAGATACGGAAAAAGGGGCGAAATGGGCGGACTATTTGATTCGACAATATGTGAACAGAGTCGCCTGGGGCAACAACGACGGTGGATATACCGAAGGTCAGAAATATGGACACAAAGTACAGTTTATGCTCGAAGGGCTGGCAGCCCTGAAGACAGCCACAGGACTCGATCTGTTCCGTGAGCCGCGCTGGCAGAACACGGGCGTCTTCTGGATGTATTGCATGTCCATGAACTATTGGTGGAATCACTGGGGAGATTGTTATTCGCTGATCGATTCCAACCTGGGAAGTGATGCAGACACCTATATCACATCTTTCCTGGCTTCGATGACAGACAATCGCTATGTCAAGTGGTGGAGTGACACGCGTGTGTGCAATCCGGTTCACCTCCCGATGTGGTACCTCTCGGGGAGTGGGGTCGAGGGGAAGCCACCTGTGGACATCGCGAGTGCGCGGGTCTTTCCGGAGGTGGGCCAACTGGCCGCGTTCGATCGGATGTACGATCACAGGAGCAACCGCATTTTTTTTAGGAGCAGCCCCTGGGGAGGACACAGTCACGCGCATTCGGATCAAAACGGATTCGTCCTTCACGCAGGCGGGGAGATCATGGCCTGTGATGCAGGTTATTACACGTATTCCGGCGACACCTACCATGTTGGATGGAGCAGGACGACTCAGGCTCACAATTCGGTTCTTGTGAATGATATGGGACAGCCCAAGGGGATCAACTATAACGGCAGGATCGGCAGGTTCTTCAACTCGCCGACTTATTGCTCTTTTGTGGGTGATGCCTCTGCGGCGTATGGGGAGGATCTCAATCGGTTTGAGAGAAAGATTCTCTACATTCGACCAGACGTGACGATCGTGCTGGATGAACTGAAAGCAGATACGCCTTCCAGGTTCTCCTGGGTGCTGAACACATTCGAGCAGGCTGATCTTGGGAAAGATCAGTCGATGGTTGTGAGACAACGTGACCAGCGTCTGGTTGTCAAACACGTATCACCGCAGGGTCTCACATATTCCCAGAACAATGATCGTCCTTTTCCAATGAAGACCAAAGCCTGGTGCAGATTTACCGAGGCGTTTCCTCAACATTGGAATATCCGAGTTTCCGCTGAAGAAGAGCGTACAGAAGAACAAATGTTGACCGTGATGCACAGCTATTCGGAAGGGAAAGGCGAACGGATCAGGAACCTTCGCCGTATTGACGTCTCCGACGGTGTCGGGGTATCTTATGAATGCGATGAGGGTCAGGAGCGTGTGCTGTTCAGATCCACCGATGATGGTGAGGTGGTATCGAATGATATCACTTCGAGCGGAGAGGTCGCCAGTGTGCTTTCACGCGAGAGCACATGCGTCAGGTGGTTCCTTGGATCTGGTAAGGCACTAAAGGCCGGTGAGGCGCGTCTCTTCGATGCTGACGATTCATGTGATGTTTCGGTTGACCTGAGTGGCAGGAGTTGCGCTGCGCACATCAATATTGAGCATCGGAGATCTGTGGAGATCCGGCTGTGGCTTCCTGCCCAGCCAACTTCGGTCTATGCAGGGATACTCGAAGCATCCGCCGGTCTTAATCCTGTTGATTTCGAGTGGTCCGGGAATTCACTGGCGCTGGTGTGCCACGGATCAGGCGAGACGATCTTCTGGGTTGACCCGAAGTTCGATCCATTGAACATATCGCGTACTCTAAGATTTGAGCTGGAAGACAATACCGGATTGGAAACAGTGGATCTGGAGACGGCCATCGCAGAGAATGGCGAAGTGGTGGGCTTCTGCGAACTGGACCCACGGGAACCGGGGGAGTTCGAGCTCACGGCGAATGGCGCCCATATTCTTGTTCAGGACGCATGGGATCCGGACTTGAGTGTCGAAGGGCAAGATCGTATAGTGGGGATACTGAGGGAGCGGACGGAAATCTTCGTGAGGTATGCTCCTGATCAGGTTCCCGTATTGAAGGCGAATATTCAGAAAAGCTGCCGAGACAAACTGGTAAATTTGGTCTGCAATGGTGGATTCGAGGCAGGTATTCCAGACTATCCTCCCCGATTCTGGAACGTCCAGCATCCTCGGACCCACGATCCCGGCTGGCCCGGTTGGAGTAAGGAAGATGCTGCGGCCGGTCAGGCCTGTGTGAGATTCCTTCGACCACGGGATCCCATCTCATTGAAGAGCCGACCGATGAGGCTCCGTCGAGGAGGAAGCTACCAGCTGCGCTTCAAGGCCAGGGGAGAGGCGACCCACGCAAGTGTCACAGTATCCGGTGAACAAGGAACCGCTGCAACCGTTGCGGTGGCGCCTAGTGAGGAGTGGCGAGAATACTCTGCCGATGTGGATGTTCGACCGGGCTACTGTACCGTCTCCATCTCCTTCAATGAAGGTGGTGAGGATGACCAGGTTGTGTGGGTAGACGATGTAAAATTCGGGTATTTTGCGTAGCAGAACAGAGGAGTAGATAGGAGTATGGCTGACAAAATGATATATGAGATCTGCATTGATTCTGCGGAGGGGGCGGTTGCGGCTCAAGATGCAGGAGCACACAGGGTTGAGCTTTGCAATAGTTTGGTTGAAGGTGGGACCACTCCAAGTGCAGGGATGATCCAGACCACCCGCAATCTTGTGGACATCGGCTTGCAAGTGATCATACGGCCACGGGGTTCCGATTTCTGTTATTCGAGTGCAGAGTTTGAGGTGATGAAGCGAGATGTTGCGCTTGCCGGCGAGTGGAGTGCCGATGGCGTGGTAATCGGGGTTCTGAATTGTGACGGCAGTGTGGATATGGATCGGACGGGAGAGTTGGTTGATCTTGCACGTCCAATGTCCGTGACCTTCCACCGTGCGTTTGACATGGTGCGGGATCCGCACACGGCACTCGAAGACCTTGTCACGCTTGGAATCGATCGGGTGCTGACTTCCGGATTGGAGAATTCTGCGCTGGAAGGTCTGGATCTGATCTGCGACCTGGTCAGACAAGCAGGAGACAGGATTGTTGTGATGCCGGGTGGTGGCATCCATGAGCGAAATGTTTTGAAGATCGTAAGTGAGAGTGGCGTGAAAGAAGTTCACGTATCGGCAAGGCGTGAGGTCGAGAGCAGGATGTCTTTCCGAAATTCCAGGGCATTCATGGGAGGTGAATTTCGGCCACCCGAGTTCAGTCACAAAGCGACTGACGCAGGAGGAATAAGAGCGTTTATAGATGCGGTGAAATAGTGGGAGGTCGGGGAAGACAAGGGCTACTGAAACATAGATCTGGAGGGAGTTGAAATATGCGGCTGATCGCAATTGGATGCGAGTATACGGGAAAGACCACGCTTTTTGAAGGATTAATGAAGTGGGGACAAGATCGTGGTATCCATCACCACCTGGATGATCATTTTTCCATTCCTGACTGCCAAATGTTAAGAAGCAGCGAAGATCAGGAGGCAATGAACGGTCTACCACAGTTAATTAAGGAACGATTTCAGCGGTTCCAGCTGGCCTACCACGTGCGGTTGATCAACAAATACGAGCACATCCTCCTGGGTGGATTCCATATAGAAGAGGGTGTATACGGCCCTCGGTACTACTATCCCGATATCGGACGTATTGGTGAACCCCCCAGGCGTTGGGAAACCGAAATGCCGAGCGATACGATCCTGGTTCACCTGAAGGCATCCGCTGAGACGATTGAGGAACGGATGGAGACGGCTCCTCACCAGTATCCTGTGGTCCCCAGGGGAGATGTTCAGGAGATCCTCGACGAATTCCAGATAGAGTACCGGGAGACGTGGATTAAAAGAAAGATTGAAATCGATACAACGGATCTGACACCGGAACGCCTGGTGAATGCGTTCCTGGCTGAGTCGGTTCCGCATCTGAATACGAGGGATATGCTGATGAGGAGAGCGTAGCCTCGAAGGGTCGAGAGCAAGATCAGTTGTCGGTCGCTTGCTGTAGAGGGGGCGAGGCAGGGGGTGGCGAAACGCCAGTAGTTCTGACGGTGGAGGCAGGCATTGGTGGTGGATCAAAACGACTAACTAAAATCAACGGAGGTACTTAATGGCGTATGGATTGATTCATCACAACCAACCCGATCTGGAGTCTCTCGAGGATTTCTTCGAGTTTGCTTCAGAGGCTGGATTCGATGCGGTGGAGCTGATGCCTGGTGATGTCTGGCCGAAGGGTGAGGAAAATCCCGAAGCACACGTATCGGCAGTGAAGAAGCAGGTGGACGCCGCCGGACTCAAGGTTTGTGCGGTTAGTGCCGGAAATGACTTCGTTTATCTGGATGATGATGATGTGGAACGGGAAGTTCGAAGAATGGAGCGGATCTGTGGCCTCGCGAAGATTCTGGATTCGTCGGTGATTCGCACGGAGGGCGGGCGAGCCAAGGATGAGGTGCCGGAAGAGCGGCATGTGGAGGCCATGGCAAAATGTCTGAAGCGATGTCTGGCATTTATCGAGCGGGATGAGATCGTTTTGGCGGTAGACAATCATGGGATGGTGACGAATGACGCGGATCTGCAGCTTCGTCTCTACAAGGAGGTGGACTCGCCCTTTGTGGCTGCCACCATGGATACCATGAATTACAGATGGGCCGGACACGATCTGGAAACTGTGGGACGATTCTATGAAACGGTTGCACCCTATGTTCGTCACGTGCACATCAAGGACGGCACGGGGTCCAGGGGTGATTACCGAGGGATGGCACTTGGGGAAGGGGAAATTGACATTCCCCGGGCGATCAAAGCATTGGTCGGCGCCGACTATGGAGGTGTCTGGTGCATCGAGTACGAAGGCGGTGAAGGATCCAAGGGGTATGCTAAATGCCTTTCAAGGCTGAAGACACTGGTGTAGTCTCGTGAATAATATGGTAGGGAAACACGGTCCGCTTGCCGGTATCCTGATCCTTGCGGCGCTCCTCTATGGGTATGGGTTGGACTGGGGGATCGCCTCGCTCAAGGACTTCAGGTTGGACGGCAGGCGGGTTTCATTTGCAGCCGCCAGTTTCCATCCCGACAGCAATGCCCTCGAGCGAGCTGCCGCGAGCCTGGACTATTCAGTATACCCCCATATTGTGCGTGACGGAAAGACCTTCCTGTTTTCTAGCTATGGCACGGTGTTCATTTACGTGTATTGGGGTAGTGTACATATTGCGGGCGCTGTGTTTGGGTTTGAACCATTTGGTGAGGCGGCAGCAGATTCCGATGCGACCCGTATGGTCGGGCGGGTGGTTTCAGCCCTCCTAGGATTGATGACCGTCTGGGTGACGTACCTGGTGGGCAGTTTGTCCTTCGGGTATACGACGGGCCTGCTTGCGGCGTCGCTGCTTTGCTTGATGCCTATGATGATTCAGGCGAGTCATATGGCCACAGTGGATGGTGCCCTTGCCCTGGGAACTGTCTGGATGTGTTATCACGCGATGGCAATCCTCGAGGATAAGCGACTCAGGTCATACATACTCTGCGGAGTTGCCTCGGGGATAACAGTTGCAATCAAATTGAATGCCGTGTTACTGCTGGCTGCACCAGTGCTTGCTCATTTTTGCGTTTCGTGGAGGGCCTCCGGTGAGACGCACCTTTTGGGGAGGCTGTGGCGCCCCTTGGCTGGGAAGGGCCTGTGGGTATTCCTGGGATGTATGGTAGGGGTCTATGGTGTGTTAACCCCTGCGGCATTCCTGCGTTTCGAGGACTACTTTTTGACCGAGTTCTACGGCAACATCTTCCATGTGTTGTGGCTGAACCTGACCGGTGTTGAAGTGGATGGGATTGCACACCTCCAGCGAGGATCTCTTTATCTGGAGGGTGTACCTACCTACCTCTACCACCTCACCGATGTATTTCCCGGTGGTCTGGGTTGGCCGTTGATGATGTTGATTGCGGCAGGCATATTCTACTCGGTGTTTCAACGTTCACCTCAGGCAATCGTGCTTACCGGAACGGTAATGATCTATTTCCTAATTGTAGGCAGGTTCTGGGACAAGCCGATTCGCTATTTCGTCCCCCTGGGACCGTTGTTCAGTTCGCTTGCGGCCTGGNCCGTGATCGAGGCCCTGAAGTTGCAGCGAAAGATACAGCGCTATTTCAGTGTGGGGTTCGCCACCGTTCTGGTTCTTGCTTCGCTGATTTATGGTGTCGCCTTTGCTCGGATCTATGTGGCAGTAGACCCCCGGGTAGAGGTCGCTAGATGGATAGAAGTAAATGTCGCCACAGATTCGCCTTTGATGTTGGAACGCGGCCACAACAATCTGTCCACCCTGATTTCACCGGAGCGAAACCTGCAGATCATGGACCTGGAGCAGGAGATGTACAATACACCGAACCGAAGACTTGCGGAAAGGGGCGACTATGTGGCCTGCATCGAAGGCGCGTATCTTTCCAACTCCAGGTATCTTGTGATTTCAGACGACCGTATGGCGATGGCAGCAACCCAACCTGCCGCAAAGCGGTACTATGGAGATCTCTTCAAGGGGAAGTTGGGCTATACGCCAATTCAACGTTTCACCGCCCGACCAAACCTCTTTGGATGGCGGTTTGATGACAGCGCGACGGATTTGAACGGGAGACGATACGACCATCCCGCTACGTTCGTTTTTAGACGCACTGGCGAGGCTTCCCTATATGAGGAATACCCGGACTTGAAAGCGTATCGGCTCAAATCCTATGAGGATTGTCTGAATGTATTCAACTGGGCCGTAAGGGTGCGCGATTTNACATTNTTCNAATACGTATTGCCACGAGAGCTGAAGGCGTCGTTGGACGAATCTTCGCAGATGAAGCTCCTGGAGCAATTCATCAGAAATCCGGATATGTCGAAAAGTGTAAACCAGCCAGGTGCGTTTATCGAAGAAGATGGAAGGTGGAAGGTGNACTTACGGATCGACGGGTGAATCCTGCGGGTTGGGACATTGAATCTGCGACGCATGCATTTGACGGTCAAGGGCAGCATTGAACCTCGGCACAAGATGGTCCTACCTAGAGAAAGCGGTGTCATATGTGTTTTGCGAGAGGACGCTGATGACTTNTCTCTCGAGATTGCTGAGTGCGGCAAGGAGTATGGACAGTTCCGCATCTACGTTTTGAGTCATCAGGCTGTACAAGGCTGCAGTCCAATCTTCCGACCGCCTGAGCAAAGCCTCTTCGGCTTCTCGTGATGTCGTGCTACGATCTCCCTTGCCTGGTGAAGCCAGATGGAGCTTCCCTCGGCCCTGGTCAAGATTTCCGCCAATCTGGATTTGTGTCCCGCTTCCCGACCTCCCTTCCACTTTTCTATGTCGTGAAGAATTCCGCCAAGCGTCAGCTCACGGGTTGACCGTTTGGGGTACGGATATACGGCCGAATCCTCATTCCCGGACGTGATTTAACATTTCAGCAACATGTCTGGTGTAAGATGCAACTCGGGTGCCGTGGTTCAGCGCGGCAGGGTTGGGACTGAGATCCTCAATCAGTTTCTCTGCTTCGGGGCAAATTCTCGCCACCTTCCTGATCCGATCCAAAGACACGCTGTCCTTTGGAGTCTCCTTGGCAGCTGGCCTGGTGCGGATCATTTTTTTTAGAGCCAGCCGTAGACCAACGCTATCCTCCAGGGCCACCTTGCTTTCAAATACTTCCTGCCTTCCAGTACGTGTTAAACGGCCTAGGGACCTGCCCTCCAGCGCAGCCCCGATGCTTAGGATCAATCGTCTATAGAAGTCCTCGAATCTCTCGCAGCTGTAGCAGGCCTTTCCTTCGGATGCCGCACGTTTCAGGTCTCCAATGGAGTACAATCCAATGAGTTCTCGATGCATTACGTGACTCCCGGCCTGAGATAACGGGAACAAGACCGTCGCAAATCAGATACCAAAGCACTCAGTTCGGGATGTGTCTTTGCTGCAGACCGCGTTGCGGTCGGGGTTGTACGGTTGTCTTCTCTGGGTGGAATGGAAAATAACGTTCAGTTCTGAGGTTAGTTTCCTGTTCACGCGGTCACCTGTTCGATGTGTGCCACAGGCGCTTGAACCTGGCCTGTTCCATTTGATCCGATTTCCTTGACAGGCCATGTTGCCTTTCGTACCTTGGTTTTGCTTACGTACACCTGGTTTTTTAACCTATTTATTTCATAGAATTTGATCACCAAAAAGGGTACTAGATGGACCTGACTCAGCAACCGCCGCGTCGTCCCTCGAATGTTGGCGTTGGGGGAATGGTGAACCTGGCGAGAATGACAGACAAGGCGCGAGCCAATGTAGAAGAGACGGAGGGTGAATTCCTCTATGGTGAGGCCTCCGGGCTGGACAAGATCCTGCTGGATTTCCTGGGGATATCCGCTGACGATTTCGCGGATGCTGCAGGGAGATATGGAGACGTAGAACTTGCGGTGTGGGCCCGTCGGGTATCTGAGGTGACTGATGCCGATCTGGAGACATTCAACAGACACCACCTGGGCCGGGAACCCGATGACGATGCCGGTAGGGGGCGGCTGATAGAGAGGGTCGAGAAGTACGCTGCCGGGCGAACGGACATCAAGACGGTTTTCCAATCTATCGAGCTGGACGATTGGGCCTCTTTCAGAGAAGTGGATCTGTGTTCTAAGGCGCCACGAACACCGTACGACCGTGGCGTGATGGGCGTGTATGGTCTGGCAAGAATGGCCGACAAGGCCCGGGCGGAGAAGTGCGGCAAGCTGGGAGAATACATCTACAACTGTCCAATCGACCAGGCTGCCATGGCGTTTTTGGGAGTATCGGCGGATGATTTTGGTACTGCAGCCTGGGAAAATCCCAACGATCTGGAATTGACTGAGTGGGTTGAAGCGAATTCCTCAAGGCGTTCCGGCGAGATCTCTGGCTTTAATGCGACAATTTTCACCAAAGGACCGGAGAGTGAGGAAGAGCGAGAGATTTTTCAGGCCGGCCTGAACCGTTCCGCTCCGGGGAGGACGGACGTGGTTACCTGGTTCGATCTGCTGGATCTGGATGATGAGGCGAGTTTTGGCACGGTGGACCTGACGCGACGTCCTCCTCGTAGTCCTTATGACACCAGTGCCAGTGGCATGGCAGGCCTGAGCCGTATGATAGACAAGGGCAGGGCATTCCTTTGTGGAACGCTTTCGGACTATTGGTACGGCGAAGATTCGGGCGTGGATCGGTTTGTGCTGAAGTTTCTCGGGATTTCTGCAGACGCTTTCACCGATGCCCTCCGCGAGTACAAGACTGATGAAGAACTTGTTGCCTGGATCGGGGAGCAGGAGGCCAAGACCGAATCTGAAATCGAACGCTACAATCAGGAGGCCAACAACCTTGGTCCAAGCAGTGAGGCCAGTGCAGTCTGGCTCAGGGGCGTGGTCGACTCATTGGATCCTTCACGAACAGACATCGAAACATATTTCGGATTGATGCAACTGAGCGACAGGATTTCATTTCAGCGATTGAAGGCGGGCGTATGATTGGCTCATTCAGACGAATTGGTTCAGCTTGAGCGACTCCGAGGCCCGGTTTTCCGAGTATGTCAGGGCGGCGAGTCGTATCCTGGTCTTTACAGGCGCCGGTATTTCTACTGCAAGTGGCATTCCAGATTTCCGGGGTCCACAAGGGGTCTGGAAGACGANAGATCCGGTGTACTATCAGGATTTCATGTCCTCTGAAGAGTCCCGAGTTGAGTATTGGGACCAAAAACTCGAAGCATTCGAAGCGTTTCGGAATGCAAAACCCAATGACGTGCACCTTGCTGCTGCTGACCTGGAACGTGCAGGCAAGCTCGCGATGGTCGTAACGCAGAATATAGACGGCTTACACGAGATGGCGGGTACAAGTCCTGACCGACTGGTGGAGTTGCACGGTACCAATGCCAAAGTAGAATGCCAGAGCTGCGGGAGGCCTTCAGATCCAGAAGCGTCATTCGCTTTTTTCAGGGCAAACCGGTCGACGCCATTGTGTGAATGCGGTGGATATCTCAAGTCGGCAACCATCAGTTTCGGCCAGAACTTGCGACAGGATGATCTGATAAGAGCAACCGAATCTGCAAGATCTGCGGATCTCGTGATAGCACTGGGGTCCACGCTTTCGGTGTATCCCGCTGTCTCCATTCCAATAACCGCAACCGAGCGCGGGATACCCTATGTGATTGTCAACAAAGGTGTGACCGAACACGATCGACATCCCGGTGTCAGTTTGCGGATCGAAGGAGATGTGGTAAAGGTGTTTCCTGCGTGTGTTCAAGAGGCGTGTTACTACGACGTAGAGATTTGACCGAAGCCGGCCCCACCGAGATTGAAAGGTAAAGACAAGGCCGGTTCTTGGCAGCTGTGAATAGGAGTAGACTCCAGTGGAAGAGCGATTGAACGATATCGAGGTGCGTGTACTGGGTGTGTTGATGGAGAAGGAAAAGACCACGCCGGAGTACTATCCACTAACACTGAACGCCCTGACCCGTGCTTGCAATCAGAAGTCCAACCGAAATCCGGTGGTTTCTTTTGATGAGACGACTGTGGTGCGCACCCTCGACAAGTTGACCTTTGAACGAGATCTGGTCAAGCGTGTAATGAGCGATGACAGCCGCGTGGCGAAGTATCGACACGATTTCCGGGAGTCTCTGACGCTGGACGAACGAGAGATGGCGGTTCTTTGTATCCTGATCTTGAGAGGGCCGCAGACAGTAGGGGAGATTAGAGGTCGAACGGAACGTCTGTTTCTCTTCGAAAGTCTTGGAGAGGTGGAGGCCACGCTGACCAGACTCGCGAATCGAGATACCGGGTCTCTGGTGACAAAACTGCCCAGGCAGGCTGGCAGGAAGGAAGCCCGTTTCGCCCACCTGCTGGCAGGGGAGATAGAAGTCGACGAGATCGAGTCCACGGAGCCGGCGGTCGTAGAGGTCGTTGCGGAGAATGAACGTATGGACGGTCTCGAGGCCGAGATGGAGCAGATGAAGGAGGAACTTGAGCGGTTGAAGGCCCAGTTCCAGGAGTTCAAGAGGCAATTCGAGTATTAGGACAAACTGGAATTACGTCAGACCGATTTCGCAGGCAAAGGATCTGTCTAGATGGATACTAACCAGCTTCCGCATCTTATCAGTCTTCTGGAGGATGAATCTGACGAGGTGAAATCCGCTGTGGGAGAGGCATTGGCTGCATATGGGACCACCCTGAAGTGGGCGCTCGCGGAGCTTCCTACACCCCCGACAGCCGAACAGCTGGAGAAGATTCACCAGCTTGTCGGGACCTATCGAGGAGACTCGGCTGGCGAAGAGGAACCTGAGTTCATTCCAGGTGAACTCGTTTGTCATCGGCGCTACGGGTACCGCGGTGTGGTGGTGGCGTTGGATGCGAGTTGCCAGGCGGATGACAAATGGTACTTTTCCAATCGGACGCAGCCGGACCGGAATCAGCCGTGGTATCACGTACTGGTGCACGACTCAAAGTCTGTTACCTATGCCGCACAAACCAGCCTGGAGGTGGATCCATCAGGAGAGCAGGTTTCACACCCCGATGTGGCAGAATTTTTCGAGGGATTTGCAGACGGGTTTTATATTCGAAACAGTCGTCCCTGGCCTGGAAAGCCGGGATGAAAGAAGTGCTTCCCAATTTCTGGAGCGTACACTGACGAGCATTCAGGAAAGGATTGATCATGTCGGTTAAAGAACGTGCGAAGTACGGTGCCGATGCTGCGGCCGGATTAGTGGGGACACTCCCGCAACCGTTTCCCAGGACCATGGGTCCCAATGCGATGCAGTACCTGCAGGAGGTGGTCGATTCGGGCTTGACCAGCAATATGATCGGGCGCTTCGAAGAAGCCTTTGCAAAGGAGATGGGTGTAAAGCACTGTGTTGCCACGCCGGGATGTACTCCTGCGCTGGCGGTGTTGGCCTCTGCGTTTGGTTTCAATCCTGGGGATGAGATTATCGTGAGTCCGGTTACTGATTATGGCACGGTACAGGGCTTGATAAAGGAGAACTATATCCCAGTGTTTGCTGATACGGAGCCCGGCACGATGATTGTAAATGCCGAGACAGTGGAGGCCAGAATTACAGATCGTACAAAGGCAGTGCTTGTTGTGCATAAGACCGGTACGATCTGCGATATGGATGCCATCAATGCCGTTGCTGAGAAACACAATGTGATTGTGTACGAGGATTGCTGCCAGGCTGTATTCGGAGNGTACAAGGGCAGATACGCCGGTTCACTCTCTCTGGCGGGTGGGTTCTCCTTCGATTCCGAAAAGACAATGGGTTCTGATATTGGCGGGTGTGTGGTGACGGATGATGACGCNCTGGCCGAGCAGATGAGATTCGTTGGTCATAGCCGAGGTGGACAGGTACGTCAGGGATTTGGGCGTCAACATGTGGTGAATGGATATGCCCACCGAATGCCGATGTGCACCGCGGCAATTTCATTGGCGCAGCTTGAGATCGTTCGGCCGAATGTTGAGCAGCGAGACAAGATGATTCGTCTGTTGAGCGAGAAGCTTTCCCAGATTTCGGGGATCATACCTTTANCGATTCCGGATTATATGAACGTNTACTCCTGNTGGATGGCCGGTTTNAGCATCGATGCNGATGCGTTTACGTGTGATGCGGATACGTTTGCCAANGCAGTTGCAGATGGGGGTATCCCAGGCGCAGGGCTGGGTCGGTACTATTTAATTCCAGCAGCCTTACCATTCCTCAATGAAAAAGCGAATAACAAGGTCTTCCCCTATTCAATGCCTCCGGCTTCTCGAGCATACACATACGATGGGGATTCCTGTCCCAATGCACAGGAGTTCCTGGAGACCTATGTTAGGTGGTCTTCTTTCTGCGAACGATATGAGCCGGAGCACTGCGATCTGGCGACCCATATCGTGGAAACGGTTGCGGACAAGTATCGGAAGTGATTTCTGTTTGCCAGCTCAATCATTATGTATGTGTTCTCGAATGGAGGGTGGATGGGGACCAGGTACAGAGAGATAGAAGTCGAGGGAAAGCCCTTCGAAATGGGGAGACAACTCGGCGAAGCTGCCCGGGATGAAATCCGTGGATTCGTTGATGTGGCGATCAAGCGCGTGAACAAGACCTTTCCAGTGTCTCGAGAAAAGGCATTGGAAGTCGCCCGAGCGAGCTTGCCCTTTGTTGAGCAATACAGTGGCGATATGTTGGATGAACTTAAGGGCATGTCGGAGGGATCGGGTGTTTCACTGGACGAGTTAATGATTCTGCAGATCAGGAATCAGCTTCAGCCTGATGGTGACGCGGGGTGTACTTCATTCGCGGTTACCGAGCCATCTTCCTCAGGTGCTGTTGTTGGGCAGAACTGGGACAACGATCCCGGTCTGGATCCTTACACGGTTGTCTTGACGAGACGGCCCGAAGGCAAACCTGCGTTGATGACGATTACTCAGGCAGGATTGATTTCATACATCGGACTGAACGATTCCGGTATCGGCGTGTGTCTAAACACGCTGCCCGCCCCGAGCCGTGGTCTTGGCGTGCCCCACTATTTCACGGTCCGCGGGATCTATGAGACGGCGTCCTTGACTGACGCGGTACAGGCCGTGAGAAGGGCACACAGAGCGATTCCCGCCAATGTTATCTTGGCGACCCCTCAGGGTCCTGCCGATCTGGAGGTGACGATTGATCACGTCCACGTGATAGAGGATGGGGGAGACGGAGTCGTTACACATACCAATCACTGCGAGCATCCGGATCTCTTGTCGGTAAACGACGACTACCCCGAACTGATCCAGTCCGGTCCTAGGAAGGTCAGAGTGGAGCGCATTCTTGGAGAACTTGCTCGTCCTTTCGCAATCGAAGGTCTCAAGGAAACGCTGCGGGATCATGAAAACTATCCTACCTCGATTTGCCGTCACCCCAACGACCATCCAACNACTGGATACTGGGCGACGACNTTCTCNGTGATCATTGAACCCGAGTCCGGGCTCTTGCACGCCACCAGAGGAACGCCGTGTACTCAGCCATACGAAACCTACTCTCTGAATTGAGGGAAGACCGTGACAGATCTCCAGATGTCCAAAGCTCTCGGGGTTAAGCTGCTTGGCAAAGCCCACACCGGGATTATGATGGATTATTTCCAGGAGACACTGCCCAGATTGAAGCAGCCGAGACGTGCGGAGGAATGGCAAAGGTGGACGAGGGGCATCCGTAAGGACTTGCTGAGCAAAGTTTACCTGACAGGGCATAAGAGGGGAATTGAGAGTGCTCCGCCGGTGGTCCAGTGGCGAGGGGTGATCGAGACCGACAACGGCTATCGCATCAGAAAGCTTCAATATGAAGGGTATCCAGGAATGTGGATACCCGCTTTGCTGTACGAACCCACCAAAATGAAGGGCAAGGTGCCAGCTGTTCTGAATCCGAACGGTCACCACCGGGGCGGCAAGTCGATGGAATACAAGCAGGCCCGATGCATCAATCTGGCTAAACGTGGGATGCTGGCGCTCAATACAGAGTTTGTCGGGATGGGGGAACTGCAGGGATCAGCGAATCATATGCAGCAGGGACACCTGGATCTCTGTGGTGTGGCTGGAGTGGGCGTGATGTATCTAGCGATGAAGCGAGGGCTGGACGTGTTGCTGGCACACAAGCATGCGGATCCGGATCGGGTAGCGATGACAGGTCTCTCAGGTGGTGGGTGGCAAACTGCCGTGCTGAGCGCCATTGACGAACGCATCGGGGCTATCTTGCCGGTATCCGGTCACTCGCCGGTCTGGCAAAGGGCGACAAAGAGATGGAAGGACCTTGGGGATCTGGAACAGACACCCGTAGACCTGTGCACGGTGGCTGATTACGATACGCTGACGGCTATGTTTGCCCCTCGACCCTCGTTGCTGATCCACAGTTGCGATGACGAAATATTCAGGCCCGAGTTTATGAGGCCGGCGATTTACCAACCCGCAAAGAAGGTCTACAAGACGCTTGGGGTGGAGGATGAGATCAGGTTCTACGCCAACAGCGACCCTGGTACACACAACTACGATCGGGATATCCGCGAGCAGCTCTACAAGTTCCTGAATCGGGCATGGGGTCTTGATACACCCGAGGAAGACATCGTTTGTGACGATGAAATGCGTTCGGAGTGGGAATTGGCCGTAGGTCTTCCACCCGACAATCCAACATATCTATCGATCGCGCAGGATCTGGCCAGGAAACTCCCTACGAGGCGCTCATCTGCCGGGAGTTCTAATGCCGACCGAAAGCGACTGGCTTCCATACTGAAGTTACCTTCTCCCTACAAGGTGACTCTCACAAAGGCGAGAAAGCCGAAGGTGGCCAGGGACATTCGCGTGAGGCAGCACGTGCTGGAGATGGAACGGTGGAGAGTTCCTGTAGCGGAGTTTCAAAAAGGAAGGCCCGGCGCACCCGTTGTTGTGATTGGGGACAGTGGACGTTCGAAACTTTCCGCAACTGTTAGTCGCCTAATGAATAAAGGAAGACGTGTCTTCGTTGCGGACCTGTTGGCCTTCGGTGAACAGGTAATTGCCGATGGCGCGTCTCACTTTCTTTTCATGGAGTGCGTTGCCGCAGGTGGGGATCGACCCCTTGGAATTTGCACGGCCCAGCTTCTGGCTCTTCTGAATTGGGTTCGGGAATATGGGAAGACGAATAAAGTCGATGTTGTTGCCGAGGGATTGTCGAACGGTATGATCACCCTTTGCGCCGCCGCCCTCGAGCCGAAAGGTCTTGGAGCCATCGATGTTAGTCTACCAGATACGTTGAAACGGTTGATGGATTGGAATGTAGGGTATCAGGAGCATCCGGTGCTTTTCTGCTTTGGATTATTGAGGGAGTTTGATATAGATGACCTTGTCACCCTATCGAATCCGGTCGCTATCGCGATGGATGGCAGAGGACCGATGAGGTAGGCTAGAGGAGAATCTGCGATGGCGAATACTATGGAATTGAGAGCGAGATATTACCGGGCGCTTCCAATAAACGATGCAGGTTACGAGGATGTGTCTTTCGAACTGGAAATCAACAAGACAGCCTTGATCGGTATGCACTGCTGGAACATTGGATGTCCGGATGGACCGCCGCAGGATATGAATTTCTGNGTGGACCTGGGATGGCCGGAGGCGACCGCAGAGGGGTACCGGATTATGGAAGAGGTGATGCGACCGGCGATGGATATCGCCCGGAAAATCGGTCTCCCTGTTGTACATGTGGAGGCGGACTGGATGGACGAACAGTATCCGGAAATTCCATCGAGGCGGGACAAGTCGAAAGGATACAAGCCATCAGGTCTGCAGAAAGAGATGTTGGATCGTGCCCACGGGGCGGACTATATGACGAAGTCGCCTCTGGTCGATATGCGACGGGCGAAGATCGTCTCTCCCCTTGCAGACGAGCCGATGGTGTTCTACACGGATACACTTGACGAATACCTTAAAGATAATGGGATCGACACGTTGATCTACACCGGATTCGCAGCAGATATGTGCGTTCTGAACTCCGAAGGTGGTGGCAGTGCAATGCTGTCCCGAGGGTATCGTTGTATCCTGATGCGCGATGGTACGGTAGGTGTCGAGAGGCCGGACACGTTCGAGGAGAAACTGGCTACACGATATGGGATACACATCTTCGAATGGAAGCTGGGGTATACTACCACCTATGCGGATTTCATGTCGGCGGCAAAGGTAGCAGACTGAGTTTAGACAGCCTTTTTCAACTGTCTATAACGCCTGGGCGACCCATTCGGTCGCCCTTGTGACATGAAGGGCACATTGCTGTGGCTCTTGTCATCCACGCGACGACACAATGGGACTGAATACGTTAGGCGGTGGAGAGGTATGGAAATTGCGTTTTCTGATTATTCCTGCCCAGGGTTGTAGTTGTGCCTGTGGGAAGGTGTCTTTGAAAGTTCTGCAAACTGGTGTGACGAGATGAAACCCGGGATGCCTTTCCGTACTCTANGGAAAAGACCATAGATTGCCNAGGAGGTATTTAGACATGATTCCAANATTNTTCAGGTACGCTCAATTGATGGTTGTATGCGGTTTGCTGTGTTCACCGCCTGCGATGGCCGGATACACGCGGATCAACAAAGACAATCCAAATGACCCGATGGCCGCCCATATCTACCGCCTGGACAACGGTCTGACCGTATACCTGACTGAGAACCACGAGAAACCCAGGATTTACACAGAGATTGCCGTGCGTGTGGGCAGCAAGAACGACCCTTCCANCAACACCGGAATGGCGCACTACCAGGAACATCTGATGTCGAAGGGAAATCACAGGCTCGCCACTATCGATTTCCAAAAGGAAAAGCCCCACCTGGACAGGATCGTGGAACTCTATGAAGCCCATTCCAAGGAAACGGATCCGGAAAAGCGAAAGACCATCTACGCGGAGATCAATAAGGAATCTCAGCTGGCCTCCCGGTATAGCATCCCACGGGAACACGATAAACTTTGGAAGGCAATGGGTGGATCGGGTAGAAATGCTCATACATGGGTAGAGGAGACGGTATACAAAGTGGACATCCCTGCTAACCGGTTGAGACAGTGGGTCGCCCTCGAGTCAGAGCGGTTTGTCGACCCGGTCTTCAGGATGTTCCAGACGGAACTCGAGGTCGTCTACGAAGAGAAGAATCGCTCCTTGGACGACAAGCGACGGCTGCTATTCGACGCTGTAAACAAGGTTCTGTACAAGAATCATCCATACGGTCAGCAGACCACCATCGGTACAGTTGATCACTTGAAAAACCCATCCCTAAAAACAATGTATGAGTTCTACCGGAAGAATTATGTACCGGGGAATATGGCGATTGCGCTGTCCGGCGATTTCAAGATTCCCGAAGTGATTGGGTTAATAGACGCTCACTTTTCAAGTTGGAAGGCAAAAGATGTTCCGGAGCAGCGCAAGTGGAGCGAGGAGCCGTTGAGTGGGGTTCAGCGAGTGACGGTAAAGTACAAAGGAGAGGAGCGCGTGTTGCTCGCATTCCGAACCGCCCATAGAAACCATGAGGACGCAGATGCATTGACATTGATTGATATGACCCTGGACAACGCCACTGCGGGACTGATTAATCTAAATCTGAACCAGAAACAGAAGGTCCGGAGAGCAGGATCCAATCCCTACCTGCACAACGACTATGGTGCACAGATCCTGTGGGGTATACCAAAAAAAGGTCAGACTCTTGAAGAGGTCGAGCAACTGCTGCTTGGGCAGCTTTCGCTGATCAAGAAAGGGGAGTTCGAGGATTGGATATTGCCAGCGATCGTAACTGATTTCAAGAAAACTCAAAAGAGCCGGTTCGAATCGAATACGGGGCGCGTTCGGTTCATGAGTAATGCGTTCATTGGGTACAAGGATTGGGAAGCCACAATCGGTGAGATTGGCAGAATGGAAAAGGTGACGAAAGCAGATGTGGTCAGAGTGGCCAATAAATACTTTGGCGATGACTATGTGGCCGGCTACAGGGTGGACGAGCAGCAGGATATCCCTAAGATCGAAAAGCCGGTTATCGACAAAATAAAGATCGATCCGTCACGGCAGTCGTCGTATGCCAAAAAGCTCCTCGATATGCAAGTGCAGGAGATCGAACCCGTTTATGTGGACCCGGAGACCGACTACAAGATTACGGACTACAGCGAGGGAGTGAAGNTTTATTACTCACAAAATCCAATCAACGATCTGTTNTCGCTGACCATNACCTTCGAGATTGGGAACAATCAGGACAACCGAATGGGTTTGGCTACCCGGTTGCTGGATAAGTCGGGAGCGGAAGAGGTCGGGGCGTCGACACTCAAGAAGGAATGGTACAAGCTGGGCACGGATTTCAGCATCAGCGCCGGACGCAATGAGACCAACATCACCATTTCGGGTTTGGATGAAAACTTCGATCAATCGCTGGGATTGATGATGGATTTGGTGAAGAAACCGTCTGCCGACCAGGCCACATTGGATGAGTTGGTGAAGATTATCCTGGGGCAAAGAGAGGATGCGAAAAAGGATCATCGGCAGATCCGCGGAGCGGTCATCATTTTCAATCGGCACGGCAGCGAGTCCAGGTATCTGAGGATGCTCACCAATGATGAGGTGAAGGCACTCACTGTCTCTGAACTTCACGGTGCGATTCAGGGTCTCCTCGGATACAAGCATACGATCAGCTACACAGGATCTCTTCCCCTTGATTCTGTCATGGCTGCACTTGGAGAGCGGCACAAGGTTGCAGGCGACCTGAAGGATCCTCCTCCCTACAAGTTTCTNGAGTTGCGNAAGCCNGAGGAGAATGAAGTTTATTTCTTCCAGAAAGAGATGGCCCAATCCCAGGTCTTTATAGAGTTCGGGTGCAAGGCATTCGATGAGAATCTTATCCCTCAGGCCGAATTTTATAATGTTTACTTCGCGGGGGGCTTTGGAGGGGTGGTTCTGCAGGAACTTCGTGAGGCACGAGGACTGGCTTACTCGGCTGGTGCCGGGTACTACGCCGGGACCAGAAAGGGTGAACAGGATCGGCTGTGGGCCGGCCTGGGGTGCCAGGTCGACAAAACTCCTGAGGCCCTTGAGGCCTTTATCAACATTATCGATAATTTGCCCGCATCAGGCGATCGATTCGAGGAATCGCAGAAGAGCCTCATCAATCAGTACAGGACCTCGAAGATAGGCTTCCGGCAGGTTCTCGGCCAGGTGCGCTCGTGGGAGAAGTTGGGACTGTCCGGAGATCCTAGGAAGACCCGCTTTCAGCGTCATCAGGCGGCCAGTCTCGATACACTCGTGCAGTTNCACGNCACACATCTGAAAGGACGTCCGAAACTGATCTCAATCGTGGGTGATTCTACCCGGATCGATATACAACGGTTGGGGAAGGTGGGCAAAATTCGAAAGGTTGGACTAGAGGATGTGTTCGTATTCTAGACTATTCGTTGCTCGAAGAATTGTCAGCCGGCTCAATCCCTATTCGTCATTGTAGACGTTTGCGAGGAGACGTAAATGATNTCAAAGCGATTTGGTTTTCTATGGTCATTTGGCTTGATGGTCTGCTTCGGTCTCCCACCTGCCTCCAATGCATCCGCGGCCACGAAACATCCTCTGAATAAATCGGAGTCCAGAAAGCTGGTACTCGAAAATGACCTTAAGGTGATTCTCATACGCGATCCCAAATTCAACAAGTCTGCAGCCTCCCTGGTTGTCGGGGTCGGCTCGCTGAGTGATCATGGAACCAGACAGGGCATGGCCCATTTCCTGGAACATATGCTGTTTATGGGCACAGAAAANTTCCCGGGGGTGGACGAATACCAAAAATACATTGCCGACAATGGTGGTTGGAGGAACGCCTACACTTCTAGAGACCACACCAACTACTATTTTGACGTGAATCACGATGCACTTGAAGGCGCGCTCGACCGGTTCTCCCAATTCTTCGTTGCCCCGCTGTTTACAGAAGAGTATACCGAACGTGAGATGAACGCGGTGCACTCCGAGTTCCAGAAGAACCTCGAGAATGACAGTTGGAGGCAATACCAGTTGTGGGTTTCGCTATTTCGGAAAGACCATCCGGGAAACCACTTTAACATCGGCAGTCTTGAGACCCTGGGTGATACGAAGCGAGAGAATTTACTCGCCTTCTACAGGGAGAATTACAGTGCCGATCGGATGGGTCTTGTCATTCTGGGCAAAACCCAACTGGATTCACTTGAGCAATGGGCAAGGACGTATTTTTACAGAATCGAGAACAAAAGGAAGGGCAGGTTGCAGTACCCTACGGATTTCCTGCCTGANAAAAAGACTTTCCGACTGGTTCAGGTGGAGCCGGTCNAAGACCTGCGGTCCCTCGAGTTGACCTTTGGGCTTCCCGGATACGGGCAACATTTCCGAAGCAAGCCGGGGGCAGTTCTGGGGAGTCTTGTGGGTCACGAGGGTAAAGGTAGTCTACTCTCTTTGCTGAAGAAGAGAGGCCTGGCAACGGCGCTAGGCGCCGGTGGTCATTTGGAATCGCTCGACTACGGGGCTTTCAGTATCGATGTATCGCTCACTCCAAAGGGATTGGAAAATTACAGGGAGGTCGTACGTCTCAGTTTTGCATACATCAATATGCTCAAGAAACAGGACTATCCAGGCTACTATTTTCAGGAGATGAGGTCAAAGGCAAAGCTCGACGAGATATACTCCGATAGGGGAGAAGGTTCCAGTTATGCCAGCGGACTCGGTAGGCGTTTGAACCGTTACCCATTGGAGGTCGTGGAAACACTCCCGTATCTCTTCGAGCAGCAAGATCCTGACGCATATCGTATGCTGCTTTCCCATCTCAGGCCAGACAACATGGTAGCAATGCTCATTGCCAAGGGAGTCGAGGCTACGGATTCTGAAAAATACTATGGCACCAAGTACAGCTACACAGAAGACGAAGCTTTCTTCATGGAGCTCCTCGGCGTGCAGGCCGTAGATGAACTTCACCTGCCGGAGCCTAATCCTTTTATGCCGAGAGAAGCCGCCATTCTAGGTCGTGAACTGAAGGAGGGCATTAAGCCAACCAAGGTTGTAGAAGAGGAAGGACTGGTTCTTTACCACTCGGAGGACTTTGAGTTCCTGCGTCCGAAGGCCAGCCTGATCTACAAGCTTCGTTTCCCCAGACATAAGATCAACCTGAAGTACAAGGTTCTTCTGGACATGTATTCCGCTTGCGTTATGGAATCCTTGAACGAGCTGGCTTACCCAGCAAGATTGGCGGGATTGAATTACGNCTTCAGCGGGGATGTGGAGGGCGTAAACCTCACGATCTCCGGTTTCGACGAGTCCGTCCCCAAGTTGTTCGAAAATGTTTTGAATCACATGAAAGCGTTCAAAATCTCCNGGGAGACTTTTGAGGCACTCAGGGACAGGAGCGTAAGAGGCTTGAAGAACTTCCCCAAGCAGGACGCNTGGCAGATTACCNGATATTTGACCTACGAGGTNCTGCAGGAGGTNGATTTNAGACCCGAGGACCAGNTTGCGATCGTTCAGGAATTGACATTGAAGGATGTTCAGGATTTTNCGGAAACACTCTATGAGANGGTCTACATAGAGGCGCTGGCGCACGGGAATATCAGCGCAGACAGNGCCAGTTCTCTGGCGGATCANTTGCGGNAGTCTCTGAACACCNGGCCGATCTCTGCCGGGGATGCCTTCGAACAGCGATATCTCGAGGTGGCGGAGGCGGAATCTCTATGGGTGGTTTCGCAGCTTGAGGTGAACAACTCGTGCTTCTGGCGGCAGTACCACGCCGGTCCGGTTACAGCTGAAACCAGAGCCACCGCACTGATTCTAAATACGTTCATCGACCGACCCTTTTTCACGGAGTTGCGGACGAACCAGCAGCTGGGATACATCGTCTGGGCAGGGATTGCGCCTACACGAGACAGAGATAACCTTTATGGATACTTCATTATTCAGTCGGGTGAGTATCCGGCGGATGTGATTGAAGACCGGGCAAACGCTTTTATCGAGACGTATACGACACAGTTTGCGGAGCTCAAGGAGAGCGACTTCGAAACTTTGAAAAGGTCTGCCGCCGAGGAACTGAAGAAGAAGGACAAGAGCATAGCCGCCAGGGCCGGGCGATTCAATACCGAGGCGTTCGAATTTGATGGCAACTTCGATCGGAATGCCGAGGCGCTGAATGCCCTCGAGAATTTGACCAAGGATCAGGTGGGAGAATTCTTGAAGACGGTCCTGTCAAAAGAGACGCGACGCATGAGGACAACACTTGCTTACGCGAAGGAGCACAAGGCAGAGCGAGTGGTCCAGCCCTCGTTCGAGGACCTTTCCCAGTGGAAGAAATCTAGAGATTACAAATAATCAGTGAAACCCTTGCTAGAAGAGGAGAAGAAGCGGCCGCCTTCGGGATGGCCGCTTCTTTCGTTGAAGATATTCAACCTATCCCATATCCTCGACCACACGGTCAATGAGCGTTTCCACGGGAATCTGCGTCGGGCCAAACCAGTCGATCATGCGCGTGACATCCGCCCAGGTGGAGTATTCGTGACCGCCTGATTCGCAGTCGAACACGACTTCGCCTCGGCCAAGCCGATCGTGAATGGCCTCAGCGAGTTCTCTGTGCGACCATGTCTTTGGATGGCAGCAGTTTACTATGGAGGGTGGCTCAGATAAACGGTCGAGGGCACGATGCGTTACTCTGACAAAGTCTTCGATGGCAATGACCTGGATCATCGTGTCGGGTCCGTCACCGAGGGAATTGCCCTGGTCTATGGCGTCGGCGAATCGGCGTATGGTCCCGAAACGGGCGGAGTTGGAATGGGCATACCTGATATGGATGCCTTTCTTCTTACCCCTCCGACAGAAGTAGTCGATCATCCGTTCCTGAGCATAACGGCTGCGTCCATAGTCGCTTGTAGGACGACAAGGCGTATCCTCCGTTGCCGGCTCGGCCGTTGGGCCGTAGACGCCTATGGTGCACCCATTGACGACGTGAGCTATTCCCGCATAACGCTCAACAACCCTGGACACACCGTAGAAATTGGTCTCCCAGGTCTGGGCCTGGTGAGCGGGATCCCAGATTTCCAGGAAGAGCACATCGACTGCCGGTAGAATTGCAGGGTCCCCATTGGTGACATCGTACTGAACCAGGTTGATTCCGACATCACGTGCTGTTCGCGTGCGACTCGAATCACTGGATCTGGCCGCACCGTAGACCACCCAGCCATCAGCAACCAGAGTTTCGGCAAGGGCAACGCCAATTTTTCCGGTGGCGCCCAGGATTAGTGCAGACCGTTGCGACATTTGAACCCTCGTTCTTCCATCTGTGTGATTTGTACGGACTATTGAAGTTCAGAGGGTATCATATGGACTGCGGCACAGGGTGTCAAGGATACCTTCATGGTCAGAACATATTTGACGAATGCCAGCTACACCGTGACATTGTTTTTCTGAATAAGAGACAACATTGTTCCATACTGCCCGGACAGGCCATGACGATGGAATGAACCTAAACTGATTCGCGGGCGCGTAAAATACAAGTTTTATATATATTTATCGGGCCTTCCCGACTTCCAAAGGATCCTGTTGGAAGGGCCTTCGCTCTTGGCACAATTATTGTTAAAATATTCAACGAAGTCCAGCTCAAATTGGGACAGACGGTCGAATGACTCTTGAAGAACTGAAGTTCTTTTCTACGCAAGAGGGACGGGCTCTCCTGGCGGAGGTATCTGATTCTTCGGGTGATGACCTGACGAAGCTGGCGACTTTGCGGAAGCGGTACCCTCCGGAGTTTTGCAGAGCGGGACTGAATCTGGACGAACAGAGGAAACGAGGATTGGCCAAGTTCTCTCGCGCTCAGGAGATGGTATTCGACAGAGAGGCGTTGGAACAGGCATCCGGGGAGTCTATTGCTGGTTACCGATCTCGCCGATACAAAGGTTTTGGGGTCATCGGGGATATTTGTTGTGGCATCGGCGGCGATGCCATCGGCCTGACACAGGTTGGAGATGTGATTTCCGTCGATCGGGATCCCAGCCGGGTCGGCATGACCAGATGGAATGTGGCGGCCTACGGCCGGTTCGGTCGGCACAGGGCTGTCGTTGCCCGGGCCGAGGACTGGTTACCTGAGGTCGATGCATTGTTCCTGGACCCCGGCAGGCGATCCGGAGCTCGAAGGTTCCACAGGCTGGCGGATTATCAACCCCGGATCGATCTCGACCGATTGTTTGCCATCACCCCTAATTTGGGTGTAAAGGTGGCACCTGGGATCTCATATGATGAGATCCCAGAGCAGTGCGAGACAGAATTCATTTCAGATTCAGGTTCGTGCAAAGAAGCTGTGCTCTGGTTCGGTGAATTGAGAACGCAGGTCACAAGACGTGCGACAGTTCTTCCTCAGGATGAGACGCTGGCGTTGACCGATATCGGTACAGTGGATGTCAAGAAACCTGGATCCTATCTGTACGAACCGGATCGGGCCGTTATCCGAGCCCATCTGATCGACCAACTTGCCCATCTGTTGGGGGCCTGGAAGCTAGATGAGGAGGTCGCTTATCTGAGTTCGGACGTCGCCCACGAAACACCCTTTGCGGCACGATACAGAATTCTGGATGTTTTCTCGTTCAGCTTGAAAAGACTGCGGACGTTTGTGAGAGACAATGGTGTCGGCAGATTGGATATCAAAAAGAGAAGATTCCCCATGACACCCGAACAGCTCAGACCGAAACTCAAGCTTGAGGGAGACGCACACGCCAGCATCGTTTTAACCAGGATCGATGATAGGCCCACAGTGCTGGTCTGCGAGGCAAAATGAGCCAAATAAGGTTGTGATAACTGTCTATTGTGGTTATCTTTGTTCCCCCTTTCTTAGAGGGTTTTGAAGCCCTTCGCCCTCGAGAATGCTATTGTAGTTAGAAGCACCAAGGAGGAAGCAAAATGGCACAAAAAAAGGTGAAATTCGTCGCGGGGTTTTCAGTTATCGTGATCTGTCTTCTCTACCTAGTCGTTTCGGGTTTTCAGCAGACAGCAATGTACTATTTTACTGTAACAGAGCTGGAGGCCCGAGAGACCGAATTCGTGGGTAAGCGGATCAAGTTGGCGGGTAAAGTTGTGCCGGGATCCATACAGAAAAAAGGTGGTAGAGAGATACAGTTCCAGATCTGGGAACCGCTGGAGGAAAACGCCGAGGCTTTTTCGGAAAAGCGGTCTGTGCGATACAGTGGTGTGGTACCGGATACCTTCAGAGACAAATCTGACGTGGTGCTTGAAGGGAAGACTGGGGCAGACGGCGTTTTCGAAGCTGAGACACTGCTGGCCAAATGTCCATCCAAGTACGAGGCTCAGAGCTACAATGAGATGAAGGAATCACACGGACAGCAAGAGAGCGGTAGTTACTAAAACCGATTCAGGATCCACAAAGGAGCATGGATGGTTGACCTTGGCAATTTCCTCATTTGGCTGACACTCGTTACATCTACCTATGCCTTACTCGCAAGTATACTGGCAGGAAAGTTTGGTCGACTGGATTTGACCTTGAGTGCCGAGCGAGCCGTGTATGCCGTGTTCGGCATGATGGTGATCGCATTCGGACTCCTAGAGTATATGTTCCTCACGGACCGATTCGATCTCCACTATGTGGCTACACACTCGAGCCGTGATCTGCCGTTTGCCTATAAGTTTACAGCACTCTGGTCCGGTATGGAGGGTTCGCTGTTGCTCTGGGCGTTCACCCTTGCAGGCTTCAATTACTTTGCGGTAATCAAAGCGCGGCAATTCCGCGGTCCCCTGGCTTCCTACGCGACAACCATCCTGTCGGTGACCCAGGTTTTCTTCATGGCATTGATTGCCATCTACGAGAATCCTTTTCAGAAACTAGGGTTTATGCCTGCAGATGGACAGGGGATGAATCCACTTCTTGTTCACCCTGCCATGGCCATCCACCCTCCAATGCTCTATCTGGGATATGTCGGTTTCGTCGTTCCTTATGCATTTGCGATGGCCGCGCTTTTGAGCCGTCAACTGGATGAGGAGTGGATCCGGACAACCAGAAGGTGGACCATTTTTTCGTGGTTTTTTCTTGGGACGGGTCAACTTTTGGGAGGTAAATGGGCATATGTGGTGCTGGGTTGGGGGGGATACTGGGGATGGGATCCGGTTGAGAACGCCGCTTTGTTGCCTTGGCTTACAGGAACGGCCTTTCTTCATTCCGCGATCATCCAGGAAAAGAAAGGGATGCTGAAAGTATGGAATATGGCACTGATCATCCTGACCTTCACCTTGTGCATCTATGGGACATTCTTGACACGCAGCGGCGTGGTTTCCTCTGTTCATGCGTTTGCCCAGTCACCCATCGGTCCTATGTTCGGTGGGTTCGTGGTAGCTATTGTGGTTTTTTCCACCTACCTGTTGTGGAGCCGGTTGAGCCTGCTGCAAAGTAAGAATGAGTATGAGTCTCCAGTGTCACGTGAAGGCGGATTCCTCCTGAATAATCTGCTCTTCCTTGTGGCAACGTTTGCAGTATTCTGGGGAACGATGTTTCCTGTAATATCTGAGGCGATTACTGGCTCGAAGATAACGGTGAGTGCACCGTTTTTCAATATGGTGATGACACCGATCGGTCTCCTGATTCTATTCTTGACCGGTGTAGGGCCGCTGCTTGCATGGCGCAAGACGTCCGGAAAAAGTCTCAGGAAGCATTTCACCGGATCCAGTGTATTCGGTCTTTTGTGCGGAGTAGTGCTCTTCCTGGCCGGCGTGCGCGATGTGTATGGCTTGATCTCACTGGTCTTGTGCGGATTCGTTCTGGGTACACTCGCCTCCGAGTTCCACAGGGGAGCAAAGGCGCGGGGCAGCAGCTCGGGTGAGGGCTATCTGACTGCCCTGTGGAATCTGACGGGCAGAAACCGCAGACGATATGGCGGATACATCGTCCACTTCGGCATGGTGCTCCTTTTTGTGGGCTTCACAGGCAATGCATTCAACCAGGACGTGGAGGCCTCTCTCAAGTACGGTGAATCTCTGGAAGTTGGTGGCTATCGTCTGGAGTACGAGGGATACACCGAATCTCAGAATCCCCTGACCGTGGTCATCGAAACGCAGCTGGGCGTATACAGAGGAGACGAACGTCTGGGTACGATGTATCCCGAACAACATGTATATTACAAACGGCAGGATCAGCAAAGGACCACGGAAGTGGCTATCCGATCCACGGTCAGAGAAGATCTCTACGTGCTTTACGAGGGGCAGGATCAGGACGGCAGTGCGTTCTTCCGTGCATACGTAAATCCCCTTGTGGCCTGGGTCTGGATCGGTGCGTATGTGCTGACCCTGGGTACCATCGTAGCCATGTGGCCTGACAAGAGGGACAAGATCAGGCGCGGACGGATCGCAGGAATTCCTGCGAAAATGGATGGCAAAATCAGCGCATGAAACGGACCCTTTGCTTGTTGTGCTTGGCCATGATACTGGCTGCTCCCATTCAGGCCGAAGTCGCTGCGGAGGTCTCCGATAAGCAGGTCAAGGATGTGGCAAAGGTAATGGCCTGCCTGTGTGGGACCTGTCCCAGGAGGCCGCTTGACGAATGCAGTTGCGGGTGGGCCGACAAGTATAGAGCGCGAATTGGGAAGGAACTTGGTGAAGGCAAAGCCAAGGAAGTGATCATCGCCGGGTTTGTAGATGAGTTTGGTCTGGAGGTCTACAATACACCACCTGTAAAGGGGTTCAATATCAGTGCCTGGGTGATGCCATTCTTTGTTCTGGCAATGGGGTCAGTGGTTGTCTGGTTGGTGATGCGGAGTTGGCTCCAGCAGCGGGCAGCGGTGGTTCTGAAGCCTGAAGCGACCGATGATGACGAGGACGCATATCTGAGCCGAATAGAAGCAGAACTGAAGGAGAGGGAACTGTGATCAGTGCTATTTTCATTCTTGTGTCCACGGTGGTTGTCATCTACGTAATTCGACCGCTGTTCGGAAGTCAGGAAAAAACCCAAAGCCGCAAAGTGGGCCGAAAACGCCAGCTTCTGGAGACCCGTGAATCTCTGTACGATTCGATAAAGGAGCTGGATTTCGACTATCGAATGGGGAAGGTGGAAGAGGATGATTATAAGGCCACGAGATCACGATACCAGGCACAGGCAGTGGAGTTGATGAAGGAAATTGATCAGAACAACGGAAGGGCGGAATCAAGCCAGGACAAGATCGAACAAGAGATCGCCGCCCTGAGAGGATCCCTTAGCAAGAAAAGAGACAATAAGAAATCCTGCTCGAATTGTAGTTCTCCTGCACCTGCAACTGCACGATTCTGTCCTCAGTGCGGCCAGGCGATATGACGAATCTCTACATACGGACAGTCTGTTTGTTATCCTTCCTGAGTATCCCGGCAATTCCCAGCGGTTCATATTCTGAAACAATCAGCGGACGCGTGGTCAACAAGACGTTCGATCGGACGGAGTCGGGCTGCCAGATCAGTCTTATTCAGCATGGTGGGGAGTCTGTGGAAGTCATCAGAGATACCACGGATACGGGCGGCGAGTTCTCCTTCGAGGTCGAACACGCCGAAGGCGATGCGCACAACATTCTCTCCGCATCCTATGGAGGGATCACGTACAGGAAGAATGTTGCGCATACACATGGCGAACCGGTGGAGCTTGCGGTATATGAGACCAGCGATTCCGACAGTTCGGTAACCGTGATTTCGCACCACCTGGTGATCGACGGAAACAGTCGCGAGGTCACACAGATTATCATTGTGAGGAACAGCAGCACCAGGACTTTTCGAACGGGTGGCGATCACGGTCACGGCCTGGAGATCCCGCTTCCGGAAGGGGTAACGAGTATCACAGGGGGAGCGGAAGGGCTGCATGCCCATGGAGATATCCTGGTTAGTCCGGAACCGGTTCGTCCAGGCGGCAGTCAAATGATATTTACCCACAAGCTTGCCAACGGCAGTCGGTATAAGCAGCGAGTGAACTACCCGACGAGTTCGGTTGACGTCATGATGACGCCTCCCGATGCAGAAATCGAGGCGACTGGGCTGCAGGATCTGGGCGACGTGGCCTTCCAGCAGCGAAACTACCGCCGGTTCCGAGGTGCCGCGCTCAAAAAGGGAGGGCACATTATCCTTCGGCTGGGTGTTCCCTCAGTTGATCTCGAGGAATACCTCTCGAGAGATACACTGAAGTGGACTCTGGGTGGTCTGGCCGTGGCATTCGGTTTGTTGGCCGTGTTCTACCGAAAGCTCCCGAAGCGTGATGGTGATGGAAGAAATGGATCCAGTTCTGAAGAGCGAAGACAGGCATTGCTGCGGCACATTGCGGACCTGGACGATCGACACGAAGATGGAGCGATCGGAGAGCAGGATTATCGAGCACGCCGTGAAGCATTGATGGCAGAGGTGATCGACCTGGAGGAACTGGGGGAGTGAGACAGCTGCAGGCATTGCACGCCAAGCATAGAGATTGGGCTGTTACCTGACGTGGACGAGACCGTACCGGCAGTTGCACTCGAAGGTGTCGCGAAACGATTCGGGCATCTAACGGCATTGCGAGGCGTAGACCTCGAGGTCAGGGAGGGTAGTTCCCTAACACTTTTCGGTCCCAACGGTGCAGGCAAGAGCACACTTCTCCGATTGATCGCCACCCTGGGCAAACCTACATCGGGCAAGGTCTTGATTCGGGGCGCCGATACCCGGTTGGAACCGGAGAGGGTGCGGTCTTCCATTGGCCTGATTTCTCATCAAACCCTCCTGTACGAGGATTTGACAGCAGCCGAGAATTTGATATTTTACGGCCGCCTGTACGGATTGCACGACCTTGAAGTACGGGTTCAGAGTTCGCTGAAGGCAGTTGGGCTTGAAGGACGAGAGGATGATCGGGTTCGTAGGTTTTCGCGAGGCATGAAGCAGCGCCTGGCAATTGCGCGGTCCACTTTGCACGATCCGGCGATTCTGCTTCTCGATGAACCCTTCACGGGTCTTGACGCCTCCGCGCGAACCCTGCTGAGTGATCTGTTGATGGGCCTTAGAGAGGCCGGACGAACCGTGGTAATGGTAACCCACGATCTGTTGCGCGGTCTGACGCTATCGGACCGGTTCGTAATTTTGAATCGAGGTCGGGTCACGCATCAAGGGGATAGTTCGGGTTTGACGCCAGATGAATTCGAGGGCATTTATGCTTCCGCTATCCGAAATTGAGATGTCGATGGACAGGAATTCCCTGGATCTGGAATGGAATAATTGATGCCTTCCTTTTTCAGCCAGGCCGGGGCGATCCTTTGTAAGGACCTTAAGACGGAATTCAGGACCAAAGAGCGGCTCAGCGCAATGGCGTTCTTTGCTTTCCTTGTCCTTCTGATCTTCAATTTCGCATTTAAACCTGGTTCTCCCATAATGCAGAGCGCAGCACCCGGGATCTTCTGGATTTCGGTGACTTTTGCGGGGCTGCTTGGCCTGACCAGATCATTCACCATGGAACGTGAGAATGATTGCCTGATGGGCCTGCTCCTTTCGCCCGCAGACAGAGGTGCGGTTTTTCTTGGCAAGATGCTGGCGAATTTCGTCACGATGATGTTTATGGAGGCACTAATCCTGCCACTCCTGGCGATCTTCTTGAACATCGCCGTCTGGGAGCACCTGCACAAGCTGATTCTGCCGCTGTTTCTGGGAACAGTCGGTTTTGCCTCGGTCGGAACCCTGTTTGCCGCGATGTCTATCAATACACGACTGAAGGAAGCCCTACTGCCGATGCTTACGCTACCGGTGCTAATCCCCGCACTGTTGGCAGCGGTAGAGACATTCCGTGCTGTCCTGGCAGGCGATCCCTTGTCGGAAGTAAGCGCATGGCTCAAGCTTGGTGCCGCTTTCGCCCTGCTTTTCACAACTGCAGGTCTTTTGCTATTCGATTATGTGGTGGAGGAGTGGGATGGGTAGGCGACCTTATGTGTTGACCTCGATACTGGGCGGCTTGGCGTTGATTGGGATGCTGATCGCGCCCTACATGGCCTTGGTACACGCCAGTATCGAGAAGAATATGGGTTTGGCACAGAAGATCTTCTACTTCCACGTGCCCTCCGCCTTCGCTATGTATGCCGGTTTCTTTCTGGTCTTCATTTTCAGCGTGCTCTATCTGTGGAAGCGTGACAAGCGTTGGGATATCTGGGCGTTCTGTTCGGCAGAGGTCGGCGTCCTGTTTTGCACGCTGGTTCTGTTTACGGGTCCCTTATGGGCGAAACCTGCGTGGGGCGCCTGGTGGGTGTGGGACTATCAGCTTACGTTGACGTTGGTGCTGTGGCTGATCTATGTCGCCTATTTGATGCTGAAAAACTATAGTGAAGAGTCGCTGCAAAGCGCCAAATTCCGTGCTGTCCTTGGAATCATAGGATTCCTGGATGCGCCCTTGATCCATTACTCGACCCAATTGTGGCGCAGTCACCATCCTCAGGTGATCCGAGCGGACAAGGTTGGACTGCCGCCGGATATGAAGACGGCATTCTATGTTTGTGTGATTACCTTTTTCATCCTGTTTTTCGCCATCCTGTTCAAGCGGGTTTCCCTCGAGAAGGCGGAGGATGAACTGGAGTCGTTGAAGGCGGAGGTGAAGGACCGGAAGACTATGCTGGGACAAATGGGATATTCCTGATTACCGGGCCATAGGGACAGATCAACACAGACATTACTAAGAAGGAAGGAATCATCATGCAGTTTCTGGGTTATATGGCAGCGGCATATTCGATTATTTGGGCAGCAATCCTGCTGTACTTTCTGAATATGTCCAAGCGAGAGCGCGCGATCTGGACGGAGCTGCAAGAGCTCCGAGATTCCATCAGCCACCAGGACGATTAGAAGCCCAACGAGGGCTGAATTCAGGGAACCAGGAGGGAACGGCAGGTATCGGCAGTGGTTTCTTTGCCGGTAGGTGTCGTTTCGTGTTTATGGCCGTAAAAAACGCAAAGAAAATTCTCTCACTAAAGCATCGGAAGGGTCGCGAGGCCGAGGGAAAATTCATGATCGAGGGCATCCGTTTGGCCGAGGAGGCGCTCGAGTCGGATGCTATTGTCGATCAGCTGGTTTTTGACCGTGAGGCGATCAGGGGAGACATTCGTCTGCAGGAGATGGTTTCGAAGGCGGCAGATATGAAAATCCCTATTCAGCAGACGGACCGTCGCGCCCTCAAACACATGGGTGAGTACGAGAATCCTGAAGGTGTGCTGGGTGTGGTTCGAACCGCCGACTGGGACCGGGACACCGTACTCAAGGGAGAAGCACCCCTGCTTCTACTGGACCAATTGCGAGATCCAAACAATCTGGGATTGATGCAGCGAACCGCGGAAGCGGCCGGCGCGGGTGGGGTGTTTCTGTCCGGCGGGTCGGTAGAGCTTTACAACCCGAAGGTCGTGCGAGCCTCTAGGGGATCTATCTTCAGAATGCCGACGTTCAGGAGTGTCGACCTAGCGATACTCCTTGGCGAGCTGAGGGATGCCGGCGTACAAGTTCTATGTGCAGATCTGGAGGGCACCTCCTACCGGGAGGTGGTTGCCGATAGCAGGCTGGCATTTCTGATGGGGAATGAGACTTTTGGCGTGGATTCTGAGATCCGGGCGCTTGCGCAGCAGTCGGTTACCATTCCGATTTCAACAGGAGTGAACTCCCTAAATGTGGCTGTTGCTGCGGGTGTTCTGTTATTTCATTTCAGGTGATTGTCGTACGCGGGTCCTCCTACCCTCGCTGCCAGGCAGCTACTGCGGGCAAGCCCGTCCACCTAGGAACACTTTGGTCGACACCTCGATCCAGATCCTGTGGCGACACGGTTCTTGCCTAAAGGACACGAAGCCAGGAGGTATACATTCCTCCTGGCTTCGTTCTTATTCCGAAATCTGCAGCGATCAATACACGCCGGAAAGCAGAGAGCCTTTGTTCTCCTCATCGACGTAGGATTCGTAGATATGGGGACGTCGCTGCATCCAGTTTACTTCACGAAAACATCCGCTGTTCCACGTCCGGTAGCCGTCCTCCAGCTCGATGGTGGCTATGATGTGATCGCGATCTCCTTCGTTCCAGGCCAGGATCTCGCCTTTTCGGTCGATGATGCAACTCCCGGGACCGTAGTTTCGGGCGACGACCATGCAAAGCTGGTTGTCCATAGCCCTCGTCCGCATGATGGCCTTCCACCGATCTTCGCTGAACAGTGGCGATCCCGGGCTCCAGAGGCTCGCGCGATGATCGCCCATGATGGGAAGGAGAAGGAAGTCCGCCCCACTGAGGCCGACCATTCTGGAAGATTCGGCTGCGGAACTATCCATGCAGATGTTGCACCCGATTCGTCCGATCACGGTGTCGAACATTGGGAAACCATTGCCCGGCAAAATGCCGGACTCGCTTTCTCCCCCAACGGCAAGGTGNACTTTGTGGNATCGGCCCTCCACCTCACCATCGGGTCCAAGGAGGGCTGCGGTGTTGTGTACGGCATCCCCATCCCGTTCAATGAGTCCGAGGAGTATGAAATTGCTGTGTTTCCGGGCGATCTCGGCAAATATCTCCGTTTCGACGCCGGGGAGATCGACCGCCAGATCGATTGGGCTTCCCTGTACCTGCCACTGAAGTGCGATTTCGGGTAACACGACAAGATCCACTCCGGTCTCACAGGCCGCTTCCACAAGTGGTACATAGTAATCGATGTTGTCTTGTANCGTTGAAATCAGGCCCCTTCGTGCGTCCGCTTTCCCGGTGACAACAGCGACCTTCACGGGTCTGTGAGAATCTGGTTTGTCAACCTGTTCGACCGTCGGCATCTGCCACAATGACTCTCCTTTGGTAGACCACCGGAATGAGCAACGCAAGGTGAGCTGCTTGGCGCCCTTTGGTGCCAGCAGTACGCGAGTGAAACGCAGCTTGTCTTCGGCAATGCGCTGCGGGATCAAGTAGTCCCACGCGGGAATGTCGTTACTTCTCACTGTCGCGTCGTCGGGAGACATTTCACCCCAGAACGCCTTGCATCGGAGGGAATCTCGCTCGTAGTCGAGGTCCTGGAACCTGACTTCCCACGTGATTCGGTAAGCCTTGCGAGGGCGTGTGCCATCGAATTCTGCCTGCCAACCACCAACACACGTTCTGGTCCCGTTCGCTGCAATGGCCAGCGTATCGCCACTTCTTTCCGTGAGCGGCGCAGCAGTGGGGTGGGGTGCCCACGGTTCTAATGAAACAAGCTCAGGTTGCAACATTTTGATTCTCCCAGGTTTTATGGTTGGAGAACAACCATTCCAGTGACAGGCCCATTCTGTAATTGCTTACTCAAATACTACAGGTATTCCTTCTAGGAAAGTACGTAATTGGGATGCGTCAAGCGAACTCTGGCCAGCAATGTGTCTTCCTTCCAACCCTCTTCCGGTAGTATTTCGCAGTTCATTCCCTGATTCCACAACAGACATCGTTTCACCATTAAAAATGCAGCGTAAGGAGCCTAGGGCACGGTCGGCTCGACCCTCCGGTCCCCCAGGAACAAGGTAGAATGATGTCGCCGGAACCGAGCACACCGCGTTGTGCACAGCCACTCGTGTAGATCTCCGTCATCCTTGGATCGTTCCATTCGAGTTTATGGACGGCCGATTAGGGCCCGTCTGGTTGGCGAACCACATATACCGGGTAACGCTTTCTCTGGGGATTTGCAAGAACACCGTCTTCGTAGTAAACGTTGCGACCAATGCCGAGGAGCCAATTGGACTTCAAGTGCCCGTCGGGCACAAAATCACACACGTCCTCTTCCTAGCTAGGTGATTCGAGATCGTGTCGACCCAGTGAATGGATGGGCTCAGGTTCACTCCAGGATTTACCGAGATCGGTGGAGACGGATTCGTGGACCTGACCAAATACGTCCGATCCTGTGATGGACCGGCAGCACATTACGGCTACGGTGCCTGGCCAGGATCAGCACCAGGAATGAATCCCACCTTGGGGTGAAACCAGGTAACCTCGGCATTACGGCCGTTGAATGGGATGCTCCGTTCAATGGTGGGATGGGCACATCAAACTCCGGTGCTGATTCATGGTGGTAAAATGGCATTATGACTTCAGCGAACCAATGTTTTCCACAACTTTATAGACTGCCCGAACAACATCCTCAGTGACGTCCATGTCTCCGAGGAGCCAGTTCTGGACCGCCCAGATGGTGGTGTTGTCCCGGGCGTGCTCGGCATTCGNGAAATGACCATTTGTAGCCGCGTCGATATTCCGGCCACTGAATCGCTTCAGATCCTCCGGGCGCAGGTTCTCACCATTGCACAGAGGCATCTCGTGTACCAGTGTGGTGTAACCCGTTCTCATCGAGATGCCTTCGGTCGCCAGGGCTTTGAGAAACGTATCCCTGTGGACACCTTCCAATTCTTCGGATTCGTACCGAATGCTGTAGCTCAAGTAACTGCATCTCGTGATGCGCTCGTCCAAGGTGAAGGGGTGTAGACCGGGGACATCGCCGAGTTTTCGGGTGAGGGTCCGAGCGTTTTCGGTCCGCCGGTCTATCAACTCATCCACCCTCGAGAGCTGGACCTTTAGGACGGCTGCTACGAATTCGCTGATTCGGTAGTTCCCCCCTGCCACACCACAGGCATGGTCGCCGTCTTTTTGAGGTAGTCCGAACTGGCGATAGGATCTGCACAGGTCGTTGAGGGACTTGTCGTTTGTGGTAATGATNCCGCCGTCTCCTGAGACCATAGTNTTTGCTGTTTGAAAGCTGTAAGAACCGAAATGTCCTATTGTACCGACCTTCTTTCCCTTCCACTCAGAGCCTTGGGCCTGTGCAGTGTCCTCGAGGACGATGAGTTCGTGGCGGTCAGCTATGTCAATGATCGTATCGAGATCTGCAGGAATGCCTGCAAGATGCACAGGCATAATGGCTTTGGTCTGGGGTGTAAGCGCTGCTTCCACAGCCGCGGGATCGATCGAAAGATTCGAAGGGTCGATATCGACAGGTATGACGACGGCTCCGGCCAGCAAGACCGAAAGTGGGCACGCGATGAAGGTGGTCGTGGGCATAATGACTTCGTCCCCCGGACCGACACCCGCAGCTTTCAGGGAGAGGGTCATCGTTTCGGTACCGTTGATCGTGGAGATGGCGTAGTCTGAACCAATCCACTCTGCGAATTGCTCTTCCAGTTCGGTCCCTTCCTTGCCCAAGCCATACTGCCACTTGCCACTTTTCGCTACGCGGGTAACTGCTTCGACTTCCCTGTCGTCATGCAATGGCCATTGAGGAGGCGGATCTGTACGGACAGGAGATCCTCCGTGCAATGCAAGTTCGCTCATAGATTCATTTCTCTTAAGTGTGCAGGTTTTCTTCGGCAAGGCGTGACGCGAGGTCTGCGTTTAGAAACCCATATCCTTTATAGATGGTTTTTCCCAGGAAATGGAGTAATCCCTTTCCTCAAAGCTCGGGCTGCCACCCGGCCCATATCCTTCCTTGTCCGATACTTTTGAAAGCGGTACGAATGCCGGTTGGATACCTTCATCGGTGACTTCGCATTTGAGGAAACCCAAGGTAGCGTCTCCATCATCCCATCCGGGTACCTTTTGCGGGAATGCGACGGCTGATGAGTATTGAAAGGTAATGTTGTCGACAGTGATTCTTCTGCGACAGTGGATGTGGGAAGTGGTGACCAGATCCGGATCGGTCTTACGGATGATGTCTAGCATTCTTGTTCTGTGCGGGTCATCAATTCCGAATATCCATTCCAGACGATTTTCTTCAATGTCCCAGTTTGGCTCGGAGGGATCCTGCACAAAGAGTGCAGGGTGGAGGAACCACACGTAATGTGCCGAACGAGGTTGGTCCACCTGAGCCTCGAGCCAGTTCCACATGTCGTCTTCCGCGGGCAGGCCCGACCCCGCCGGGAGGGCATTGAATCCAGTGAATCTGACATTCTTGTGCGNGAATGCGAAGTTGTCCGACCCGAAAATGTCGGCGAACTGGTCGACCGCCGCTTGCTTGATGGCTGTGCTGTTGTCGGGTTGGTACTTGTTCCCTACATCGTGATTGCCGGGAATCACGTGATAGGGAAAGGGCAGGCTGTCGAGATCCTTTTTGACCTGTTCCAACTCGTACCGGTGAGTTGAACCGTCTCGCGTGAGGTCGCCCCCGACGATCAGGAGCTCGGGTTCCATGTCTATGATCTGTTGACGCGCTGTCTGCCAGTTTTCGTTCCAGGCGGGTTGGAATCGGAAAGACCGGGGTGTACCCACGTGGATGTCAGATACATGTGCAAAGGTCCAGGTTTTCATAGGATTTCCCATTCATAAATTCTGAGTTACTTTTTGAATACACCGTCGATGAATTCATAGGCCTGTCGGCGGATTTCGGGGGGAAAGTCGTGCTGTGCATCCGGATAGACGGCCTTGAGGTTGTCACCCACCCCAAGCAGGTCGTAAACCGGATTNGCAGCGTATATGCAGTCCNTAACACCAGAGACCTCGAAGTTNTCGTCGCCAAGAGGAGCGTTNACGAAGAAGTGCCTTGGCGCAAGGGCGGATACGACNTCGGTNAAATCGAAGGGCATTTGACTCGGGTCCTTCTTGTAGACTTGGAAGATCCGGGGCATGTAACCCTTGTGACTCCNCCCCCCAATATCACCTCCGAAATATTTGAAGAATGAATTGAAGCCGCAACTGGACACAAGTACTTTGAGCCTTTCGTCGAATACAGCTACATACATGGTGTTGTGACCGCCCAGTGAATGACCTATGCTCCCAACACGTTCAGCATCCACCTGCGGCAGTGATTGGAGCAGGTCCACGGCACGCATGTGGTTCCAGATCCCTTTCATTGTCGTGCTCACATAGCCATTCTCGTAGGGATTGAAGGAGTAGTCGCCGAAGTTCGGATAGTCCGGTGCAAGCGTTACATATCCCCTTTGGGCCAACTCCAGAGCGTAGCGCAGATTGGGTAAGCCACCGAGTCCGGCCGGTTCACCTTTTCCGATTTTTGTGGTTTGGTGGAGACACAACATTGCCGGTGCTTTTCCTTCAAGTTCGTCTGNCATCAAAAGATAGGCAGGCACACGATCACCGGGTTCGGAGAGATATGTGACTTTCTGCAGACGTACGCCATCCAGTGTCTTGGTCTCAATAATCTGGATATCCAGAGGTGGCAGATTCGATCGATCGGGCAATTCGCCCATTACCAGTTGCATATTTTCGAGGATGTGGGTTCGACGTTTGGGCCAGTCCTCAGCCTTTTCGATCGGGTTGCTGGTCCCTTGGGCGTCTATATANGTGAGCATATTCACCTTGTCCTGATAGAATGGGGGATTCTGTCCGGCACTTGCGGTTCCGATCATTATCGTCAGAATGAGAAGNACTGAATATNTATTCATAATAAGGTCTCTAACTTTCATTGTGCTGTCCAGCCACCGTCCACGAAGAGGGATGATCCCGTTACATAGGTTGAAGCAGGACTTGCCAGGAACAGTGCTGCACCTCTGATCTCGTGCATTTCGCCCCAGCGATTGAAGGCAGTCTGGCTGAGCAGAGACGCCACTTTCTCCGGCGTTTTCAGCAGAGGCTGGTTGATCTCGGTGAGAAAGGGCCCTGGACAGAGGGCGTTGCAGCGGACACCGTAGGGTGCCCATTCCAGAGCGAGGGTTCTGGTAAGGCCGGCGATGGCCGCCTTGGATGAACAGTACGCGGATCGTTCTGCCAACCCGACAGCCCCTAGGGTTGACCCGATGTTTATTACAGATCCGCTGCCCTGAGGTTTGAGGATTCGCCCTGCTGCGCGGCAGCAAAGCCAGGTGCCGGTAAGATTCACATCGACNATCTGTCGAAATTCATCCAGCGGGAATTCTTCCACAGGGTGGCGAATATTCATCCCCGCGCTGTTTACGAGCACGTCGAGTTTACCACATTCGTCGATCACGTTTTGGAATAACACNTCTACGGCCGACTCGTTCGTGACATCTGAGACAATTCCTGAACAAGTGTTGCCGGTCCTGTTGGTGATATCTTCGGCTACCGATTCGCAATCCGTCTGCGAGCGTGAGCAAATTACGGAGGTGGCGCCAGCCTCCGAAAAGGCGAGCGCCATCTCTCGACCTAGTCCCTTGGTGCCTCCGGTGATCAGTACGACATGATCGTCCAAACGAAACAGGTCTAGGGAGTTAACGTCTGCCATGAATTTCTCCTATGATGCCGAGCGCCGGCAACGACGATTCAGCCAGCTGACAGCAGTCTTTGAAGATTCAAGGAATAGTGAAGGAACCCATGGTCATTCGGGTGGATTCCGTCTTCCAGATACCAGGGTTGATTCGGTACCAACTCCAGTCCGTCGATGGCATCAACGCCTTCGATTTGCTGGGCGATATCAAGGATCGTGCGGGAAAATGTGGGAAGATCCACACCGCCACGAAGTTCGTGCCCGGCCTCGCGCCATATTGGACTAAGGACCGCGATACGCGTGGGCAGGGGAAAGATGTCCCTGAGCTTCGTCAGATAGGTCTCTGCCGATTGACGAATGCCCTCGAGGCCTATTTCACAGCCCCAATCGTTCGTGCCGTAGGCGACGGTGATAAGATCCGGACTGAACGCTAGGTCGGGGTCTAGGGAATCCACATCAAAAATGTGTCCACCCACGCCCTGGTTGAGCAGATTGGCATCCATCATTCTAGCCAGTTGAACCGGATAGGTAGAAACAGGGCTATGTGCATCCATGCCCTGGGTGATGGAATCCCCGAGGCAAAGGATGTTGCAGGACGATGTTTCAACAGGCCAGACCCTGGAATCAGACCTAAGTTCGAGTTTGAGGATCCGAATCTCTATGTTGGGTGACAGGTAGATTCGGACTGTTCGCTCCCTGGCCTCATTGAACTCGAACAATCTCTTCTCGTATTTTCCTTTAGCCTTTTCCACCCGAATACAATGTGAGAGGATTCCGTCAATTTCTATGTCCAGACCAAAATAGGTTCTGGCACCCGGCAGAAACTCCAAACTCATGTTCAGGAATGGCGAGTCCGTATTCAGGACTATTGAGGATCCTGCGTTGCACCTGGATCGAATGTCCCAACCAGGGGTCCGGTCGTAGTAATCGTACTGAGCCGGCGTCATCCTTCGCATACGGATACCATGTCTGTCACGGCTGATGCTCAAGATACCCTGGCAGTACTCTTCAATGGCCTGATCAATAATATTCATCTTGTTTCCTGCACATTCAGAGCTCGACTATCCCGTGAGTTTGGGGCTTAGATCGGCAACATACACACGACGCAATCCGTTCTCACATCCGTTGAAGGCGATCCACCTGAAGGATCTGTCCCACGCAGGATGAGGATCGATTCGAAGTTCCTTCCTGGGTCCTGGGAATGGCGGATTGTTGTTGATCCGGACAAGGGTTTCCTCGCGGCCCTCTTCGATGTCGATCCAGCGAATCGGCGTGGTGCCGTCGCCATAAGCCAGACCTTCGTGTAGATAGACATCGGTGAGCACATTCCTGCCGTTCGGGTGAAGGGTTGGATGGCCCGAACCCAGGACCGCCTCCGTCATTGGCGAAAGATTATTCCCGACGTGGTCCGTGCTGGCCAGTCTGAGCGTCTGGCCGTCCAGCTTGAGATTTATGGTGACGCTATCTCCATCTGGAGACCAGTTGGGATGGTGCCCTCCCTTGCCCCATACCGTATCCGGAATGGCCACACAAATGTCTGTGCCGTCGGCATTCAGGGTGATGAGATCGTGCCTCATCTTGCCGCCGTTGCGGGGCACCCAGCGCAGAACAAACATGAGACGATCGCCGCGGCAGTTCCACTTGACGTGGAACCCGTAGAAATCGCCCTCCCTGTAGGCCTCAGGGTCGATGGAGGGTTCGGCAGATTCAACGATCCGGAGCAAGGAGACCAGAAGCTCAGTCTGACCCGTGTCGGTATCGGTGACAAAAATGCCGTCGTCTTCGGATGCCCAATGATTCGGCGCAACCTGGTCCGGTGGCGTGATGACACCGTATCCCAACTGGGTGATTNCCATTTTCAGGAATGAGGGGCTGGCTGCCAGCCGACCATCGGGCGATACCATGTAGACCGTGCCTTCAAGGTCTTTACGCTCACCCGTCTCAGGATTTAGTTTAACTCCGAAGGGTATCCAGTTGACGGTATCCAGATCGTTGTAAAAGAGTTGAGAATCGTCCACACCCCACTGTGTCTGGGCGCCCAACTGGGTGTCCCACCCCGAGCTCCGTGCGACCACCTTCTCGGTTCCCTCGTGGAGGTCCACAAGGACTACTTCGGCCTGATCGCCGGGAGATGGCACACGGTCTTCATAGGGGAGCCGTGTGAGGGCGAGGTAACGGCCTGAGGGGCTGAAAGGGGAGGTGTCGAAGAATCTGTGAATGCACCCGCCAGTTCGCGGTGTGGCACACCATACAGGTACGGTTGGTGCATGCTCCTTATAGGTNGGAAATCGATCTGATATCATTGCACGTTCTAAGGATTAATGATGGTGTCCGCCAAGTCCGTGGACGTGGCCATGCTCGAGTTCTTCCGGTGTCGCATCACGTACGTCCACTACGTTCACGTTGAAGTTCAGGATTTCTCCTGCCAATGGGTGGTTTCCGTCTACGGTTACCGTCTCGTCCTCTAACTTGACCACGGTTACGATCTGCTCACCCTCGTCNTCTTTTGCTTCGAACTGCATGCCGACCTCNAGGTCGTCCACCCCTTCGAATTGTTCACGCGAAATTGTCTGCATCAGGGAATCATCCCTGACGCCATAAGCGTTCTCCGGCTGCACTGTGACCTGACGCTGGTATCCGGCGGTCTTCCCTTCCAAGGCCACTTCCAAGCCCGGAATGATGCTTCCTATGCCCTGGATGTATGCCAACGGTTCCTGACCGTCGGATGTGTCGAGAACCGTGCCGTCGGATCCTGTAAGCGTGTATTCCATGACCACAACTTTGTTCTTGGCGATTTGCATGCGAAGCCCTTTCGGTCGGTTGTCCACTACAGTTCCTGCAGATGCTGCCACCTTGAGGGTTAGGATCGCTGGTCTCAACATGACGACAGTCGCAGCAATGTACCAGATGGTATTCTACACGATAATACGTCAAGGTCCACTGACAAAATGAAAAGGACTCTGCAGCCCGTTAATCGAGGGCTCTCTGACTTGCGACAAATTTTCCGGCAAGACGACCACTTGTTATGGCCCATGCAATGTGTAACCCGTGACCCCAGAGGATTTGCCCGCCTATGCCATTTTGTCCAACGGCATAGAGTCCGGGAATGGGGTTGTCGGATTGGTCCAGAACCTGGAACTGCTCGGTGATCGCGGCGCCACCCTCCGTTGTGGTAAAGTAGGCCTTTGCTGGGCCCAGGAGCGCCCAGTTGTCCACGGTCAGGTCATGACGAGATGATTGGCTGTTCGTCTCTTCGACGGTTCGCCGAAGCTCGGATTCCAGTAACCCGCGGCTGCTCGCAATGTGGGCGAGAGATCCGGAGACGGCAATGTCCGGCCTGAGTTTCAAGTAGTCTCGAACATAAGCATAGGCGATTCTTGGCGCTGTTGATATGAAATGTGGCCACTGGCTGTAACGCTGGATCAATCGGTCGTCCAACAGGATATAGCAGGACTTCTCAGGCTGAGTGNCAACCGCGATTTCCCTTTCGGGCGAGGCGGTTTCGTCACAGAACCTCTGTCCGTTCCTGTTGACAAGGATTGCTCCGTCCTCGAAAAGGGCATCTTCCGGGTGCTGCCAGGTTACGAGAAGTCTGCGAATTGCCATCGAAAGTATGAAAGCGGGTACGATTGGGAGAAGCTTGCCCACAAGGGCAGCTACTGGACCACGCGAGGGCAGGAGTTGCTGAAAGGTCTTTCCGGCCGAAGGGATAAAGCGGAGCTCGGGGCCGTAGGTAACATCCATATTGACAAGCTGTGCACCGGCTTCCTCGGCAAGCAAGTGGCCGTCTCCGGTTGCATTTACATTAATGCCTTCTACGCTGGAGAACTTATGGCCTTTGAACCGGGCGATGAGCTCAGGTGAGTTGGCGTAGTCACCTGCTGCCAGAATCACGCCTTTCCTTGCCCGGAAAGTTTTTAGTGTCCCGGATACATTGGCGGTTACGCCACTCACGCTTCCGTCATGAGAATCGAGTGAGGTTACGTGTGCCTCGCACAGGATGATACCCCCATACTTGAGGAGCCGGGCCTGAAGGGCTGCGATGTAGGCTTTGGCACCGGGGACGACGTTGTGCATTCTCGGTACCCGGTTCGGCGGTTCCGGGTTGGGTCCCTGGAAGCGGACGCCCATGTCCATCAACCAGTGGAGGGAGTCTGCGGTGTGACTCAAGAAAAAGCGTCTGAGTGAGTTGACGTTCCTTGACTCGATGTTCGATGGAGCGAATTTTCTAGCGTCTTCTACATGGTCATCCNGGCTGTCCCNAATCGATGCGTCGGCCTGAGGTCGTGTGCGGTTTGCCGTAAAGGAGCCTACAGCAATCCCTGTGGACCCTCCAAGCTGGCCCTGTTTCTCCAGAAGCAGCACAGTTGCACCGTTCTGGGATGCGCTCACGGCGGCCGCGAGACCACTGCCACCGGCGCCAATTACGATAACATCATACAAGACGTTCAAGGAGACCCTAAGAGGTGTATCGGGTGGAGAGGCTGGTAATGGATACCCTTCCTTAAAGCCGACATATAAGTGAATCCGCACGTGGAGAGGCCAGGAAACTAGTGTGATATCACAATTTGCCGCAGTGCTTCAGAAAAAAATGCCCTCTCCTCCTCCGTCCCTACTGTTACCCTGAAGCAGCGGTCCAAAGGAGGAACTCCCGGTTTTCTCACAAACACGTCAAGATCCTGCAGGGCACCCAAAATGCCGGCAGCCCTCTGCACGTCCCCAGCATCGAATGTGACGAAATTGGTGGCCGACGGCAGTGTTGGAAGTCCGAGCTCTTCACCAAGGGCGGTGTATTCTGCACGGCCTTCCTCCACTGAGGTGATCACACGATTCACAAATGCTCGATCGCTCAGGGCCGCAAGTGCGCCGATCTGTGCAAGACCGTTTACACCGAAGTGGTTTCGGACCTTTTCGAAGGATGAGATGATTTCAGAATCTGCAATTGTATATCCTATTCTGGCGCCAGCCATCCCATATATCTTGGAAAAGGTGCGCATTCGAATCGTACAGGGCAGTATTGGCAGAATGAGGGGCGCGGCATCCTCGGGAGCGAACTCAATGTAGGCCTCGTCCAGAANGAATATGCAGTCCGACGGAAGCGAAGAGACGAAGGATTCGATTTCTGTGGCTGTGTGCCATGTACCCGCAGGATTGTCCGGATTGGACAGGTATACCATCCTGGCGGATGTCCTGTTTGCGAGGTCGCTGAGGGCCTGTAGGTCGTTTCGACCGTCACGGTACGGAACGGTTTGCGCCTGGTGCCCGAATCCGGCAAGGTGGTAATGAAAGGTGGGATACGCACCCAGCGTAGTGACAATGTGCTCCCCTTGCTCGATGAAGATGCGGACAACCAGTCCTAGGAGATCGTCGATGCCGGCACCAATGCCCACATTCTCCGGCGGGATTCCAAGATGGTCTGCAATACCGTTCCTGATGTCGAAGTTGTCCGGGTCATTGTACCAGGAAATCCGAGATATGGCTTCCGACATGGCTTTTTGAGCCAATGGGGAGATGCCGAAGGCGGATTCGTTGGCACCAATGCGAGCCCTGAATGTCCGGCCCCTGTGCCTCTCCAGTGTTTCCGGACCCACGAAGGGAACAGTGGACGGGAGAGAGCGGACAAGCTTTGTGAAGGGATAGTTGTCCGGCATCGATGGACTCTTTGTTTGGCAAGTGTAAAGAAACTGGATCAGGTCACAATATAGTCTCATATAAAAGTGCCATCAATTCTTTATCCCTCAAAGTGGGTGATTGTCCCAGGCGACCTTGAGGGGCACTGTGTGGCAGGGAGCACGACGCATCGTGTCCATAAGGAAATCCGGATCTTTTTTGCATGGAGAATACGTGGAAAAGGCTTGCGTCCCGGTTCACATCAGATTTACTTAGCCTTAGGATATTGAAGTACTTACGCGAAATACTCTCCGGGGAGGTCTGGTTTGAAGCTGTGGATGGACGTGATGCGGGATCTCGAGAGCGTGATGGAGAATCACGAACGGCTTTTCTCCGCCTGGGCAGAGGGTGGGGTCGATGGTCTAGTGATGGGACCCCCTGTTTTCAACGCGGCCGACCTGATGCCGGGCGTCAGGCCCAGGGAGAAGGGATCCGAGCCGGTTCCCACATATGAGCCGAATCCCGAGGTGTACCGACGATTCGGCGTTACCCCTCCTGACACGGTGCCAGTCCCGAAGGGCCGACGTGCTCTTCTGGAGAAGACCTTCGCGGCTGCAAAGAACCTGGGGTGGTCCGTATGGATCTTTCAGCCGCAGACCGGTATGGGACCTGGTGGTGACGGACATCATCTGGCGGATGAAAAGACGAGAGCAGCAATATGTGCACGAATGGTGGATACCTTCGAGCAATTCCCCGGAGTTGATGGCGGCATCATGGATGGTCCTGAATGGGGGTACGAGATCGACCCCAACCATATGGGGCATCGATCCTACATATTCAACGACCTCCCTGAATCTGTTTCACCATTGTGCAAGTCTCTGGGATATGACTATTCGGACCTGTTCGCAGCGAAGGACCGCCTTTACAAGTGTCTACATTCACTTACTCCATCTCGTGTAAATCTCTACGCTGCGGGTGGTTTCCTTGGCGCCACGCAACTGCTCGGGAGTGACCCGGACCTGACCGCCTGGTTCCGGTTTCGAGTTGAGTCGCTCACTGGATACTTCCAGGGTGTTCGGGACGCCGTGGGTTCTGCCATGTCTCGGCCAATCAAACTGGGAGTAGGTCCCAGATCGGCTGCATTTGCACCTTTGTGCGGATATGACTTCGAGAAACTTGCAGGCATTTTGGATGTGCTTCTTCCTAAGCACTATTTCTGGCACCGTGGCTTCGATGGAATGGTCGGTACCATTTACCGCTATGTGGAGACATTGCTTGCGTGGAACAATGGTCTGAGCGAGGGTGACGCGCTCCGCGTGGTTGAAGCGATCTTCGGTCTGAGGTTGCCAGGGGTCAAGTGTAGAGCCGATCTGGAATGTGCACTGACTCCCGAATTTTTCGAGCAGGTAGCCCAAGATGAGACCCGTAGAGCGCTTGCCGTTGTGGATGATCACGATCGTATTGTGCCCTGGCTGGAGGCCGGTCGTTCGCCTCACGATGGTGATCCCATGAGTGCAGGGCATATGAGGCTGCTTCTGGAGAATGCCGAAGCGGCAGGTTTGAAGCGGTTCCTGTATCATCACCAGGGGAACCTGACAGCTGGCGAGTGGGTTGTTATGAGTGAGATCTGTGGTAAGCGGTGGGATCCCTTGAAGAGTGATTACAAACCCTTAGATCGCCACGTCTTGTAGGCCGGTGAATGATTGCCCAGGTGTGAAGAAGATTCTNGAGGAGATGACGGAAATGCCTATCGAGTTTCCACCGAAAGATGGCGTCAGATTCATTAAGAATGTGATGATCCCAATGTCCGATGGTGTGCATATTGCGATGGATATGCACCTCCCCGATTCCCAAGACTGGGAAAGCAATTCGCTGCCCTTGATTCTGGAATACATTCCCTATCGCAAAGATGATTCCCACCCATACTCCGGCTATCACAACCTATTCGCCCAGAATGGGTTCATTGGCGCACGGATAGATTGCAGAGGAAGTGGAAGCAGCGAGGGCATCAATACGGATGAGTATACTCCCAGGGAACAACAGGATTGTGTAGAAGCGATCGAGTGGATCGCCAGACAGCCGTGGAGCACCGGCAAGACCGCTATGTTCGGTGCTTCGTATGGCGGGTTCACGGCGGTGCAGATTGCCGCGCACCATCCCGAACATCTTACGACGATTATCCCGATGTACTTCACGGACGACCGGTATACCGATGACTGTCATTACCGCGGCGGGTGCTGGCGTTGTTATTATGATGTGGGTGCATATGGCGCCTCCATGATCGGCATGAATGCAATGCCGCCATATCCGGAATACAGTGGAGAGAAGTGGGGAGAGATATGGGAACACCATCTCGAGAACAACGTGCCCTACCTGCTGACCTGGCTGTCCAATCAGACGGATGGAGATTACTGGCGACCGGGGAGTATTCGAGACCGTTATGAAGACATCAAGTGCTCGGTGTTCATGATTGGCGGCTGGCGAGACGGGTATCCGAACCCACCTCTTCGTACGTTTGAAAACCTGAAGGCTCCCAAAAAGGTGTGGATAGGTCCGTGGAATCACACAAAACCTGACTTGGCGATTCCCGGACCAAGGGTAGACTACATTGCAGAAGTACTGAAGTGGTGCGACTACTGGCTGAAGGGTGAAGAGAATGGAGTGATGGACGAGCCTCCAGTATGTGTTTACATGCAAGGCTATGACAGACCCGAACCATTTCGACTGGACACAACCGGGTATTGGCGAACGGAGGTTGAATTCCCGGTGCCGGACAACAGTCAGCGTCGCCTTTATCTGGCATCGGAAGGGAAACTCATCGGATCGAGATCGCGGTCCGAGGATGGCTTCGAAACCTACAATTACAGACCGACTGTAGGTATCCGGGGTGGACTGTGGTCCGGTGGCGTGCCTTTCGGGCTTCCAGGCGATCAGCGTTTAGACGAGATACACAGCGCCAATTTCACAACCGATATTCTGGATGTTCCCGTGGAGATCCTGGGTGTACCCACAGTGGTTCTGCACGTGAGTTCAACAGCCCCAACAATGGCGTTTGTTGGTCGACTGAGCGATGTGTCGCCGGACGGGTCCAGCGCGCTCGTCTGCAGCGGTGTTTTGAATGCGACCCGCAGAAACTCACTTTCTGATCCGGAACCATTGGAAGATGGAGAGGTCTACGAACTTGAGGTCNANCTGGATTGCACGGCCTGGCGGTTTGAGGCTGGTCATCGGATCAGGTTGTCGATATCCAGCGCGGATTTCCCAAACCTGTGGCCAACCCCTCATCGCGGTGTCAATCAGATATTTCGGAACAAGAACCATCCCTCTCGTCTGGTTCTGCCACTAATACCGGTGAAGGATGGGCATGACGAAGTGACATTTGCACCATCCGAAAACGATGTTCAACCGTACAGGCTTTCGCCCGACGAACCGGTCTGGCAGGTCGTAGAGGATTTGCTGGGTGACAGAATCGGTTTGAAAACGTTGACCGTTGGGACTATGCGTGTGAGCGACCATATGGAGGTGACGAACGTGAGGGATCTGGAGATATGGGCAAGCAACCAGGATCCTTCCGATGTTTCTGCGATCGGGAAACNCCTCCGAAAAATCGTACGGGCGGACGGCGAGACTACCGTGGATGCTGTGTGCAATTTGAGGAGCACGAAAGAGGCATTTCATCTCACAATCGATCTGGATATCAATGTAAATGGAATTCAGCACCACCAGGACAGATGGGTCAAGTCCTTTCCAAGGATTCTGCTCTAGGTTGGATCAAAGAAGCTATCTCTGAAAGAAAGGTGAAGATTTGGGTTCATCTGTGGATTCGAGAAGAGTAACGCTAGTCGCCGGCGGGTTCCTAGGCCTCCACGTTCTGATAACTTACTGGAGGCCCTTTCCCTTTTGGGGTGCGGACCATCTCGCTTATTACCATGCCCTACCCCGAGCGATATTTCTNGTTGCAAGCGCAATCCTTTTGTTCCATCAATCAAGGACTTTTCTGATCAACTGGCTGGTTGGTATCTGGGATCGCCTGGTTGCCATGCGCTATGGCCCCACACTAGCTTACCTGTGTCTCGTAGTATTCGGCACAGGGATGTTCTTCTATTTCAAGGTTTCGACACCTTTTCTTGGAGACGGCCAGCTGTATCTGACGGAGCTTGGGAGCCTTGCGGATTGGGACAGAGTAGATAATGCGCCACTGTCCTTCTGGTTGGTGAGGTGTATCCATTCACTGGGCGCGCCAGCGAAAACAACCTATCAGATCTACAGTTCTGCAAGCGGCGCGATTTTTCTCCTTCTGAGCGTTCCTGCCGCCCGCATAATGGGGGAAGACAGGCGTTCGAGATTCGTTGTTTTGGGTTTCCTCCTAACGGGTGGTTTTGTGCAGTTGTTCTTTGCCTATGTTGAGAACTACGCACCACTGATGCCCGCGATCTTGCTTTTCGCATACTGTAGTTGTCGGTGTTTCCAAGGACGCCTGCCGCTGTGGGTGCCTGCGTGCGTGCTGGGTTGTATCGTTCCCTTACACTTTTCGCTTGGGTCACTGGGACCTTCTCTTCTGGTTCTGGGCTGGATGACCGTCGCCGGTGAGCGTTGGCGTACCTGGGCGGCATTGGCAGCGGCCCCGCTATGCAGCATCATTGTTCTTGCTCTGATCGGCTTCGACACGATCTCTTACATCGGTACACCGAAGGGCGTGCACTTCCTTCCCCTGCTATCATCCCCGGACGCACTTCATCCGGAAAGGATGTTTTCCGGGATGCACCTGCTCAATTTTTCGAACCAGCAGATGTTGACTGCACCTGCCGCCGTTATGACGCTGCTGAGCCTGAGGCGAAATAACTGGAGCCGCAATCCGCAACAGCTATTTCTGGCGACTGCTGCCGCGTTTCCCCTTCTGTTTACCATGTTGCTCAATCCGGAAATCGGGGCGTTTCGAGACTGGGATACCATGTCGGTGCCGGCATTGCCTATGACGATTTGTGCGGCCCATTGGATTTGCAGACAATTCGGATCCGGCCGCACTCTCAAACACGTGGCAACCATGATTGTCGGCGCTTCCCTGCTTCATACCTGCTTCTGGATCGGAGTGAATTCNGATGATGGGAGATCTGCTTCTCGATTTTCCGAGATGCTCGAACAGGGACGGCTTTCAGCTCCAGCTCTGGCATACGGCTGGGAAACGGTAGGTATTTTCGAAAGAAAGCAGAACGACAGACTTGGGGCGATCGAGGCCTATCAGAAGGCCATTGAGGCCCATCCGGAGAATCCGCGTTACTGGGCGATGCTGGGTGCCCTGTTGCGGGAGGGAGGACAGATCAAAATGTCCACTCTGGCGTATGGTAAGGCGGAGGATATGGGTTCTGTGGACCCATTGGTTTACAACCTGCTTGGCAACGAATACCTGCGGCTTGGTGATCCAGGTGAGGCAATCATAAGGTACAAGCGTGCAATTGAACTGAAACCCGATTTTGCGGAGGCCTACTACAACCTCGGGAATCTATATCTCGAGCAGGGGGCAGAGGACTCGGCGCTACACCAGTATGGTAGCGCCGTCCGTCTCAATCCGGGATTTGCGGAGGCCTATTACAATTCCGGCAATATCTACTTGAAAAAACGGGCGTTTGAGGAAGCGATCTCTTCCTATGAAAAGGCTTTGGTCGCTAAACCCGACTTTGCCCAGGCCCACTACAATTTGGGCAATGCCGCTTTCAGTTTAGGAAACGCCGATCTGGCGGCTGACCAATATCGAAAGACGCTGTCGATTGATCCCCAACACGCGAACGCCAATTTCAGTCTGGGTAGTATATACCATACTACGGGACGGTTGGATAAGGCGAAGCCGCACTATAGCAGAGCGATTGAACTGGATCCTGAACATCCAGCGGCCGACTCGATAAGGGCGTGGATGAAAGAGTAAGGTCGCGAAACCTAAACTTTAGAAGACGCTACTATAGGGCTACGTATACCGTGATTCTCAAGACAACTCTTGTTGCAACTGTCTTCCTTGGGCTGCACCTCATCTCTGCAGTGTGGCACCCAAACNNCATCTGGGGGGCCGATCTTCTCTACGCCTACCCAGGTCCGGTCCAACTGATTTTTCTGGTAGTGGGNCTGCTCCTGTTGATCCATACCGTATGGGAGTCGCTCCTCAACCGAATTGGTCAGAATACAGAGCGGTTGGGGCTGTGGAGTCCGTCGCCACTAAGATATGTTCCTCGCACCCTTCTTGTGATCGCAGGATGTTCACTCTTTATTGCCCTGAACTCGTCAATTCATTTGCTGGGAGACGGGTATCTGTATCTCAGAGAGCTTGACAAGTCGGTATGGCAGGAGGTCCAACGCGCAGATCGTGCGCCGCTCACCTTCTGGTTGGTTGGTCGATTCCATGAATACGGTTGGGGAGGTTCTGCGGAAGGCACTTACCAATTAGTGAGCTATACGGCTGGCGCACTGTACCTTGTTTTAGCTCCAATCGTATCAGGGGTTCTGGGTGAGACCCGGAGACAGCGATATCTGGTTTTCGGCATGCTGGTTACTGGCGGATTCATCCAGCTGTTCTGCGGTTATGTCGAGAACTATGCCTTGTTGCTCCCCGGAATGATTGTCTTTCTGTACTCAGGGATCCAGGTGGTTCGAGGCAAGTTGCCCGTGGTAGTCAGCTCAGCAATTCTGGGTGTCCTGATTCCGCTGCACTTCTTTTCGATTGGGCTTGTCCCTTCTCTCGTGGTTCTAGGAGTTGTCGCGAGCAATGGGTGGAGAGACCGATTCCTGAAGCTGTCTTCGATGCTGGCTACCCCTCTGGTCAGCCTCATTTGCTTCAGGATGATCAAGTTCGACGTGTGGTCCTACCTGACCACACTTGGCAAAAGCCATTTCCTGAATCTTTTTGCAGAGCCTGACTTTTATCAGCCCTACAGATTGCTATCTCCTCTTCACTTTCTGGATTTCCTAAATCTATATATCCTGGCAGCTCCTGCTGCCGTTATGGGTTTAGCACTGTTCCGATGGCGTGCGTGGGACCGCAGTCCGACACATGTGTTCTTGTTTTTAGCTGCAGCGATCCCTCTGCTGCTCGGGTTTCTGGCCAACCCTGAGATTGGCGCGTTCCGGGACTGGGATGTGATGAGTCTGCCGGCGATACCTCTGTCGCTTTATGTGGCTTACCGATTGGTTACAGAACTGGGGGACNAGAGGATGCTGGGCCGCGTTGCGCTGGCGATCTGTGGGTTCGCGGTTTTGCATACGGGGCTATGGATCGGAATCAACTCGGCGGTGAAGCTGGCTGAAGCTCGATTTGCGGGCCTGTTGAGCAGAAGTCCGCTCTCTCGACATGCACGCTCGTATGGATGGGGGACCCTGGGAACATACTATCGTCTAGAAGGCAGGACAGTGGCATCGCTGCGGGCTTATCAGAATGCTCTGGAGGCAAATCCCGATAATCCCAGGCACTGGATTTCAGTAGGAAATTCGTTCTGTGACCTGAACCAGCAGGAGAAAGGAATGCCCTTTCTGAAAAAGGCGATAGAACTGAAGCCGGATTTTCCCGATACGTACGCCAATCTGGGCACGGCTTACCACAGTCTGGGGAACCATTCAGAAGCGGTGAGGTACCTCTTAAAGGCAATAGAGTTGAACCCAAACCTGGCCGGCCCCCAATCCAACCTGGGAGCCACATTGCACGGGATGGGTGAGCACGAAAAGGCGATCGAGCACCTGAAGCGGGCGATAGATCTGAGACCCGACTATGGCGAGGCTTATTCCAACCTAGGGGCGGCGTATCACAGCTTGGGAAGGTATGAAAAGGCCATCGAGAGTATTCAGCAGGTCATCTCGATCAGCCCTGAACTTGCAGATGGGTTCGCCTACATGAATCTCGGTGCAGCCTACCACAGTCTCCGAAAATATGATGAAGCAGTGAAGTATCTCAAAGAGGCTGTTCGGAGGAGCCCGGATCTGGCTGACGCACACTTCAATCTGGGAACGGCATATGTGATGTCGAACAGATCCGATCAGGCAAGACCCCACTTCTTGAAGATGCTTAGGTTGAATCCAAGGGATCCCCAGGCGCCAANGATCCGNCANTGGCTTCGAGCGAATCCNTGATGAGGCGATTTTGGATAGGNTGACCAAAATCAGTTTGGCGGTGGCGTTATTTTNAGGGCTTCACGTGGTNGCAACANCCTGGGAAAGCGTGAGCTCGTGGGNATTCGATTCCCTGCGGTACCATTCCTCCAATCGACTCTGCNGTTCTGTATCCTCATCGTACTCGTATTGATGAGGCCTGTAAGGACGAGAGTCATTTCACTGGTTGAACGTATGCCGGATTCCTGGTGCTCGGAACGGCGGATAGGGATGCTGACCACATTGCTGATGGTCGGCGGCGGAGCAGCATTCCTTGCGTGGCCATCGGCGGTGCACCTGCTGGGCGATGGATATCTTTTGCTTAGAGATCTGCCATTCGGTACAAGCCGGATTTCCCGGGTGCATACTATGGCCTGGGCGCCACCTATGCAGCCCTGGGGAGGAGGCCGCATCCTGTTTCAGGAAGGTGCTCGAGCTGGAACCAGGCTATTCCAAAGGCGCTGCGATCAGGATATGGCTGGGTGAGGGAGAAGTAAAGTAGGTCCGCTGAAGACCAAAAGAATGTCTGAAGATATTTGATCAAAGCCGTTTCCCAGGGTGGTATATGATAGGAAGCGTCAGGTTAGAACTCAGGGAGACAAATTGGGCGATCTTCGGCAGAGCATGATTGGATAGCCGGCTCGGACGGGCATCAGTTCTGAGTGATATGATTCAGGAATAACACGCGTATAGCGATGGGAGGTGATTTTGGATCGATCGTACCGAATTTTAGTGTCCGTTGGGATATTTCTGGCGCTTCACATAGTGGTCGTGTTTTGGGACCCACTTTGCGCATGGGGTGTAAACCAGCTGAGATATTATTCGATCGGGTGGGTAATGCTCGCGTTTGTCGCAAGCGCACTTATCCTGAGGCGGCGAAGCCGGGATCGGGCGATCGAGTGGATATCCAACTTCAGGATTAACCCATGGAACTCGAAGACAGAGTTTCGCTCGTTCACCATCGGTCTAAGCCTCCTGAGTCTTGTGCTGTTCGGGATCTTCAGGTCTGCAATTCACCTGTTGGGAGACGGGTATCTTCTGCTTCGAGATCTCGAGTATTTCGACCCTGAAACTTCCTGGGAAGGGGTCAATGCACCGCTGATCTATTGGTCAGTCAAGCAGTTGCACCGCTTGGGAGGGTCAATCTGGGAGAGTCCAATTGTTTCGTATCGTCTCTATAGTATGGCGTGCGGCGCTGCTTACTTCGGTCTCTGTCCTACGGCTGCTCGTGTTCTGGGAAGGTCCGGTACCGAACGCACGGTGATTCTGGGGTTTCTCATTACTCCTGGGGTATTGCAGTTGTTCTTCGGGTACATCGAGACGTATGCGCTCCTGATGCCTTTTATTCTCCTCTATTTGATTTTGGGTGTTGAGGTGATTCAGGAAAGCCGTTCATGCCTGTTGCCTTCCCTCACACTGGGCGCGCTTATGGCTATGCATTTCGCGATGCTCAGCCTGGNTCCCTCACTCTTGTTTCTTGTGTGGACGCACTACAGGTCGACAGCTCAGCCGGATCTTTCGAGGCTCCGTTCTGGGATGGGTCTTATTGGGATACTTACATTGTCCCCCGTCGTTTCCGTTCTGCTCCTGGGCATCATTGGTTTTGATCCGGTCAACTATCTGGCATCTTCAAAAATTACGCATCTGCTTCCGGTCACAGGCGAGATATCCTTCCATCAAAACTATCGGATGTTGTCGGTTGAGCACCTTCAGGATATTTTCAACCAGTTCCTCCTGATTGCCCCGGCAGCCCTCCTGGTAATGACGATTCTGGGCCGGACAGCGTTTCGACAGCAACCGACTCATCTGTTTCTGCTCACTACGACCGTTTTTTCTTTTGTTTTCAGCTTTGTGGCCAATCCTGAGATCGGTGCGTTCCGGGACTGGGATGTGTTTTCCTTTCCGGGATTGCCGATGACGCTCTGGGCGGGTGTGGCTCTTGCGGGTGCTCTCCAGGATGAGGCACAGCTTAAGTACGCAGGCTTCCTTGTTGTGGCGTCAGCATTCTTGCATACGGGACTTTGGGTGGGTGTGAACTCGAGGGTGACGAGAGCAGAGGCGCGATATACAGATGTGATGACCAGGGGGTCTCTTTCCGGGAATGCCAGATCGTATGGCTGGGAGACATTTGCGATTTATCTGAGAGAGTCAGGGAGGAACGAACAAGCGGCTGAAGCCTACCAGCGGGCGATTGAAGCCAGCCCCGAAAATCCTCGACACTGGATTTCCCTGGGAAATCGATACCTGGCGCTAGATCGATTCCAGGATGCCATTGATGCATTAGAAAAGGCATTTGAACTCGCTCCTGCGTATTCGGAAACCTATTCAAAGAACCTGGCCAATGCCCACGCTAGTCTCGGGAGTGTCCATTACCGTTCAGGGGAAGTCAGGAAGGCGATTGTAGAATACAAGGCGGCGCTTGAGGCCAATCCCAACGAGGTAGATGTACATTTCAATTTGGGTGTGGCCTATTCGAGGCTGGGAGAACACGAGGCAGCAATTGCGCGCTATAGGAGAGCGATACAGCTCAGCCCCGACTACAGTCTTGCGTACTTGAATATGGGTAATTCCTACAGCGATTTGAAGCAGGTCCGCGAAGCTGTTGTGCAGTACCGGAAAGCGATCGAAACCGATCCGGGTTATCTGAACGCGCACTACAACCTGGCGCTGGCGCAGCTGGAACTTGGGGCAAAGGAGGAAGCGAGGACCGGGTTTCTGAAAGTCCTCGAACTCGATGGTGACTATCAGAAGGCAGACGCCATCAAGTTCTGGTTGGAGCAGAATCCGTAATTGCTTAAGAGGAATTGTGACAAGAACGCGTGTCTATTTTATTTCCGATGTCCATCTGGGCCTCACCGGTGAGGTCAGGGAATCCAGGGCACAAGAGGATTCCCTGATCGGGTTTCTCCGCTCGATTCAGGACAGTGCTCTGGTCCTGTATATTGTGGGCGATCTGTTCGATTTCTGGTTCGAATATCGTACGGTCGTGCCCTCATGGGGTGCCCGGGTATTGTTCGAACTGCACAATCTTCGAGAGTCGGGCGTTCGTCTGGTGTATCTACCTGGGAATCACGACATATGGCTGGGTCCCTATCTGGAGAAGGAAGTTGGCTTCGAGCTGCTGGGTGGACCAGTTACGGTCACTCACCAGGGGATCAAGATTTTTCTCGCTCACGGAGATGAATTTCGGAGTGATTGGAAGTTTCGTTTGAGTCGATCAATCCTGAAGAGCGTTCTTTGCATTGGTCTCTTCAGACTCCTCCATCCGGACATTGGCGCCTGGTTGGCTCGTCGGACCTCCCATATTTCCGAACAACGGGCTCGAGCCCATACAGAAAGAAACCGCAGAATCCTGCTAAGGGGGGCAAGGGAACAGATCGGCAAGGGTGCTGATGTGGTCATCTGTGGCCATTATCACTACCTCCTACAGGAGCAAGTGGGGAAAGGTCAGCTGATCGTTCTGGGCGATTGGGTGTCACAGGACACCTACGCCGTGCTGGAGAACGGAGCAATTGCGTTGATGGAGTGGGAGGCTCCATGATTCTGAGTATTGACCAGGGCACGACGGGAACGACCTGTTTGGTGATCGACAGGGAAGGTGAGATCCGGGGACGAGGATACTCGGAGTTCAGGCAAATCTACCCCCGGCCTGGGTGGGTGTCACACGACGCGAATGAAATATGGGATACGTCCTTGCAGGTGGTTGAAATGGCCCTGAAGGCAGCCGGTATCTCGTCAGGGGACCTAGCCGTTATCGGGATTACCAACCAGCGTGAAACAGTTGTGATGTGGGATCGGGAGACGGGAGAGCCCTTAGCCGACGCTATTGTGTGGCAATGTCGACGCACAGCGGATTTGTGCCAGCAATTCAAGAGCCTCGGGTTGGAAAACCAGGTAAAAACACGAACCGGACTCGTGCTCGATCCCTATTTTTCTGCGACTAAGGTGGTGTGGCTGCTGGAGCACGTAGATGGTCTGAAAGCCCGGGCGGCCCGAGGGGAGATCTGCTTCGGGACGATCGACAGTTTTCTACTTTACAGGTTGACGGGAGGAACCGTCCACGCCACCGAGCCCACCAATGCTTCCCGTACGATGTGTTACGATATACACAACCGGATATGGGATGCGGAATTGATGCAGGCTTTTGACATTCCGGCGCAAGTCCTTCCGGAAGTGCATCCCTCTTCAGGCATTTTTGGGGAGACTGCAGGCCATGGTGATATTCTGGACCCCGGTATCCCGATTGGTGGGATTGCAGGAGACCAACAGGCGGCGTTGTTCGGTCAGGGAGCTGTGGCTGAGGGTGATGTGAAGAATACGTACGGCACAGGCTGCTTCGCCCTTTTTCAGACGGGTGAGACCGCAGTGGCCTCGGAGCATGGCCTGTTGACAACGCTTGCTTGTGATGCTCACGGACAGGCAAGCTTCGCACTGGAAGGCTCCGTTTTCAGTGCGGGGTCCGCGGTACAGTGGCTCAGAGATGGTCTTAGGATTGTAGATTCGGCGCCTGAGACGGAAGGACTGGCGCATTCGGTGAGCGACACAGGTGGCGTGCATCTTGTTCCGGCCTTTACCGGTCTTGGGGCTCCTCATTGGGATCCACAAGCGCGTGCCGCTCTCCTGGGAGTGACCCGAGGGACGACCCAAGCCCACGTGGCGCGTGCCGCTCTGGAGTCAATCGCCTTTCAAACTGCAGACTTGATAGACGCAATGGTAAAGGATGCCGGACAACCTATTCACAATCTCCACGCAGATGGCGGGGCTTCAGCAAACGGATTCCTGATGCAGTTCCAGGCTGACATTCTGGACGTTCCAGTGGTCCTCCCACGGCACACCGAGACGACGGCCCTCGGTGCTGCACTGTTGGCAGGGCTGTCGACGGGATTCTGGGAAGGCCTGTCGGTTCTGGAAGGCCTGAACCCACCCGATCACGTCTACGAACCGAAGATGCCGCAACATCAGCGTGACCATCTGCTCGATGGTTGGCATCGGGCGGTTGATACGGTGAGGTCACACGGATCAGGGTGAAAATACTTGACATCTTATTAACACGGTTGACATACTGTGGCGGTTTTGAATACGACGGATGGGAAGTCAGTGAGGCCAGTTGTATGAGGAGCCGCACTGTTGGAGGTTGGGACTCGGTGGTGCGGCTTTTTATTTATCCTTTTGGTGAGGTCCGGAAGTGGGACATAGCCCACGCAGCAGATCAATGTTGACGGTCGCGATGCTTCCTTTAATCGCCTGGACAGGGTCTGTTCAATCTTCAGACCTGAACACCTCTACACCGTGGGGAAGACTTTGCCCGCAGGTCTCGAGACGGGTCTGTGTCAGACTTATGGTCTCGGTGATGGCCTGGCGAATGGTGTAGTGTTTTCAATCATCCAGGATCGGTCTGGATATATATGGTTTGCCACCAAGGCGGTGTCAGTCGATTCGATGGGCAGAGCTGCCACACAACTGGGTGTGGGATATCCCACCAGGACCGCACGGGCGTGTTCTGGTTCGCGACACGCAACGGGCTGAGCAGGTACGACGGAACCGTATGGCGCACCTACCACCAAGAGGACGGTCTGCTGGACAATCGTGTGCCATCGATCATTCAGGACAAAAAGGGTGCCTACTGGATCGGCACGGGATCTTCCGCAACTGTTTTTAGACTTGACGCGCTTGATCTGGACAATGTCACTTGTGGCGAGACTGTTACAGTCGAGGTGCAGCCGCCTACCGGTCGACCTCAGTATACCGATCTAGAGGGTAACCCGGTCTACATCGTTAAGCTGGACGGTAATACACCCTCGAAACAGGATTTTGAGGATTTTATCGCCTTTGCACAGGCCTACGACTCTTCTGAAGGCGATGATAGGTATAACTTTCTCGCTGATACGGATCAGAATGAGACTGTGGAGTTCGCTGACTTCATTCGATTTGGTCAAGCATATGAGCGAGAGGCCGTTGCGATCAATGGTCATCCGATCGTTGCTGGGAGAACGGTCGAATAAGACGGGAAGGGAGAAGCCGGAAGTTAGGGGACTGAGGATCAAAGCCGGAAATCAATAGAATTCGTACAGAGAGAAACCGGGACAGCCTATTTGGCCGTCCCGGTTTCTCTTTTTTTCTTGTATGGGTTCGCTCAACCGAGCAGGTCAACTCTTCCGCCAACACCTGTGGCCTGAGCGGTATTGACCTGATTCATCGTTTGGGTGATTAGATTATAGCCTACGGCGGTCTCTAATTGTGCACCGCCCTGGGGGCTCGTGGATGGTGGTAAAGGGCCCTGTGGCGAAGCGGAGTTCTGGAGCAGTTTCTGAGGGCTCAAATCTACGTTGTTCACCCTTAACATATCACCTCCAAGGAAGAATAGCCTTCGTTTCTCCCTCCTTGGTCGTTATCCGTCAATCCTTGACCAGTTAATAATAACAAATAGTTAGGGGATATACAAGGGGAAAAGACAACTGCGTCCGAAGTCACAAGTCCAGGGTGCGGTATCTTGAGGTATCACAAGGACTGGGATGAGGGACCGAACTTCGGTGGACTGGGTGCGGAACAGAGGCTAGGGACTGGTAGACTTGATCGGTGAATCGGAGGTGGTATATTTGGATAAAGGGAGACAGGCTGAGAAGGGAGTTCTGGTGAGAGAAAAATTGGGTATGATGCTGGTCTTTTTGTTCGTGGCTGCAATCGCGGTCGCCGAGGAGAAGGCGGGGAAGAGAACGATTCTCTTCCTGGGAGATAGCCTGACCTCGGGGTATGGCTTGAGTGCGGAGGGGGCTTTTCCTGCAGTAATTCAGGCGAAGATCGATTCGCTCGGGTTGGGTTATGAGGTAGTCAATGCAGGGATCAGTGGAGAGACGACGTCTGCCGGGCTGAGCCGGATGAACTGGATGCTCAAAAGAAGAATAGATGTCCTGGTGATCGCGCTTGGTGCGAATGACGGTCTTAGAGGTGTTCCACTCAAGGTGACACGGCAGAATCTGCAGGCGATCGTCGACAGCTCGCGAAAGGCGTATCCCAAGGTAAATGTGGTGCTGGCGGGGATTCAGGTGCCACCCAATCTGGGTCCTGAATACACTTCCGAGTTCAAAGAGATCTTCCCGGAGCTGGCAGCAAAAAACAAGGTGGCTCTGATCCCATTTCTCCTCGAAGGTGTCGGAGGTATACAGGAATTTAATCTCGCTGACGGCATTCATCCGACCGTGGCAGGACATAGGAAGGTTGCGGAGAATGTCTGGAAAGTGCTGGGGCCGCTCTTGTCCGATGACAGCCAGCAAGAGTAGTTGGCTGCAATCAAAGCTCTGCGCGAAGGACCTCGAGTGGCGGCCGATTCGCGATACCTCGACTGTTGAGCATTCCGACGACAACAATTAGGAATGTTACCAGGGCGAAGATGATGGCGAGGGGACTTGTGGGAAGCGAGAAGGCGAGATCAAAGACGAGCTTGGACAGGGCCCAGCTGCCGGATACTGCAAGCAGGAGACCTGTAAGGGCTGACAGCGCGCCGAGGAAGAGGTATTCGAGTAGGAGGATTTGGACGATTTGCCCCCGTGTCGCGCCGAGGGTTCTGAGGAGTACGCCTTCCTGAATCCTCTGGTACCGACCTGTAAGTGCCGCTGCAGCCAAAACCGTAAGCCCGGTAAGCACGCTGAACAAGGCCATAAAGCGGATGACGAAAGAGACCTGGGAGAGGATGTCGTCTACAGTTTTAAGTACCAGTCCCAGGTCGACAACCGAAACGTTTGGAAATTGCTGAACAAGCGCTTTTTGGAGTTCGGCTGACATGTTGACCGATGGTACGCGTGTCGTGAGGACGTAGAATTGAGGTGCAGCTTCGAGTACGCCCGTGGGAAACACTATCCAAAAATTCGGCTGGACTCGCTGCCAATCCACCTTTCGAAGGCTGGATACAACAGCGTCTACAGAAACACCCTGTACGTCAAAGGAAAGGGTATCCCCGAGTGTCACGCCAAGTCTTCTTGCTACGTCCTCAGCAGGTGAAATGGGTACAGGCTCCAACCCCTGGACGGTGGTGCCTTCGAAGGATCCCGCTGTAATTTCTTCCGTGTCAAAGAGGTAATCCCGGTAGGTGGTGCGATACTCCCGCTGTAGAACCCATCTACCAATCTTGTTTTTCCGGTCTGTGATAATCTCCTGAACGGATCTGCCTTTCACTGCAGACAATCTCATCGTGACCACTGGTACGCGGTGCATAACCGGCATGTCGTAGGATTCGACCAGGTTGGAGATGTTTTCCACCTGGTCTTTCTGTATGTCGAACATGACCATATTGGATCGGGTACCTCCGCCGGCTACTGATACCTGCTTCAACAAGGTGTGATGAGAGAGATAGAGGGTGCTGATGAGAAAGGTTCCGAGTCCCAGGGAGAGGAGAAGGATCCGGGTCTGGTTGTTGGGTCGGTAGAGGTTGGCAAGGCCCTGACGCCAGACGTATTTCCAGGAGGACGGAAAGAACCGCCGGGCTAGGTACATCAGTAGGAATGCGACGGTTGCGAGCAGGAGGAACGCAATTGCCAAACCCAAAGTGAACCCTACACCCACCCAAATTCGGCCGGTTTGTATGATTGCAAGGGCACCCGTGGCGATCAGAATGATGAGGGAGATGAGGAGCTGGAGAAGGTCGCGTTTGTCGGAAGTAGAGCCGAATGCGGTTTGCAGGGCTACCAGCGGCGAGATTCGTCTGAGCGGCAGCAAGGGAAGGAGCGCGAACAGGACGGTAAGGCTCAGTCCAATGCAGATGCCCTGCAGTATCGCGAGCCAGGAAAATGCGATGGGAATGTCGATGGGCAGGACAACGGCCAATACCCCGGGTAGGAGCATTTGCACGAACAGACCCACAGCAGCACCCAGGATGGAACCACCCAGCCCAAGGGCGGCGGCCTGGATAAGATAGATGGTGAAGGCCTGAGAGGACCGTGCACCAAGACATCGGAGGACAGCGACCGTGCTGAGCTTATGTCGGACGTAGACCTGTATTGCGCTGGCTACACCTACGCACCCCAGGAGCAGTGCCACAAATCCTACGAGACCCAGGTAGTTGTAGAGATTACCCAGGGTTCTCCCCATTCGCCAACGCCTGTTCGATACCGTTTCAGTTCGGAGACCCCGGCTCTCAAGTCGAGGTCCAATCGCAGAAGACAGGGATCCCACATTGGTGGATGCTTCGAGTCTGAAATAGGCCTGATAACTTACTCGACTACCTGGTTGCACCAGGCCCGTCTGCTCGAGAAGCGAAAGAGGAATGAAGATACGGGGTGCGAGTGTCATGGCAGCGAAATTTTCGCCCGGGATTTGCTTGAGCCTTCCCCCTATGCGAAACGTCTGCGTTCCCAACTTTATGATGTCACCCACCGACGCTCCGAACTGAAGGAGCAAACCGTCATCGAGAAGTGCCTCCCCCCAGTCCTGGTAAGTGAGCCTGGCACCGACGGGCTCTGTGACAAGCTCGCCGTAGAATGGAAACCCACCGGATATCGCGCGGACCTGTACCAGACGTGTGCCCCCGTTGTGGGGGAAATAGACCATCGAGTTGAACTGAACTTCGCGCGCCTGTTCTCCGCCTATTGAATCGATGAGGGATTCGGTGGCGTTGTCGAAGGTTCGATTGCCTCGGATGACGAGGTCTGCTCCCAGAAGAGATTTAGCCTGCTTGCTGACCATACTCTCCAGATTATCGCCAAGGGACCGAATGGCGACAAGCACGGCGACACCCAGCACAATTGACGAGAGGTAAAGGGCGAGATGCTTTCTGTAGGAACGGCTGTCGCGCCAAGCCATTCGCCAAACCCATGGGTCGAGGGGTGGGAATAAGTTCCTCAAACCGAGCCGTTCCTGGTATCTGAGACAACGACACCTCCCTGAAGGTGGATGATACGGCCGGTCTTTTCGGCCAGATGCATATCGTGAGTCGCAACCATGAGCGTCACACCGGTTTCCCGATTCAATTTGAAAAGGAGGTTCTCAATTTTGCCGCTGGTGTCTGCGTCCAGATTCCCGGTGGGCTCGTCTGCAAACAGCACACGGGGGCGATTGATGAACGCCCGGGCAATGGCGACACGCTGTTGCTCCCCACCCGAGAGCTGGGCAGGGTAATGGTCTGCTCGATCTGCCAGGCCGACCCGATCAAGGAGAGAGACCGCATCGGAACTTGCAGATTGGTCACCTCTCAGCTCCAACGGGACCATTACATTTTCCAGGGCGGTGAGGGTAGGTATGAGCTGGAAATTCTGAAATACAAACCCAATGTATTTGTTGCGAGCAGCCGCTCTTTCATCCTCGGTGAGGGCTCCCAATGGGATGTCGAGGAGATTGACGGTGCCCGATGAGGGGCCATCCAATCCGGCACAAAGCCCCAGAAGTGTGGTTTTGCCGCTACCGGACGGCCCAACGATCGAACAGCTGTCTCCTTCGGCCAGTGTAAACGAGACGTCTTGCAGGACTTTCAGTGAGTGACGGCCATTCGTGTAGGTTTTAGTGAGTCCGTCGATCCGCAGTGCATCCATCAAGTTCTAGCTCCCACCTTCGAGTGGTCAGGCTTTAACAACCCCATAGGTATTGGACACTCCCCCGCACGACTGGTTCCAATTTGTTCCGTTGTCCGGCAGAAATGCAGAAGGGACCGAATCATCGGCCCCTTCAATGGTTTAGGATTAAATGTATGCATTTCTACTCGTCCGTGACACACCCCTCGGAGGCGGATGTCACATTCTTGATGTACTTGTACAACGTACCCTGTGTGGTCTTGTAAGGGGGCGCCGTCCAGGCGGACCTTCTGGCGGTCAATTCCTCGTCGCTCAAATCTACCTTGAGTTCATTTGTCTCTGCGTCGATGGTGATGACGTCCTCATCCTGGAGCAGACCGATTGCGCCACCTTCCTGGGCTTCTGGTGTGACGTGTCCGACGACGAATCCGTGCGTGCCACCGGAGAATCGCCCGTCCGTAATTAATGCAACGGAGGTGCCCAGACCTGCACCCATCAGTGCAGCTGTTACAGTGAGCATTTCAGGCATACCCGGTCCACCTTTTGGTCCTTCGAAGCGTATGACCACAATGTTGCCGGCTTCGATCTCACTACGTTCGAGAGCAGTAAGCATGTCTTCCTCGGAATCATAGACTCTTGCTGGACCTGTGAAGGTGAGACCCTCCTTGCCCGTAATTTTGGCCACCGCACCTTCGGGGGCGAGATTGCCTCGGAGGATCTGCAGGTGTCCCGTGGACTTGATGGGATTGTCGAGAGGATTGACGATATCCTGTCCCACTTTGAAACCAGGGACATCTTCCAGGTTTTCACCCAAGGATTTTCCTGTGACAGTCAGGCAATCCCCGTTCATCAGTCCATTGTCGAGTAGGTATTTCATTACTGCCGGCGTCCCACCGACATCGTGCAAATCTTCCATTACATACTTGCCGCTGGGTTTCAGATCCGACAGGTAAGGAACACGGTCGCTCACGGCCTGGAAGTCGTCAATGGTGAGTTTGACACCCACGGACTTGGCGATCGCTATGAGGTGAAGGACCGCATTTGTGGATCCCCCCAGTGCCATGACGATGACCATGGCGTTTTCAAAAGCCTCTCGGGTCATGATATCCCTGGGTTTGATGTCCCTTTCCATCAGGTTCAAAATGGCTTGGCCGGCATCGACACACTCTGCGAGCTTGTCAGGGTCGACAGCCGGAATGGAGGCACTGTAAGGAAGCGACATCCCCAGGGCCTCGATGGCGGAGGCCATGGTATTTGCCGTATACATGCCGCCGCAGGCTCCCGCACCCGGGCAGGCGTGCTGGAGTACACACTTGAGGCCTTCCTCATCCAGGCTTCCGGCGATGTATTCGCCATAGCTTTCGAAAGCGGAGACGATATCCAGTTTCTTACCTTTGTAGAAGCCCGGCTTGATGGTACCGCCGTATACCATAAGGGAGGGTCTGTTCAGCCGCCCCATAGCGATGAGACAGCCAGGCATGTTCTTATCGCATCCTGGAAGGGAGATGTTTGAGTCGTACCACTGAGCGCCCATGATGGTTTCGATCGAATCCGCGATGAGATCCCTGGATTGTAGGGAGTAACTCATCCCTTCCGTGCCCATTGAAATGCCATCGCTGACACCTATGGTGTTGAAGCGCATTCCAACGAGCCCGGCGGCAGTAACGCCCTCTTTCACTTTATCGGCAAGGTCGAGCAAGTGCATATTGCAGGTGTTTCCCTCATACCATACGCTGGCGATTCCCACCTGCGCCTTGTCCATGTCCTCTTCAGTGAGGCCGGTTCCGTACAGCATGGCCTGAGAAGCCACCTGGGATTTTCTCTGTGTGATTCGAGCGCTGTACTTGTTCAGTGCCATGGGTCTTTCCTTTCGGCGGATTTGTATATATCTTCAAAATTCCAGCAGGGCTATAATCTAATTGAAACCCCCTTTCCACGCAAATCCTGGCGCCGTTATCGAATACGTGCGTATCTCAGGCCTTAGGGAATGCGATGTCCGGAGTATATCGTATGTTGCCAGACTACCTCAAACTAGGTCTCGATCTGGTATTTGTGGGGTTTAACCCGAGCCTCAAGTCTGCCGAGATCGGGCACTACTATGCGGGCCCTGGAAACCAATTCTGGGCGTTTCTGTATGAGGCAGGTCTCGTGGACAGGCTCCTCCGGCCGGAGGAGGATAAAGAGCTTCTCGGCTTCGGTATTGGGGTGACCGATATGGTAAAACGGGCTACACGTGGGATTGGTGAATTGCGGTCAAGCGAATACAGTGACGGATTGCGAGCTGTAGCCACCAAACTGGCGCCATATTCACCTGTTACGATCTGTTTCAATGGCAAAACCGGATACTGCAGGGCTCTGAACAGAAAATGCGAGTACGGCCTCCAGGACGAGGAATTCTGCGGCGCTCAGTTATTTCTTGCGCCATCCACAAGTGGAGCCCTGCCGATGCATAGGATGGAGAAGCTACAGTACTACATAGATCTGAAAACTGCGGTTACGTTTGGGAAAAGGAGGGGGAAATGACCAGGGCGAAGATCTATTGCATTACGATACTGATTCTGATCGCGTCTGTGCCCTGGTTCTTCTTCGAGGGGGGTGCAGAACATTTCCTTGGGCTGCCGGTATGGGCCCTTTACAGTCTTGCGGTCACTATTTTGTATGCCGTGGCAGTGGCGTTTGTCTTGCAGCGATTCTGGCCATTGCTGGCAGGAGACACCGAGGATGAAGCCGATGCCTGATACAAGTCTGCTGGGGATCGGAGGAACTTTCTTTCTTGGGGTGTACCTGTGTGTGCTGATTCTGATAGGTGTCGCTGGAAGGCGGGCCCGCAGGGAGAATTCGATGGCGGACTTCTTCCTGGGTGGACGCAAAATGGGCTTGCTTGTTCTATTCCTGACATTGTATGCAACCCAGTACAGTGGAAATACTCTGATCGGTTACGCAGGTGCAGCATATCGCCAAGGGTTCAGGTTTCTGGTGAGCGTGACGTTTATGATGTCGATCATTGGTGGGTATCTCATTTTCGCCCCTAAACTGCACAGATTATCTAAAAAAGAAGGCTTTATAACGCTTGGTGATTTTCTCCAACACCGGTACCGATCACAGACATTAACCATTGCCTCAACGGTACTATGTATATTCGCTCTGGCCAATTATATCCTTTCCAATTTGAAGGCAATGGGATACCTGGTCGAGGGATCGACTGGTGGACGAATTTCGTTTGCGCAGGGCATTCTTGTCCTGTCCCTGATTATGGTGATCTATGAGACGCTTGGCGGGTTAAGGAGCGTGGCCTGGACGGATGTGATGCAAGGAGTGATGCTTCTGGCAGGATGTGTCGTGATTTTCGTGGCTATGGAGTATCAGTACGGTGGTTTGTCCGCAGCTGCCGACCGACTCCTGACGATGAGACCGGACTTTTGGCAGCCGCCGGATGCAGAGGGGAAACGGGTCTGGTTGAGCACACTTGCGATCATTTTTCTGGGTGTGCCTGTATACCCGCAGGCCATTCAGCGAATCTATGCTGCCAGAAACGAGAACATCCTGAGACGTTCCCTTCAGTTGATGGTATTCATGCCCCTCGTGACGACCTTCTTTATCGTTGTGGTGGGTATTGTGGGGGCTTCTCAGTTCCCCGGACTCGACCGGCAAGGAAGCGAAGGTGTCGCACTACGCGTCTTGTCCGACATTGCGGCCGAGCTTCCAGCCATTGCGCCTTTGATCGTATTATTCCTTTTCGCTGTGGTGGCCGCCATCATGTCCACTGTGGATTCAGCGCTTCTGGCGATATCGTCTTCGATCACACAGGATCTTTACAGGCCGTTCCGTCCTCAGGCATCTCAAGAACGACTCACTTCGGTAGGCAAACGACTTTCGTGGTTGCTGATGGCCGCTCTGGCTTATCTGGCAACAGTGCTTCCGCAGACGATATGGCGCCTAACGGAGATCAAACTGGAATTGCTCTGCCAGGTCTCCCCGGCTCTGCTCCTGGGCATCCATTCTCACGGGTTGAGGGGCAGGGCAGTTCTTGCCGGCATGGTTTCCGGGACTGCAATTACCCTGATTCTGATGGTGTTGTCCATCTCTGGAGCAGGCCTGTCCACCAAACCTCTTGGTGTCCATTCCGGAATCTGGGGTCTTGGGGTGAATCTGCTGGTGGTTGGCATCGTGACAAAGGTGGGAAGGCGGGATGGTTGAGAATCCATTGTCCAACCCGGTTGAATCTGTCTATTAGTTTGGTCTAGAACAATTTATGAAAGGCATCGTGGCTATAATTCATGTCGGTTTGGAGTGAAGCCCACCGGAGAACGAAATGTATCGAGTGCTGGTTGTTGATGACGACCCCAATTTACTGGCCTACGTTCAGTCCGCTTTGTGTGATGAGGATTTCGAGGTCGATACGAATACCAATGCCGAGGATGCCTTCGAGCTGCTCTCGGAATCCATGCCCGCTGTTATGCTGTAGTATCTGAGTCTGCCTAAGACCGACGGGTACGAGATTCTTAAGACCGTCCGGGAGGAACGTCGATACGAACTGTTGCCCATAGCTCTGCTGTCGGCCGACGACAGATCTCGAGTCAATGATTGAAGTTGCGAACGGTTTCGAATCCGCCTATTTGTGACAGGAAATTGTTGATGTAGTGACCCCTTCTCCATTCGCCATCCCTTACCACATCCAGCCCAGCTTCCTCTTGCAGGCGAATGGCGAACGTGACCATTTCGTCCATCCGGCCACGATAGCGGTCTGCCAACAGGGTATCCCTTCACGAGATCCTGCACCAGCTTTGGCCTGGGGAGCGAACCGATGACGTGGAGTAGAACAAGGGCAACTGCCAGATTCGTTCAGTCTTCAATGTGTCTTCCCTGGATGATCCCGGAGGATCAAACGAGACGGTTATCCTCGTAGCCCCGAGTGGCGTAGAAGTGCTTCTGTGGTAGGCTTTCTTCCCCGAAACTCGACGAAGACATCCATAGGATGCTGTCCTCCGCCTATTGCCAAAACGGTATCCCGAAACTTTCTCCCAAGTCTTTCTACCTCTGAGTCGTTGTCCAGACCTACCTCCTCAAAGGCCGAGAACGCATCGGCGCTCAAGACTTCGGACCACTTGTAGCTGTAGTAGCCGGCGGCATACCCCCCCGAGAAGATATGCCCGAATCCGCACAGGAATCTATCCTCCGGAAGAATCGGTATTACTGAAGTTCTCTCGGCAATACGGCTACGAACATCAAAGGCCGATTCGGATCCATCGGGGTCGTGGTGGTGGTGCAGTTCCATATCCGTCATGCCGAATTCGAGCTGCCTGACCATATTGGATCCCGAGCGGAAGGTTCGGGCCGCCACAATCTTCTTGAAGAGGTCCTCCGGCAAGGGATCTCCTGTTTCTACGTGGGCGGCCATACCCATTAACGTCGGTTTGTGGTAGCACCAGTTTTCCATAAACTGGCTAGCCAGTTCAACTGCATCCCACTCAATTCCACTTGTACCCGAGGCATCGGCATAGTCCACGGTTGTAAGCATAGCCTGGAGGCCGTGGCCGAATTCGTGAAACAATGTCTCGACCTCACGAAAGCTCATTAGAGAGGGTTGGTCTCCAACCGGCGGGGTGCCGTTACAGCAGAGATGGACGACTGGTAGTCTGAGTTCACCCCGAACTCTTCGTCTGCTCAAGCACCCACCCATCCAGGCGCCGCCACGCTTGTCCTGTGGCCGTGAGTAGGGGTCCAGATAGAAGGACGCAATCTGGTCGCTCTTTTCGTTCAGGACCCGGAAGTATCGAACATCGGAGTGCCACACGCTTTCTTCGTCTTCCACAATGTCTATGGTGATGCCAAAGAGTTTTTGGGATAACCCAAAGAGACCGTCCGTAACACGTGGGAGGGGGAAGTAGGGCCGTAGCTGATCGTCGGTGAAATCGAATCTTTTTTCCCTGAGTCGTTCCGACCAGAACGCAACGTCCCAATGCTCCAGTGGAGCCGACTCGCCCTCGTCTTCTGCTAGTTTTCTGACTTCGTCCAGGTCCTCAACCGCGTACGGTCTGGATGCGGCCAGGAGTTCATCGAACATGCCCTGAACCGCGTCCACGTCCGGGGCCATCTTGGAGTCCAGACTGAGTTCAGCATAGGTGTCGAATCCGAGCAGTCCGGCACGTTCTTTCCGTAGAGAAAGGGTCTGGGTAATCAGGTCTGAATTGTCCAAGTTGCCATCTGAGGCACGTGTAAGGAATACGCGATATACGTCCTCCCGATGGTCTCGCCGCTTGCTGTGCTGCATAAACGGGATGAAACAAGGGAGATCGAGGGTGATTCTCCAGGGACCGCGCTCAGACGTGGATTCGGGATCGTCCTCCGCCTTGCCCTGGTTGTAAGACTGAGATGTCACCCGTTTTAGGCTTTCGGGCCACCCATCTGCATCCTGCGGATCCAAGATGTCCAGTGTGAATGCCTTTGTGGCGTCCAGCACATGGTTCGAGAAGTCGGTGCTGTTCTTCGACAACTGCTCGGCAATTTCGTTGAAGCGGGTTTTGGCTTCTCCCTCCAGACCCACACCCGCGTGCTCCGCGCTTCTCAACTGTCGCTCTACGATTCGTCGTTGTACCCCGTCCAGATGCGTCCACCCCTGCCCGTCGCGGAGTTCCCGTAGTCCCTTGTATATCGCCTGGCTCTGTGACACTCGGAGCCCAAAGGCAACAATTTCACTGAGAACGGATTTGTGAGCTTCCCGCAATGCTTCGGTGTTCTTCACGCTCAGGAGATGACATACGGGACCCCAGGCATATTCCCAACCCAGGTCCATTTCTTCGAGGGGTTGGAGCAAACCCTCCCAGGTGGGTTCCAACGTTTGCTCGATTTCGGATATTTGACGTTCGCATTGTTCCAGCAGGTGTTTGACAGCCGGGGCCACATGGTCTGGTTCTATCAGGTTGAACTTCGGTAAACCCTCCATCTGCACGAGAGGGTTTGCCGCGAGTTGGGGATCCGATTCACTCATCTTCAAGGACCTCACTTCACGAATGATAGGATGAAAAATGTCTAAGTGTCATAACTGGCGGATCATATCGATGTTGTCGCAGCTGGTTTCGAATCTCCCGACCTCCCGCAAGCCGAATTTTTCGTAGAAGTGAACTGCTCGAAGGTTGGTTGCCCGCGTGCCACCACTGAGGAGTATGCGTGTAAAACCAAGGGACGCGACGATATCCAGGATCCGCAGCATCAGCACGCTTCCAAGTCCCCGATTCTGATACTCGTCGGCCACCGAAGGTGCAACTATACAGTCTTGACCATCTACCAGCGTTATCCCATAGCTCTCGTACCTATTTCGCTCCCCTGGCCGCACGTCCAGGATCAATATGAAATAGGCAATGGCCGTGTCCCGATGGACTGCAATCATCCTGAGGAATTTTGTATAGTCCAATTCCGTGCAAAGGGCGTGACCTGTTGCCATATCCAGCGGGTGAGGTCCGAACTTGGACCGGGTGTCGTCTCCTAGAGATTCGAAATACTTCCCTATCAATGGCCCATCATCCTCGAGCAGGAGCCGGAAATCGAATGGCTGTCCATCGGGCATGTGGAGGGTTTTTGTGATGCACTCTGGGGAACGGGTCAGCAATTCTGAAGTCAAACTCGCCATTAGAGGGACCCTCGAAGGATAGGACGGACAACAGGAAGCAACTCCCGAACCCACAGGGAGTACATCTTTCCGGAAGGATGAAGATCGTCCAAGGCGATCAATTCGGGGTCACCACTGACGAGCCTGGAGATCGGTGTGATATCGACATAGGTTACACCACGATTCATGGCAATCTCTCTGTTGATGGTGTTGAACCTGCTCAGCGCCTTAGCGCTGTTTGCAGGACTGTTCACCCGGCCAAACGGCGTGAGCGTATAGTCCGGAATTGAAAGAATAATGACCCGCGCAGTATCTGACCGAGCGAAGTAAATTGTCCTTTCGAGCAATGTCTCAAACCCGGTTGTGTAGGCTTCCTCATTGTAGCCCTGGAACTGATCGTTGACACCGATGAGGAGCGTTACGATGTCGTAAGGTGGATCCAGAGCAGCCTGCGCAATAGCCTGGAAAAGGTCTCTGGTTGTCCACCCGGTGGCGGCGACGACGGTAGGTTGCGCAACTGTCAGGGTGTCAGAACTTAGGGCGGCTACCAGTTGAAACGGCCAGCTTTCAGAACGACCGACGCCTTTCCCGATAGTGTACGAATCGCCTAAGGCAAGGATTCTGAGGGAGGGCCTGGTAGAGAGGCTCGTGTCTTCACCCCCACAAGCTACCAGGAGTAGAAGCATAACCACAAGAGAACATCTGAACAATGAACGAGACGACATCAGGCCACTTCGAAGTCGAAGGCACCCATGCCTTTCCTGAGGGTTTCACGACCTTCATCCGTTATTCTGGGATAACCCGATCGTGTTTGTCCAACCGGAATGCTCCTGATGGCGAGAATCTCCTTGATACCTGTCACGGGCCCTACCTTGAATAGCAAGGCCAGGACACGGTTGGCCTTTACCTGTGCCTCCATTGCCGCTTTTACATTACCAGATTGGAAGGACTCGTACATATCGATAAAGATCCTCGGCATAATATTGTATGTAGATCCCACCGCACCGTCACTGCCCATCATCATTCCTGCGGCACAAATCTCGTCCGGTCCCGTTATCGCATTCAACTCACCCCCAGATTGATCCACCAGGCGGCTGAAGAGGTACAGATTCATATCCGTGAACTTGAATCCAACGAAGTTTCTCACCTTGGCAAGTCCTTCGAGAAACCGCTCGGCAGTCATATCCGTACTCCCACTTGACGGGAACCAGTAGACGTAGAATGGAAGATCAGTGGCTTCCCCGATGGCGGAGTAATGGGTGAGCGCTGCTTCGAAATCGTTTGGGGCATCTATTGGTGCGATGGATGAGACCGCATCCGCGCCGGTTGATTTTGCGTGTTTGGCCAGGTCTATTGCATTCTCCGTGCTTGTTGCGCCAACGTGCATCAGGACCGGGACGGTGCCTCCTACCTCGGGTACAACCGCTTCGGCCATCCGCTTTCTCTCGTCGACAGTCATTGCCTTGCCCTCGCCGGTGGACCCGCAAACAAAGAATCCGGAGACATTGGCGTCCAGAAGGTTCTTGACGAGGGCAGGGACACGGTTGACTGCAAGATTGTCGTCTTCATCAAATGGTGTTACTAGGGCGGGGACGATCCCGCGAATAAGCTTCGACATATGGGTTACTCTCCAGGTGGTTTGGTTAGTGGCCGAGCGTGGACCTCGGAATAGGTTATTGCGCTAAAATACTCTAACGATTTCACCACGTTCTGCTTCGAGGCGTTCAGCGACCTGGGCCGGGGTGACTGAATTATCGGGCCATTCCAGAGGTGGTACATGAGAGAGCCTCAGGAGGAGTCGCGCGAGTTGCCCTGCATATTCCTTGAGCTCTCGTACATTGAGCTTGTCGCTGGTGTCACCCGCCTCATGATGGAATTCAGAATCTGCATGACGTCCGTGAAATCGCCATCGCCACAGGAAGGCGGCATCCAGGCCGGCACGAAGAAACGGAAAATGATCGGAGGAAGGGTCGATCTGGGCCATTACATGGCAGGCGAGTCCGTCGTTCATTGAATCGAGCTGTCGCTGAACCAGTTCACGCAAATGGGGGAAACCCAGGACAACGCCTTTTATGGGACCGGTGGAGAGTTCATCCAGATTGATCGCGAGTCTGGGTGGATTCTCAGGGCCGTAGTGTACGGCCACATATGCAGAAGATCCTTGAAGTTTCTGTTCCTCTGCGCTGTAGGTTACGAACCGAATGGTCCTTCCAGGCCCCTGAGCCGTTTCTGAGCGCAGGCGGGAGAGCGCCCTAGCGGCTTCCATGACAGCTATGGTGCCTGAGGCATTGTCATTTCCACCTGAAACCCCGAGAACGGTGTCGTGGTGACCACCCAGGACCAGGTGTTCATTGGGCCAAAGCTCTCCGGTTATCTCCGAAGTCGTGTTCCAGGAGGGCGCATTGTAGAATTTGCTGTGTACACTTAACTTGATAGACTTCTGCCTGTTTGCCAGCTGCCGAAGCAAGGTGCCGTGCTCTTGAGAGGTAACCACCGTGGGCAATGGATGCTCAGCCAGTCCCGGATCCCGCCAGTCGCTGGCGCTGTGGTATTCCATGCGGCGCCCAACCTTCTTCTCGATCAGAATGGCGGCTACAGCACCTGCCTGGGCGAGTGCCTGAAGGCGAATTGCATGGTGTACAGGCGTTGTAAACGGCTCGAATGCCAGGTGCATTACTGCAACAGCGTCCGAAAGGTCCTGCTTTGCCATTTCGACCTGTCTGGGAGTACCATATCCGACGTCCACTATTTTGCCCTCCGCTACAAAGGGAGGGCACCGGTTAAGGGGCAGCAGGTCAATGTGTGTGTTGTCCTCCACCACTCTTGCCTTGGCAGATTCCCAGGACCAGGTTTCAAGCTGGTACTCTTCAAGTGCTGGATTGTCCAATCCCTCGGATTCCATCTGGTCACGGATGTAGGCGACGGCCTTCCTCTCACCTGCGGAGGAGGACCACCTGGGACCGATTTCGTCGCACAGTTCCGCCAGGTGTTCACGGATGCGAGATCCGGTAAATGCCTCCCCCATGAGCCAACGATCCACCACTTTCCAATCCAATGCCAATGTATTCCCTTCTGTAATGGGGCTCCCAAATTCCCCGGAATTTCCCAAATTCGGGGAGAAGAAGCAAGTTCTGCCTTCGGGTGGACAGGTCAGGCACCCAAAGACCCTGCATTTTTCCTCGTCAAGAATTGATCGTATCGGAGAGTGGTCTTATATTCAGGAGTACTGTTTGTCCAAGCAGTGATCCTGACCTGGAAAGTGAAATGACCGATACCCAGTTACTGCAGGAATTCGAAGCGCTTGCCCACCGATTGGAGATCCAGGTTTGTCATGTAGACCTGGAGGGTCGTCCAGGGGGCTTCTGTGTGATCAGGGGGGAACGCCGGTTCATTCTAGACCGTGGGTTGGACGTTAAGAGTCAGGTGGAGATTTTCGCCAAGGAACTGTCTCGGCTGCCTCTGGACGACGTCTATTTGGTTCCACGGGTCCGGGATAAGATAGAGTCCACCACAGAATCGTCGGCAAGACTGTTTACTGATAACGGATGACTGCTCCGGCATCAGAAAGACTACCGAATTCACCACTACCCACAGCCGCCAGAAGTGCCGCTCCGAAGGCGGCTTCTTCTTTGTGCACCGGTATACTCATTTGCATACCGAATGATTCCTCAAGAACAGACCTGAGGAGATCGTTCTTACGGATGCCGTTCCCTGCGCCTACAAGCTTGGACCTGTTGCCGGCACCCAGGCCTTTCATCTGGCAGTAGAGGTCGTGGAACTGTTGTGCAAGGCCTTCCAGGAGTGCTCGCGACAGGTGGCCAGGGGTAAAATTGGAAGTGCCTACACCTTCCCAGAGTCCTCGCCGATCGGGATCTAGCCTTGTGCCGGTAAAGAGCGGCTCACACCGAAGCCCTTCAGAGCCCGGAGGGACACGGGATGCCAGACGGTTCATCGTCTCGTAGAGATCGATTTTCTCCTCCTGCCCGAAGATCGACGTGCCCACCTCACGGAAGAAATCTCTCAACCACGCGTAAGAGCGACCACCCACCAGACCAGCACCCACAAGCAGGTCACTGCCATCCATAAAGGGTCGAGCTTCCAGTTCCCCTGTTGACCTTGTTTCCGACATGTGGGCAGATACCTGCCCGCCTGTCCCAACGTTGACGAGGAGGCTGTTCGCATAGTCTTCCACGCTGCCTGCGAAACTCGCCTGGTTGTCTCCACAGGCCACATATACCGGCAATCCCTTAGGCAAGCCCGTCTCTAAAGCGCTCTGATCGCTGAGCGTTCCTGCTGGAGATCCGGAAGGGACAACCCGGGGCAGATGGTCGAAATCCAGGCCCAGCCGGTAAATGAATTCCTCGTGCCACTTCCGGTTCGACATGTCGTAGAGTCCTGAACCTGCCGCATTAGTTGCGTCAGTGACCGGTTCTGTGTCAGTCAACCTGGACACGATGAAATCCGGTAAGAACGATGCCTTGGAGGGTCCCGCCGGCAGCAATCCCTGACGACCCATCCAGAACATTGTAACACCCAGATAGCCAATGTGTGGGCGACATTCCGACAGGGTTATTGAGGCCAGATCCAGCATGGTTTCCACGTACGAACCTCCACCTTGAGGAGTAGGATCTGCACCCCTGCGGTCCTGCCAACCAATAAATGGACTCACCGGTTGACCTGAAGGTGAAACCATGAGCATCCCATGCATCTGGCCGGTCACGCCGATGCCTTTCAACGCGTTTTTAGTGGACAGGCCTGAAATGGCCTGTGTGGCAAGTTTCAGCATGTGATGGGCATCCCACTCGCTGCGACCCAGTGCCCGGTCCGTAACCGAGGTAGTCTCAGATTCGTTGGGAATTGTTACAACCGAGGAGACCCTGCCCGACGCCGTGTCCAGTATGAGGGCCGTAACGGTTGTGGTGCCTACGTCGAGTCCCAGGATACTTCCCAATGGATGACCTCCAACAAAAAAGGGACCGCTGAGGCTGTCCCTTTGGTTGATCTATATCGACGATCACATCGTTCAAATATATCTGATGTTTTTTCCAACCGTTGCTACGCTCTCGCCGCTGGCGATCATTGGTTTCAGGGTACGCGACCAGAGAATGGACTCCTGAGGGGCGTGGAGGGTTTCCAGTACGTTTCCAAATGCATCGGTAATGTCCACCACAGGATCCCCCTTCTGAAGGTGATCGTAGAGATCTGCGTGGTATTCGATAAATCCACCCCGATTGGAGATAATGCTGAGAAACCCATCCACCACTACCTGTTTCTCGGGTATCTGTGGTTCGCCCTGGATAAATCCATAATTCTTCAGGACGTTCTCTACTCCTAGGACACCCTTTCGGATGCTGGACTCGTCCCACCCGTGACATCCACCAAGTTCTGGATCAATGGTAGGAATGCCCTGCTCCGGCGCAACGCGGGCCAGCTGACCGTCCGGCCCACTTGCATCCAGAACGTATCCTATGCCGAACACACGGGCCAGGTCCATACATGATTTGTGGACCCGCTTTCTGCGGTCCGCTCGAACCCTGACCTCATCGATCAAGGGGCGAACGCCTCCCTGATGGAGGTCAATGCAGTAATCTGCCTGCTTGATGGCGTGCTGGTACAGGTGGTGGGCAATACGTTCGCTCGAGGTTCCGTCGCGACGCCCTGGAAAGCACCTGTTCATTTTTTTCCCGTCAACAGGATTGAGAGATTGTCCGTCTAGGAAGGCATGGATATTGACGATCAAGACCGCGATGATTTGACCGTTGAGACGGTTGGGATCGAGGCGATGCAGAATCCTCCTGATCACTGCGAGCCCATTCAACTCATCGCCATCGCTTACAGATTGAAGGTAGAGCGTGGAGCCAGGATTCGTCCCATTGAGCAAAACCACCGGAATCCTGGCCTGGGTGCCGTCCACCATTTCAGAGACCGAAAGATAGCCCTCGCTCCGAGCCCCAGGTTCTGCGTTCAAATGCTCAACCTGCAGGATGTTTTCCATGTTGTGGATCTGCTTGAGATGAAGTTGCCGGCTTGGCCCGCGTGACTCACTGTTCGATGAGACCACGATCAGGAAGGTAAAATCCAAATCTTCAAGGGACCACCAGTGACCGAAAGATGTCGGCCCTTCTAAAAATCGATTGGGTGTGGAGTCCTTCAGCCCTCCTTATCGTTGAGATTCTCGAATGCAGCCGGGTTCATCAACAGGGCGTCAGCCACGTCCTTCATCACATCATCCTTGGAGTAGTATCCTGTACTGACCTGAGATCTAATTCTGCTCAATTTTTCTTTCCTGGTTTCCGCCGGTTCCCCATCGGTTCCAGGGGGTAACGGTTTGGTCCGTACGCTTGAATTCATAGGAAAGCTATCCTGTTATGAGGGCATCAGATAATCTCATATCTGGTCCCTTTGAAAACGAAATGGGAACCACATTCTGCCCGGATCAACCTAGCTCAAGACACACCAAATGACGGCCTGGTCGGATTGCAGGGCTAAAATCAATTCCATTCCAGCAATTTCGGAAATTGGTTCGCCGGCCTTGGGGAGGTCTCCAGGATTCAGAATCGGACTGTGGTCCAGACACCTGAGCCGGTCAAGTCCTCGGTATTATAAATCGGCACAACCAGAATTTGCTACAGCGGAAATGTATGAAAAAATAGATACTTACACGATCTTTAATTGTGTAAAGTAATACTACATAGTTGTATAATATATTATGTATTTGGCAAATTCAATGGGGTCTGTTAGAACCGGAGCTGGGAAACAGAACGAGATATAAGTGCAACGGCCACTGCGGACATTCCGATGAGGCCCATACCACAAGCAAAACCTGTAAAGAGTACGGGTGCGTACCGGCGCCATTTTTCTATGCCGAAACGGCGCTCCAGGGAGTACCGACCAATCAGGGCGCCTATCATTTCTGGAATGAGCATATGTGGCAATCCCTGGATACCCCGGACAAAACCATAGACAAGAGACAGGGGCATACGGAGCCAGGACAGCACCAGAAATGTCCCACCTGCCAGGCCGAATCCACCTACAATCCACTCTATTTTGATGGCCTCATCGAACAACCCGGGGCCTTCAGAGGCCGTTGAGGAATACCACAGGGATTGACGCAGAGCGATCAGGTGCCAGTAAGTCTGGGCATATTGAAAAGCCGGTGAGGGAATAGGTGATATTTCCCATATGAGAGACCAGAAGATGAACCCACACAGGAGACTCAGCGGTAAGAGGAGCAACTCAGCTTTGAGGACGCTGCTGAGTCTGGTCCCCGTCAGCTCGACTTCCCGGAACAGCTGCGCACGGCGACCATGATCGGCATAAGGAATAGGGACGAACCAAATGTCGACGCCTCGGTACCCACTGAGAATCAAGGCTCCCGCTCCCTCCTTGATCATCGGGAATCCCACTGTCAGGCCCGTCAGGCCAGCCATTCTCGCGTTTACATAGGATACCAGCGGTGTCAGGAGGAATCCGAATATGAGCAGAAAGAGAAGCGGAAAATCGTGATCCTCAAGGAGGTATTTGCAAAGCAGAATGGCCCCGAAGGTGGTGAGCAAGTAGACCCCGAAGGCTCCCAAAAGCGACACGTCGCCACGTCCTATCGGAGGTTGAATGCGGTCTTTCCAATTGACCACCCCTTTTGCTTTGCTGCGTGTCCTCAGTGCCTTCATCTCATGAAAGATTCCAATTGTACCCACGGCGACGCCAGCACCGATGTAGACACTGAGCCACACGTCCACATCATTCGAAAAGTTCGTCATGATGGTGTCCATACCCGGGCGCCAGTGGGTCAGGTAGCCAGCATGATATAAGATTGGACTGCCAAGGGCATGTACCATGGCCGCGGTGAAACTTCCCAAGACGACCCAAAACGGCAGTACCATGCCCAGAATCACTAGGCCAAGGTCGGTACCTATTCCGAGCGGTGCTGCTGGAAGGAAGTGTTCGGTGGTCCGTGTTAGGTCGATCCACGGGATGGGAAGTAAGGTGATGGGATTGCTGGCGATAAGACCTGTCAGTGCCGGCAGACCGACATAGATGCCACTCCCAAGTCTCACGTATATCCATTGAGAATTCCAACAGGACACGAATATATCGAATGATGCGAGCCGATTGAGTTGCCATAAGAAATTTATTAATAGTTATTTAAGTGTGTCGTTGAATTCCGGTTGCAAGCCTGTTTGGACGCGGATTTCCGCCCAAATAAAATTCAAAATAAAGTTGACATTGCAATAAGAATGAATTATTTTCGTTCTGAATTGAAGGATGAAGTTTCTGTCTCCTTTGCAGTTAGATTTAAAATGCGGCGAGGATCAGAGGTTCAGGTCCTTGCCCTTTTTAATTCGGGCGTGCTGGTACAGAGGTCCAAAGTTGAAAGGTGGTGAAAGGCAAGTGGCTGAAGGTCGCGTGAAGTGGTTCAACGATTCGAAAGGCTTTGGATTCATCGAGCAGGATGGCGGCGAGGATGTATTCGTACATTTCTCTGCTATCACGATGGAGGGATTCAAATCTTTGGCGGAAGGCGAAGAGGTCACATTCGACATCGTTCAGGGGCCGAAGGGTCTCCAGGCAGCGAATGTGGCGAAGGCCGGTGGGGGTCAGGGCGAACTCTAACTATCTTTGCGAAAAATAATCGCATTCGAATACAGGCGCCGATTCACTAGTCGGTGCCTGTTTTTTTGTGCCTGCAGCCTGTCCAGGGATGCGGTCAGGTATGTCAGAAGGGCCCAATGGCAAGTATTCCACAAGGTAGGCGAGAACGATTGTGTGGGCAAGTTTTGAGTTTTCGAGTGAACCGGATGGCTGTTGTTGCACAAAGAGGTCTTGATCCAATTCGCTAGTTTTCTATATTCTAAGATCGCTCAGGCATCACACCTGGGGGACCCTTATCTCAAGACTCAGGTCGATTTAGAGAGGTAGAAATTTCCCATGGGTTTAGAACCCAACAAGATCATTTATTCCATGGTCCGTGTGAGCAAGTTTTACGACAAAAAGCCGGTCCTGGAGAACATCTCCTTATCCTATTTCTATGGTGCGAAAATCGGTGTGCTGGGATTGAATGGCTCCGGGAAGAGCTCATTGCTTCGCATCCTGGCAGGAGTGGATCGAGAGTTCACTGGGGAGACGGTACTTTCGGAAGGCTATACCGTTGGGTATCTGGAACAAGAGCCTCTGGTAGATGAGAAGATCACCGTTCGAGAGGTGGTTGAGCAGGGCGTTCAGGATACGGTGGATCTGCTGGCAGAGTACGACAGAATCAATGAGAAATTCGCCGAACCCATGTCCGATGATGAGATGAGCAAGTTGATTGAGCGACAGGGAGAGGTCCAGGAAAAGCTTGATGCACAAAATGCCTGGGATTTGGATGCTCGGCTGGAGATGGCCATGGACGCGCTCAGGTGTCCCGAGGGAGACGTGGCGGTCAACGTTCTGTCCGGGGGTGAACGAAGGCGCGTGGCGCTTTGCCGGTTGTTGCTTCTGGCCCCAGACATTTTGCTTCTGGACGAGCCTACAAACCATCTCGATGCAGAATCCGTAGCGTGGCTCGAACAACATCTTCAACGATATGCCGGCACCGTGATTGCCGTGACGCACGACCGGTATTTTCTTGACAATGTGGCAGGTTGGATCCTAGAACTCGACCGAGGACGTGGTATTCCCTGGAAAGGGAATTATTCTTCCTGGTTGGAACAGAAACAGGCCAGGCTTGTCCAGGAGGACCGTGAAGAGGGGGAACGTCAGAAAACGCTTCAAAGAGAACTGGAATGGATTCGGATGTCGCCAAAGGGCCGTATAGCGAAGGGAAAGGCGAGGATCAATTCCTATGAGGCGTTGCTCAGCCAGGACTACGAATCGCGTGATAAAGAGCTGCAGATCTACGTGCCACCCGGTTCTCGCCTTGGTGATGTGGTGATTGAGGCCAGTGGGGTAAAGAAGGTCTACGGAGATCGGATCCTGGTGGAGGATATGACCTTTGCGCTTCCTCCCGGTGGCATTGTTGGTGTGATCGGACCAAATGGAGCCGGAAAAACGACACTGTTTCGGATGATTACGAGACAGGAGCAACCCGACCACGGCAGCATTCGGGTAGGAGACTCAGTGGAACTGGCATACGTAGAGCAGAGCCGGGACGTCCTGAAGCCGGAACTGAGTATCTGGGAGGCGATCTCAGGGGGTCTCGACACCATTGACATGGGCGGCAGAGAAGTAAATTCCCGGGCCTATGTCGCTCGGTTCAATTTCTCCGGCCCGGATCAGCAGAAGCGGCTCGATATGATTTCGGGTGGGGAACGAAACAGGGTCCATCTGGCCCGTATGTTGAAAGAAGGGGCCAATGTGCTTCTTCTCGACGAGCCCACGAACGACCTGGATGTGAACACGATGCGTGCCCTGGAAGAAGCCCTTGAGAATTTTGCCGGGTGTGCCGTGGTGATAAGTCATGATCGCTGGTTCCTTGATCGGATCGCCACACATATCCTTGCGTTCGAGGGGAACAGTGATGTGGTCTGGTTTGATGGGAATTACTCCGAATACGAGGCGAACCGAAAGATGCGGCTTGGGGCGGAAGCAGATCGGCCACACCGTATCAAGTACAGGCAACTGACACGCTGAGCTCTTCGTTGCCAAGATAGGCCGGGCATTGAAGAGTGGGAAATGGTATGGCAGATAGATACGACGTGATCGTTATCGGCAGCGGTCCAGGTGGCGAGGGTGCCGCCATGAAGGCAACAAAGGAAGGAAAAACTGTCGCTGTCGTGGATGATCTACCCCAGGTTGGAGGAAACTGCACCCACAAGGGTACCATCCCCAGCAAGGCGCTTCGGCAGGCGATCCAGCAACTTGTGGACACGGGTAAATTCAGAGAGGCGAAGTTTCAAGACCTACTGGCATCTGCGGAATCCGTCATTGCCCAACAAGTGGATCTCAGGCAGGGATTCTATGAGCGGAATCTGGTAGAGGTCATCCATGGGAGAGGCGCATTTGAAGATTCGAATACACTGGCGGTGACGAGAGAGGGTGGGGTGATGGAGCGAATCCAAGCGGACGGATTCGTAATCGCAACGGGCGCAAGACCATACCATCCGGAGGATGTCGATTTCGATCATCCCCGAATCGTAGACAGCGATTCGATCCTGAGCATCGAGGACAATCCGCGTTCGGTGACTATCTATGGAGCCGGTGTGATCGGGTGTGAATATGCTTCCATTTTCAGGGGTTTGAGAATCAAGGTAAATTTGATCAACAGCCGGGATCGACTCCTAGCATTCTTGGATGATGAAATCGTGGATGCGTTGAGTTACCATTTGCGTGAACTGGGTGTTCTGATCCGCCACGATGAAGAATACGACCGTGTTTCAGCAGACGAGGGTGGCGTGAAGTTGTATCTGAAGTCGAACAAAGAAATACAAAGCGACATGCTCTTGTGGGCGCAGGGGCGAACGGGGAATTCCGACAGGATGAGTTTGGAGGAGCTTGGGATCGAGCGGGACTCCAGGGGTGCAATTGTGGTGAATAGCGATTACCAGACCGCCTGCAGCCATATCTACGCCGTAGGGGACGTGGTGGGCTATCCAAATCTTGCAAGCGCCGCCTACGACCAGGGCAGGTTTGCCGCAACGCACCTCGTGACCGGCAGTTGCGCCTATCATCTGGTGGAAGACATCCCCACGGGAATATACACGATCCCGGAGATCAGTTCGCTGGGGTTGACCGAGCGGGAGTTGACATCGAATAAGATCCCATACGAAGTGGGCCATGCCTCTTTCCGGCATCTGGCTCGGGCTCAGATCACAGGCAGAACAACAGGCATGCTCAAGCTGCTCTTTCACCGGGAGACACTGGAGATCCTGGGGATCCACTGCTTTGGCTCCGAGGCGTCCGAGATAATCCATATTGGTCAGGCCATCATGACTCAGAAAGGGGACGCCAATTCCCTAATGTATTTCATCAACACAACCTTCAACTACCCCACCATGGCCGAAGCGTATCGTGTTGCTGCAATGAATGGACTCAATCGCGTACAATGAAGCTCACCCCCGCAATATATGGAACTTTCATTTGAGCGACCCGAATGTCCTGTATGTAGACAACCACCTGCTGGTGGTGAACAAGCCGTCGGGAACCCTTGTGCAAGGAGATCGGACAGGGGATCGTTCACTGCTGGAGGAGGTGAAAGATTACGTAAAGGTTGTATTTGACAAACCTGGCAATGTGTTCCTGGGGCTCGTGCATCGATTGGACCGACCCACATCCGGCGTTATCGTGTTCGCTCGCACCTCCAAGGCTGCGTCACGCCTTTCGGACCAATTCAGGAAAAGGGAAGTCAAGAAGACGTACTGGGCATTGGTAGAGGGGGAAGTACCTGCCAACGGCAGGTTGGAGGACCGGTTGGTGAGGAACGGCCCGACGAGCAGGGTGTCCGATGGTTTGGAAGATCAGAAAGCGGAATTGGACTTCAGACGGCTTAAGTTCCAAGAGGATGTTTCGTGGGTGGAGGTGAGCTTGGAATCCGGTAGGCATCACCAGGTTCGTGTACAATTCGCTCACCGTGGGCACCCGGTGATTGGGGATTTCAGGTACGGGTCAAGCGTATCGTTTCCCAACAAGGCGCTCGCCCTGCACGCCAGGACGCTTGTGTTGTCGCATCCGACTCGAAAGGAAGAGATGCGCTTTGAGGCGGAGCCGGAGAAATTCTGGCCGGAAAGATTTCGTTAGAGTATAACAAAATGTGGAAGCGAGTGGAGTAACCAATGCCCTCGACTCCCAAATCATACCAACCCAAACACAGGAGGCATAGGGTGGGAGAAAACGAACAGCAGTCGCTGAATGACATTAAAGTGGATGTGGCGAATCTTTATCGCGAGGAGTCCTTTACGGACCTGAAGGTTGCCTCGATCCGCCGTCTCAATCCGATCAAGTCGGACGGATCTCCCGACGAATCCAGACGCCCGATTTACATTGGTCAGACGCATATCATGTCTCAGATGGGACCCATACCCGTTCAGGGAGAAATCGATGCCTCAAACCTATCTGAGGCAGTGGAGAAATTTCCACAGGCGATGCAGGTGGCAGTTGAAGACATGATCGAGGAAGCCCAGGAACGGAAACGTCAGGAGTCCTCGAAGATCGTGGTACCGGGTGCCCCTGGTATGCCGAATCTGGGAGGGGGGCCACAGCCCGGTGGCGGCGGAAAAATTCATCTTGGATAAGGGTGATAATTGATGGGCGACCGAAAGAAGATCGCCGCGATAATCACAGAGTATCGGCCCGGATCCCACGCCGTGGCTATTGTCACAAAGTTTCTTAAGGGTTTTCCGACCGATGGAGGCCTGCTGGCGCCTCGTGTGGATCTGGTTTCTATGTATGTGGATCAGTTTCCGGAGCAAGACCTCAGCCGGAGACTCTCCGAAGAGCATGGTGTCCCGATCTACAACAGTATCGTGAAGGCCCTGACGCTGGGGGGCAAGGATCTGGTGGTGGACGGCGTCCTGCTGATCGGTGAGCACGGGGACTACGCCTGGAACGAGAAGGATCAGCATCTTTTCCCACGCAAATATTTCATGGAGCAGATCTGTGGAGTTTTCGCCACGAGCGGAAGGTCGGTTCCCGTCTTCAACGACAAGCATCTTTCTTACAGTTGGGCGGATGCCAAGTGGATGTACGACAGAGCGACACATCTGGATGTTCCGTTCATGGCCGGTTCTTCATTTGCGACTTGCTGGCGGAACCCCTGGTTGGAGCACGAGCTTGAAACTCCCATCGAGGAAGCTCTGGTTATAGGATTTTCGGGTTTGGACATCTACGGTTTCCACGCCATCGATGCTTTACAGTGCATGGTCGAGCGTCGTGTGGGGGGCGAGACCGGTGTGTTTGCTGTAACCTGTCTCGAAGGGGACGTAGTCTGGCGTGCCGCCCACGAGGGCACCTGGTCGATCGAGCTGTCGAGGGCCGCAAGTAATGCTATCGAGAAGAAACCGGACGGTCCCATGGAAGATCACGCAGAGAATCCTGTCGCATTTCTCATCGAGTACTCCGACGGTCTCAAGGCCACTGTGTTGATGCTCACCGGATATGTCGTGGATTTTTCATATGCCGCAAGGCTGGGGAATGAAGTCCTGAGCAGCGAATTCTACCTAAAGCCCGGACCACCCCATCCCCATTTCAGCTACCTCTGCATGAACATAGAGGAGATGTTCCTTACAGGTAAACCGCAATATCCTGTGGAGCGAACGCTCCTGGCATCCGGTATTCTCGAGGCAGCGATGGATTCCAGATATCAAGGCGGTATACGACTGGAGACGCCGCATCTGGATGTGTCATATCAATCATACGATATACCTCCACACCGACCTGCGGCGAGGCGTCCTGAGGGTGCGAGTCTGGTTCCGTTCGAAGAGACACAGGACGATTGATCGTGATACACGTCTTAGCTAGGAGTGACAGATGCAAGGAGAGATTCGGAATGTGCAAGGGGAACGATTAGATTACAGTTACCACGAAGGGAACGGCACTTCTCAAGATGTGGTGGTGATTGGCCACGGTGTGACGGGAAACAAGGATCGGCCGTTCGTGGTTGCGCTCGCGGAAGGGCTTGCACAGTCCGGGGTTTCTGCCTTGCGTGTTTCCTTTTCGGGCAATGGTAACAGCGAGGGGCGTTTCGAAGACGCTACAATCAGCAAGGAAGTGCGGGATCTGGGTTCGGTTTTGAACGCACTGGAGGGTAGCCAGGTGGTATATGTTGGCCATAGTATGGGCGGTGCGGTGGGTGTGATACGATCGAGTGAAGACAGCAGAATTCAGTTCCTGGTCTCACTGGCAGGAATGGTGGATACTCAAGGGTTTTTCGAACGGGAGTTCTCGGATGTCGTGCCAGGTGAGGGATGTATGTGGGACGAGCCGACATGCCCTCTTTCCCAGCAGTATGTAGACGATATGTCGGCAATTGGGACCGTGGCTGGCCGGGCCTCGCGGATCGACGTGCCGTGGTTGCTGGTGCATGGGACAGAGGATGATGTTGTTCCCCCGGGAGATTCGCAGGAAGTGTTCGAAAAAGCCCCGGAATCCAAGGAGTTATTTCTTGTAGAAGGGGCGGATCACGTATTCAGCGAGGCGGCCACACCGGTGATGGTGGATAAAGTGGTGGATTGGGTAAAGGATTGCCTAGCTTGACGGGTAAGCAAATTAGGTGTTGTTGTGGCGCGGGATGACCTCCCGCGCTTTTTATATGCCCAATGGCGCCATGGCTTGTTTGAGATCGGCCATCTCCACATCGGTAAGTGGCTGTACCGGTTTCCTGCAAGGACCAACTGGTCGACCTGAGAGGTTAGTTGCAGCCTTGACGGACGCATTATAGACGTGACGCCAGAAAAAACGATTGGTCGGGAACATCTTTTCCCAGAGATCTCTCGCCTCTCCAATACTTCCTGATGAAACCAGGTTGTAGAGGTTAACGGCCTCAACGGGCATGGCGTTGACGGCTCCCCATACGCAACCGGGACATCCCGCTACGAGGCTGAAAAATGCGATAGGGTCTCCACCATTGAAGACTTTGGCGCCAACTGCCAGGAGCTCCTGAATTCGAAGGATGTCGGCCATGCTGTCCTTGATGTAATCCACGTTGTCGATTTCCATGAGCCGTTGGTAAAAGGAAGGCGTGATGTCGATTCCGGTATGGACGGGAATGTTGTACACCATGATGGGGAGGTCGACAGCTCCGGAAATTCGTGCATAGTGGTAATAGACCCCTTCCAGATCAGGTCCCTCGAAATATGGTGGGAGGATCAACAAGCAGTCTGCTCCAACACCTTCCGCGTGCTTGGAATACTCGATGGCCTCTGTTGTGCTTACCGCCGATGCCATCACAACATAGTCGGCACGGCCGTCTATGTGTTCTGATGCAAGCTCTGCAAGTCGACGGCGCTCCTCACGGGTAAGGTAGGCGAACTCTCCGGTTCCTCCGTTTACCAGGATGCTATGGACCCCTGCTTCGAGCATTGAATCGATGTGATTCCTCAATGCGGTTTCATCCACCTGTTCCCCATCCTCCGAGAATGGGGTGCAAAGGGCAGCACACATACCTTTGAGTTCCTTCATTTTCGTCTCCATTTGTAGTGGTGTCCTACAACTTCCGGAATTTTGAGCCCGAGTGCTCCTTTCCTACTCTGGAACATACTGAATTTAACGTATTCAGGGAGGCCTTTCAAGGTGACAGTCAACGGTTGTCTGAGGTGAGTCCATACGGCAGAAATAGGGGTAGAATCAGGGGTGGAGTCCGAGCTTGACAGGCTTCACACAATGCCCAATATTGGCGACGACACTGCAGGTTGGATGGTCCAATATCAGACCGAGGGAGGCCGATATGTCGCAGGTTCGAGAGGTGGGAATTCTAGTACGAGCAGTGAATCGGGCGCAACTGTATGCTGGCCGGAACAAAGCAGGCGAAGCATGCCTTTACGCAACCATGTCGCAGCAGGCGGATAACCTTTTCGTTTTGCAGATCGATCCTAACACAGGTGCTTTGAAGCAGTTCTGGCCTGATGTGCCAGAGTCCAATTATACCACAGCTGTTTACCAGGCCCGGAACGGTCGCCTTTACATAGGCGCCGCACATTCCGGACAGCTGTACTGTTTTGATCCGGAGCAAGATGAGCTGGTCAACTTCGGTACGATCAATGGGAAAGCGGCGATTTTCCCGTGTCGGATCGACGAGGATTCGACTGGAGAGATTTGGATAAGCAGCTACGGAACGGCTGACCTGACGAGCTTCAATCCGGCCACCGGCGAATTCACTCGATACGGTAGACTTGACGAAGTGGACATGTATGCTTACTGCTACGTGAACAAAGATGGAACTATTGCTAGCATGATCATGCAGACACGGCCCCACGTGGTGGTTCTGGATCCAAAGACAGGGGTGAAGGAAACTGTGGGTCCGGTAGTGACGAGAGGGGAAGGGACGCTGACACTTCATCGAGGTAGTGATGAGCACCTTTATATAGAGTCCAGCAAAGGAAATTTCAGAATCGAAGGCATGGAAGCCATACCGGTCCAGGAGACCGTGCCTGCGGAGAAAGTGGAGGCCACACTTCCCGATGGAAGTACGTTCCGTTTTGTCGATGCAGTAGAGCAAACCTGCCGGATTCTCGAGATAACAGACACAGATGGAAACTCCAAGACGTTTGACCTGGAATTTGAAGCGGCAGGGACGGATATTTTCTGTCTCCACGGTGGTCCTGACCAATGTGTGTACGGGTCGAGCGTATTGCCGGAGCGGCTGTTCAGGTATAACCCGAATGACGAGGAGCTGATCGATCTCGGAATTTGCTCGACGTGTACGGGAGAGGCGTATTCTATGGCCAATCTCGACGGCAAGATGTATATCTCCTCCTATCCAGCCGCTAAGATTTCGATCTATGATCCGTCTCAAGGATACAATTTTGGCGAAGAACCAGGCAGCAACCCGAGAGATATTGGGAGAGTCGACAATATCTCCTACCGTCCCAGGTCCACACTGGCTGGGCCTGGAGGGAAGGTTTGGCTGGCTTCAATCCCTGATTATGGAATGTGGGGTGGCCCACTGGCGTACTACGACCCAAAGACCAAGGAGAAGAAGTCTTACTACAGGATTGTGGGTGACGGGAGCTGTTACACGCTGGCCTATCTGGAGGTGGAAGACCTGATTGTCGTGGGAACTAGCATTTCAGGTGGAAGTGGTACTCAGGCAAAAGTAGACCAGGCGATTCTCTTCCTGTTCGACCACAAAAAAGAGGAAAAGGTTTGGGAAGGGACGCTGGATCGCAACGTGCACCAGTTCAACGCACTTGTGACAGGTGCGAACGGGCGTGTTTACGGAACGGTAAGAGGTGGTGAGGATCCCGCGGAGATTTTCGTGTTCGATCCAAGCACACGGAGCTTCGGTGACAGGGTTGTTCCTCCCGAGGGTGGACCGGTAGACAATGGCCTGCAGAATGGTCGCGATGGGATGATCTATGGTGTGACGGGTGCCTGCGTGTACAGACTCGACCCCGAGACTCTGGGTGTGGAGGAGATTGTGAAGTTCCCCGAGCGTTTGCAAGGACACGCAGCGGCCGGTCCCATTATTGGAGATGAAATATATTTTTCCTCCGGTCATCGCCTCCTGTCCTCCAAGATATTCTAGACGATCCCAGAGGCCGTTGATATGGTGCCGATACGTTATCTCGATTGAACGATTGAAAAAGAGTCGAATATGAGCGAGTGGAAACCAGAGCCAGAATTGCGTCAAACCCTCTTCGATGCTGTGCCCGAAATTCTCGAATCTCAGAGAGCTGATGGACGGTTCGGGACGGAGCCCTGGATTTGCAGAGATCAGCAGATGATGTTTCCCCTCGCTGCGGCCTGGTCACTCCAGGACAGCCCCTACTATCAGGATGATAAGATCTTAGAGGCAATCGTGTTTGGGGGGGACGCCCTAATCGATGAGCAGGACGAGATTGGAATGTGGATCTTCAGGAAGAAGGACCATTCTACGTGGGGACAAATCTACATGCCCTGGACATACAGCCGGTGGATCAGGACGTATCTAATCGTTCGGGAGGCCATGTCCCAAGAGGCACAGGATCGGTGGAGTAAAGGGCTCTTGCTGGGCTTCGAGGGTATAAGTAGGACAGCCCTAGAGAGAGTTCACAATATTCCGACACACCACGCCATGTCGCTTTACTATGCGGGGATTGTGTTTGGCAGGGAGGATTGGAAGTCCCAGGCAGCTGATTTCCTGGCTCGTGTGGTGGCCGAACAGTCGGAATATGGATGGTGGACCGAGAATGTCGGTCCTGTGGTTTCGTACAACTTTGTCTACCCAGACGCGTTGGGTGTCTACTACCACGCATCGGGTGATCCCATTGTGCTCGAGGCGCTTGAGCGAGCAGCCAGATTTCACGCGAACTACACCTATCCCGATGGGAGTTCGGTGGAGACGGTTGATGAGCGGAACGCCTATAGTAAGGGTGTCCACGAGGGAAACCCAGGATTCAGCCACACGGCCCTGGGCCGTTGGTATCTGTCCTGGCAGCACAGGCGGATCATCGATTCGGGGGAGTCCTTCGCAGTAGACTATGCGACCAATATGTTACTCTACTCAGGAGAAGGCCCTACGGAGGAATTGGATTCCGGGTCCGGAACACAAGCCTATCGGATGGGCGAGGATGCCCTGATTTCGCGACAGTCTCCGTGGTTCGTGAGTATTTCAGCCTATTTTTGCCCATTGAACGAGAACCGGTTCAGGCAAGACAGGCAGAATTTCATCAGTGTTTTCCATGAGAAGACCGGATTGATCGTAGGCGGTGGGAATACGAAACTACAACCCCTTTGGAGTACGTTCACGGTTGGCGACACCTCCTTGATGGTAAACACAGGAGACCAGTCGGATCCAAATTTCGGACCCTTCGAGGGGTTGCTCCATATTCCAGACGACATCACCCTTGGTGACAGTGACGAAGCGCCTGCCTTGAGCTTGAATTATGGAAACGAGACCTGTAAGGTAACCACTCATCCCGAAGACGATGGAACGTTGACGCTGATTTATGAGGCGACTTCGAATTCCGGAATGGAAGTGGAGGGGCACGTCACCCTGATCCCACATCTGGGTGAACCCCTGGCCTCTTCGGGCGGCAGCGTCGAGAAACTTGGAGAGGAAGCAGTCGAGTGGTCCGGAAGCGAGGGAGGATGGGTAGAGCACGCAGGTTGGCGCATGTCATTGCCCGAGGGATCGCGGCTGGTGTGGCCAGCTCATCCACACGATGCATATCGTAAATTGGGTGACGCCTCTGTAGAAAAGGGCTGGATTGCGGTCGCGTTGTCCTTTTCGAAAGACACGCCTCGCTATGAGCTGAAGCTGGAGATCAAGTAGGATCCGCCATAGATTGAGAGAGGAGAGAAATGGCAGAGAAAATAGAAAAGACGGACGAAGAATGGGGAGCACAGCTTACAGATGAGCAATACCACGTAACCCGCGAACATGGCACAGAGCGAGCGTTCACCGGCGAGTACAACGATTTCAAAGGGAACGGGACGTATCTCTGTGTGTGCTGCGACAATGAGCTGTTTAATTCGGACACCAAGTATGATTCCGGTTCCGGATGGCCAAGCTTCTGGGAACCCTTATCGAAAGATAAGGTCGAAGAGATCCCTGATTCCAGCCACGGCATGGTTCGCGTAGAAATCAGGTGCAGCAGATGCGATGCACACCTCGGTCATGTTTTCGAAGATGGACCTCAGCCGACCGGACTACGATATTGCACGAATTCCGCATCCCTAAAATTCAAGGGAGGTGAGGAAGACTAGGTCCGGCAATCCTGGAAACCAAGAATACGCTGTTTTTGCGGTGAGTGTGGGGCTGTTGTACGGTGTAAGGGAGCACCTGTGAAGGAGACTGTTTGGTAGAAGTGACGGTTACAAAGTCCACTCAACGACGAATCACCACGACGCTTTTCGCGTGCCAGAGCTTTTTTGGTGCAACGACAATCCTGGCGTTCACCTTGATGGCCGTGATTGGCTCCCGGCTTAGCGGGAGTGACAGCGCCGCGGGCGTACCCCCAACAATGATGCTGCTGGGACGCGCTCTTGCAGCATATCCTGTTGGCTGGATGATGGACAAGGTAGGCAGACGTCTGGGCCTATCCTTAGGGTATTTGTTGGGCGTACTGGGTGGGATGATTTCGATGGTTTCGGTAGACCAGGAGTCCTTCTGGGGATTCTGCCTTGGTGTATCGTTTCTGGGGATGGCAAGAGGTGTAACTGAGCAGGTGAGATTCGTCGCTGCAGAGGTCCATCCGGTTGACCGTCGGGCAAAAATGATCGGTCTGATCGTATTCGCAGGGACTATCGGCTCAGTGGGCGGACCCTTGCTTGTTGGACCATCCGGGAAGTTGGGCATGGTGTATGGTCTTGCAGAGTTTGCTGGACCCTATCTCCTGGGTGCGATTTTCAGCGGCCTGGCGCTCCTGCTATCATTCTCGTTTTTGCGCCCGGATCCCCTTGATATTGGTCGTTGTCTGTCAGCCGGAAAGGCTGAGTCCATCACGGAGATTCCAACTCGTGCTTTGCGTGATATTTTCTCCGGTGGGATGGTGCGGCTGGCAATCCTCTCGTTGGTGATAGGACAGTTGGTGATGACACTTCTGATGGTGATCACACCGCTACATATGGATCACCACCATCACGGTACTCATGAGATCTCATTGGTGATTATGTCCCACACCCTCGGGATGTATGGACTTGCAAGCGTGACAGGTTGGCTTGTGGACAGGTATGGACGCATCTTCATGGTCGTGGTTGGCGCCCTGATCCTGGTCGTATCAGCGATATTGACGCCTGTATCCGTTGGGGTACCGATGATTGCTGTTGCCCTCTTTCTGCTTGGATTGGGATGGAATTTCTGCTTTATCGCGGGGTCGTCTCTACTGACAAATTCGCTGGGATCCGAAGAGCGGGGAAGGGCTCAGGGCGCCAGCGAGATGCTGGTTGCATTGGGTGCCGGAGCGGGTAGCCTCGGGACAGGGATCATGTTTACGGCTGGTGGCATTATGGGCGTGAGTGGATTCGGGTTGCTGCTCTCACTGGTTCTGATCGGCGCAGTGATCTATTACAGATCAAGTGGAAGCAATGTGACACCCGCGATAGCCGAAGCAGGTGACTAACTTTGAATCAGAGGAGGTATCCGGCTTGAAAGAATTCCTGGATTCAACGGGTGCTCTGCTGGACGGCCGCGAGCTGGCCGAAAGGATGGACAGAGACGGCTACCTTTTTCTGAAGGCGCTGTTGCCGAGGGAAGTTCTGGAAAGCCTTAGAATACGGTTTCTGGAGATCATTCTGGACGCCGGTTGGGTAAGAGCCGATGTACCACTTTCGGATGGTCTTGCCGATCTGGATGGATTCTGTGTGGAACCGGAACCAGAATACATGGAAGTCTATCATCGCATGTACAGTTTGCCTGAATTTCACGAGATACAGCACCATCCCAACCTTGTCGAAATGTTCGAACGGATGCTCGGAGAGGCCGTTCTACCTCACCCTCGGTTGATCGGGAGGACGATATTCCCCCAGCGGGAAGCCTTTACGACGCCGCCACACCAGGACTTCATTCCCATACAGGGTACACCGGATACCTACACCGCCTGGTTCCCACTAACGGATGTTCCCCTGCAGCTTGGTGGACTTCAGATCGCTGCAGGTTCACACAGAAGCGGTGTATATGACTTCAGGCCGGCGCTTGGCGCGGGAGGCCTGGAGGTTCTGGACCCGCTGGACGGCACCTGGGTAGGCAGCCCGTTCGAACAGGGCGATGTGCTGATCTTTCACAGTATGGCGGTACACAAGGGTTTGCCCAACACGTCCTCACGGCTTCGCATGTCTATGGACGCACGATATCAAAAGGGGAGTGATCCGATTGCTCCAGGGAGTCTGAAACCGCACAGTCAGCCGTGCACCTGGGAGGAGATCTACGCAGACTGGCCGGCAGAGAGTCGCCGGTACTACTGGGAGAATTTGGACCTGGAGATTGTCGAGTATGACACGCAATATCACGAGAAACGGGACCAGATGGCATTCGAGATGGCGGAGCAGGGGGACGAAACGGCTCGGTCTGCTCTACAACGCATTCTTGGCAGAGATTCGGATCCGGACAAGCAGAAGCGGGCAACCGAACTGATTGCCAAGCTCGACGAAACGGCCAACTAACCGAATGGGAACGATGGGACAAACTACAGAAGTGATTTCGATTGGGAGTGACAGACAGCTGTTTCTTGACGATCTGCTGATCGATCGTATGGAGGGCGCAGGCACGCGTATGCATGCGCCAGTTCCGCGTGAGGTTGCCTTCCGTTTCGATCAGCCTTGGGAAGGAAACGTAAGCTGGTGTCCTGTTGTTATGGATGATGAAGACCGATACCGGATGTGGTATCGGTCCGAGCACATTGGTAACGAGGAAGGTGGGGTGTCCTCTCATTCATTCACGGCTTATGCAGAGAGCCCCGATGGCATCCATTGGGATCGCCCGAATCTTGGGTTGGAGATGTTCGGGAACTCCACGGAGAACAATATCTGCATCCACTCCCCCGATATGAAGAACGTTGCGGTTTTCATCGACAACCGTGAGGGCGTTTCGGACGCAGAAAAATACAAAGCGGTGGGTCGTTGGACGAAGGGCAGGCCTTCGCGAATATTCGGAATGGTTTCGAGTGATGGTGTCTGCTGGAAAAAGGTTCAGGAGGAAGCGCTCATTGTAGCGCCCGACGAGGATCCGCAATTCGACAGTCCCTTGAGCGCATTCTGGGACGGGCGAACAAATCGATACGTGCTTTATATCCGAGGCTGGGGTCCGGGTGGGGCCGAGAATCGAATCCGGGCAATTCGAATGACAACCTCCGAGGATTTCATCAATTGGACACCCTTCCAATACATCGAAATCGACAATTTGGACGGTTGGCCATACCACCTCTATACCAACTCGGGCCATCCTTACTACCGTGCCCCGTACTACCTGATGTTCCCCAAGCGTCTGATGCCGAATCGGACCTTTCTGTCTGACTGGCCTTACGAGGGCCAATCCGATGTACTCCTGCTTTCCAGCCGCGATGCACAGAATTTCCATTTTTCCGGCGGCGACGCCTTCTTAAGACCCGGTCCGGACATCCAGAACTGGCACGAGCGCTCAATATTCATTGCGCCCCGGGTAGTACCAACCGTTCCTGGCGAGATGTCGATGTATTCGGTGCAGAATTACAGAACCGATTCCGCACATATCCGGCGTTTCAGCTTGAGAGAGGACGGTTTCGTGTCGACATATGCGTCTGACAGTGGCGGCGCTTTGATCACGAACCCACTCGCCTTTTCCGGCAAATCGCTCGAGATCAACTACTCTACAAGTGGCGCGGGGGTGGTCAGGGTCGGGTTGATGGATGAACATTGTCAGTCGCTGGACGGATTTGAGGCAACGGCATCCGAAATCTTCGGTGACGAGATCTCCAGGACAGTTCGGTGGAACGGATCCGCAGACGTAGGAAGCTTGTCGGAAAAACCCATTCGGATCCGTTTCGAGCTGGCGGAGGCCGATTTGTTCAGTTTCAGGTTTGCCTAGTTCAAAAGGGAGGAAGGTTGGACAACACAAATCTAAAGCAGGCGAACCAGGAGGCACGTGATGCGTGGAATGCCAACGCGTCATTCTGGAACGATAAAATGGGCGAAGGAAATCGGTTTGTGGAGATCCTGATTTGGCTGGCCGCTCAACGACTGCTCGGGGTGACTGAAGGCGAAACAACCCTGGATGTGGCGTGTGGAAATGGGCTCACATTGAGAAGGCTGTCCAACCTTGGGCAACAGTGGTGGCCCTGGACTTTGCGGAGGAGATGATTCGGTTTGCCGAGGAGCGCTCCAAGGCGTATGGGGATCGCATAACATATCACGTGATGGATGCCACGAATGAACCGGACCTGCTCGGGTTGGGTCCAGGAACATTCGACGCCGCCCTGTGCAATATGGCGCTTTTCGATATGGCCGATATCCGACCACACCTGAGCGCCCTGAACAAACTCTTAAAACCGTACGGGCGTTTCGTCTTTTCCAAGACGCATCCCTGCTTCAACAATCCGCATATGTCGCAACGCGACGAATTGCAGTATCTGGGCGATGAATGTATCACGGTTATGCTGTAAAGCTTTTCGGATACATGAGTGAAACGATTGAACCGGGACTGGCCATCAATGGTCAACCCAAGCCACATCTCTACTTCCGCTGACCCCTGGAATCTCTATTAGGTGCATGTTTTGAAGCGGGATTCATTCTGGATGGTCTTGAGGAGAGAGCGTTTTCTCCTGAAGAAGGCTCGGGATCAAATCCCCATTGCTGGAGTGGGAACTTCAGCGAGATACCTCCGGTGATGGTGCTTCGAATAAGCAAGNCCTCCTGAAACCAAAATGAGGAGTACGCGATGAAACACAGATTTGCTGAAATGATATGGAATGAGATCAAGGATGCTTCAGATCAGGATCGGGTGGCAGTTTTGCCTGTGGCAACCTACGAAGATCACGGACCTCATTTGCCGGTNGACGTGGATGTGCTCCTGTGCAGNGAGATTTGCGACAGAGCAGTGGCTCGGATCCCATCCGAAGCGGTGATGGCGCCCCCTGTGACACATGGCTACAGCCCACATCACATGGATTTTCATGGCACCCTCACGATCGACTGGGATGTGTTTATCAAATATGTGAAGAACGTATGCTGCAGTTTGGTGCACCACGGGTTCAAGCGCATCCTGATCGTGAATGGTCATGGGAGTAATACTTCGCCGCTCGACCTTGCTGCACGACTGACCNTTATCGAATACGAAGGGAAGATNCTGTGTGGATCCGTGAATCACTGGGGACTGCGTACCGTAAAAGCTCTGGGCAAGACACTCAGAGAGTCGACGCACGGAGGGACCTCTCACGGTGGTGAGTTCGAAACCTCCCTGTACCTTGCTCTACGGCCGGATCTGGTGGAAATGGACAAGGCTGTAGACGAACGGTCACCTCTTTCGAACAGCTTCCAATCCGACCTACTCGCTGGTGGGCATCCCGAGGGCTCGAGTGCAAGTCTGATCCCATATTGGAGCACCAAGACCGCAACAGGAATCATGGGTGATGCCACAAAGGCGACGAAGGAAAAGGGAGAAAAATTCCTGGAGGCCGCAATAGAGGGTCTGGTGGAGATGGTTCGCGAGTTGAAAGACACCGAGATCATGCCCAGGAGAGACCAGCATTAGGATTGGTTCAAACCGTGGAGAGATGAATATGGGCTTGAAGACGGCAGTTTTTACGAGTGGGGATGACGGATACCATACCTACCGGATTCCTGCATTGTTGGCAACCAAAAAAGGAACCTTGCTAGCCTTTTGCGAGGGGCGGAGGAACAATGGCAANGACCACGGGGATATTGATCTGCTGGTCAAGCGATCGGAAGATGGTGGTGCGACATGGTCAAAACAGGATGTGATNTACGGAGAACCAGGGGAAGTGACCATTGGGAATCCATGCCCGGTGCTCGATGGGAGGAACAATACCATCTGGATGCCCTTTTGCCGCGAAAACAGCGATGTTCTGATGGGAAAGAGTGAAGACGACGGATTGACGTGGACGGACCCGATCGATATCACCGAGGATGTGAAGCTTCCGACGTGGGAGTGGTACGCCACAGGTCCGGGCGTTGGGATTCAGTTGGCACACGGTCCTCACGCGGGTCGACTTGTCATTCCGAGCGATCACCGCGAGCCAGACGGCTACGACTGCGGATCGCATGTTGTTTTCAGCGACGATGCCGGCGATACCTGGCACATCGGCCAGGCGATCAGACCCGGCGCCAACGAATGTCAGGCTGTGGAATTACTCGATGGCTCGCTGCTTATGAATATCCGAATGCAAACCGACAGCAACGGACTTCGGGCGGTTGTGCGAAGTGGNGATGGGGGGATCACCTGGTCGGGACTGGAACACGACAAGAATCTGCAGTGTCCGAAGTGTCAGGCGAGTTTGTTACGGATGTCTGCGGATGCGGAAGATCAATTGCTTTTTACGAACCCGTGCACGGCTGAGCCACCGAGTCCTGAATACGGGANGCGAGCGGGTATGACATTGAAGGTCAGTGGAGATGCCGGAGAGTCGTGGACAAGGTCGAGGGTGCTGCATGAAGGTCCAGCCGCGTACTCGTGCCTTGCCGAGCTGACCGATGGCAATGCCGCGTGTCTGTATGAAGGAGGAACAGAGTCACCTTACGAACACATCTACTTCGAGCAATTCTCACTTTAAGGAAACCCTTGTCAGCACCTGATCCAATAGACACATACCGCGAGAACAGCCCGAATTCCGCAGCAGCCTTTGAGAGAGCGAGAAAAGTATTGCCCGGGGGGGTTAAGGGGGCCTATTATTTCGACCCGTATCCATTAACAGTGTCGCGCGGTGAGGGCTGCTATCTCTACGATGTCGACGGCCGAAGGTACGTGGATTTCAACAATCACCACACCGCTCAGATTCTGGGGCACAACCATCCCGCGGTCAGGCAGGCAATCGAGGAGCAGGTTTCAAAAGGTGTTGCGCTAAGTGCCCCAACAGGTGCGGAGACTAAACTGGCCGAGGAGATGTGTAACCGTGTCCCTTCGCTTGAACGCATTCGATTCTGTAATTCGGGGACGGAGGCCACCCTTCACGCGATTCGACTCGCCAGAGGATTTTCAAAGCGCACGAAGATCGCGAAATTCGAGGGCGGATTCCACGGAAGCCACGACCTGGTCGAGGTCAGTGTGGCGCCACCGCTGGATAAGGCAGGGCCGGAACATGCACCGAATTCCGTGTCGACAGCAGGTGGCGCTTCGCCAAACTCCGCGGGTGAAGTCGTTGTATTACCGTACAATGACGAGGATGNTGTTGAGCGATTGATCGCCAAGCACCGCCACGAGCTCGCCTGTGTAATCTTCGATCCACGTGCAGGTATCCTGCCCCAAAGGGATTCGTTCATTCAGTTCGTCCGTGATCTGACCCGGTCGAGTGATGTGTTGCTGATCTTCGACGAGATTGTCGGGTTTCGTGCGGGTCCAGGGGGATTACAGGATAAAGCAGGTATCGAACCCGATCTGACGACCTATGGAAAGATTATTGGTGGCGGATTCCCGGTTGGCGCTTTCGGCGGGAGGGCAGATCTGATGGATCTCTTCGATACGAGCTGTGGACCTACAGGTTTTTTCCAAAGTGGCACATTCAGCGGTCATCCAGTAGCAATGTCAGCAGGATTGGCGACAATACGAAAGATGACCCCAGAAGTATTTCAGAAACTCGATTCACTCGGCGACCGTCTTCGGAATGGGATCAATCGTGTGTTCGATGAAGCGGAGGTGGAGGCTCAGGCAGTCGGTACCGGATCTCTGTTCAGCATCCATTTCACGGGTGAGGAAATGACTAACTACAGGAACCTGGCAGGGACCGACAAAGTCAGGGCAAAAAATCTGTTTCTAAGCCTCCTTAACAAGGGTCAGTATCTTACACCCGGCCTGATCATGTGCGCTTGTTCCGCAGCTATGAATGAGGCACATATCGATGGACTTGTGGAAGCCGTTGAGGAGTGTTTCAGTGGTAATCGAGCCCAATCCGTGAGAGGAGAAAAATGAGATATATAGACACACATGCCCATCTGGGTCCCTGGTTTGACGAGATCACGACATTTACCGCCGAAGAATTCGTTGCTTTACAGGAGCGTGCTGGAATCGAACGAACGGTTGTGACTTCAGGGTCAGCGCTGTTCACCGAGTTGACCTATGGAAACGAGTGGACCATTGAGCAGGCGGAGAAGCTGGACCATCTCCTGGTATGGCTTGTTCTCAATCCGCTGAAGCCCACCGAGTCGTCCGAATTGATAGACAGATTCAAGGATCACCCGAAGGTGGTTGGCATAAAGATTCACCCAGTTCAGCACAAGTATCCTGCTGACATCAACGCGACGTTTCGACTTCTCGAGCAAGTTGAGCCGCTTGGGCTCCCGGTGCTTTCGCATGGGGAGAACGAATCGTACGCAGCACCCGCTCGGTTGAGACGGGTGGCCGAGGGATTTCCCAAGATGACGGTCATTACAGCTCATTTCGGTGCGGGGCAACCGGGCCAGACTCAGGAAGCCATCGACGCGATTCAGGATTGCGCATCGGGAAATCTCTATACGGATATGGGAACGGCGCGAGCGATACGGACCGGCATTCTGGGTCTTATGGTCAAAGCGGTAGGAGCAGACAAGATCTTGTTCGGAACCGACTCCCCGCTCTACGAGCCAATGGCCTTTCCCGCTCTTCTGGCAGCGGCCGACATCTCCGATGATGAACGGGAACAGATCGCCCACAAGAACGCCGAACGGCTTGTCCTGGGTCCGAGTGGATTGGTGTGATCACCAGACAAAGGCACGGAAATGCTTCTACATGATCTCAACNGGTCAAGAAGGGGACAGCCTGTTCTTTCGGGGATGACCAACAGAGCAGGCTGGCATAGTGTGCAGGTATACAATCCGACTGTGATACGAGTAGACGGCTTGTACAAGATGTGGTTTCTGGGTAACGACACGGCAACTCGAACGAATGACATGAACCTGGGTTATGCGGAATCCAAAGATGGNCTGAACTGGGCGGAATTTTCCGCCAACCCGATTCTGAAGCAGGAAGACCTGCCGTGGGGAGGAGCGTGGCAAACGCCCCATGTGATGTACGATTCCGATGAAAGTCAGTACAAAATGTGGTTCATCATGTCTGATTCGAAGCGGGACGCGAATAATGGGGTTCTTTTCAACGAACAGTGGCTGGGTTATGCCACAAGCCCTGACGGTATTGCGTGGCGTGTAAGGTCAGAATCCCTTGGGCTGATGGGACGGAGACCCTGTGTCCATAAGGAAAGTCCTACAATGTACCGCATGTGGATGAATTCCGCGCCCGATCCAAATGGTGATTTCAGATCTGCGGCGAGGCATGTCTTTCGGTTCACTTCTGAAGATGGAATAGCCTGGAAGAGAGATACGAGCCCAGTGGTCAGNGCAACCGAAAAACTCAAAAGCGTGGTCTATCCATTTGTATTTCGAGAAGGCGAGGCGCTGACCATGTGGTATGGGTGTCATGTCGAAGGAGGCGTGTTCGAGATCTACAGCTCTACTTCCGTCGACGGGGAGACCTGGACACATCATCACGATCGTCCATCCTTTGAAGCAACTCGCGATCCCAATCATTTCGATGGAAGATATACTTCAACGCCGTGCGTTCTTGTTGAAGATAACCGATACCTGCTCTATTACTCTGCCAGGGACTGGGGGAATCTCTACGGGGCAGCGGACGGGACCGTCAGAGTGGATCAGGACGGCATTTACAGACATATCGGAGTGGCAACCTGTGAAAGGAAGGCGTAATGAAGTTGGATAAGCGGCAGGAGAGGCTGCTGAAGAGGACCTTTCTCGATTACCAGCAGACCACTGCGTTCCTGGAGAACCCGTTTTTGGTTCAGAAGGCCGAGGGCATGTACTACTGGGATGTTGAGGGCAAACGTTACCTGGACGGAATAGGCGGGATCTTCGTAGCGTCGCTGGGTCACGGCCACCCACGGGTTATGGAAGCCCTCAGGAAGCAGTCCGAGGTGCTTTGCTTCTCGCCGCCTATGCATGGGCTTTCGGACATTGCGCTGGACTTCATAGAAAAACTGGGCGAGATCACTCCAGGGAATTTGAACTACGCAAAGCCATTCAGTGGCGGATCGGAGGCGATAGAGGCCACAATTAAGTTCACCAGACAATTCTGGAAGCAAAGCGGGCATCCCGGAAAGTACAAGTTCGTAAGCCGATACCAGGGTTATCACGGGGCCACATTCGGTGCGATGGCGGCAAGCGGGACAGGGAAGCGGAAGACGCCATTCGAGCCGCAGGCCGGGGGGTTCCTGAAGGTGTTTCCGCCGACCTATTACCGGGATCGCTTCGAATCCTGGGAGGAATGCAATCGCTTCTGCGCACGGATGTTCGGGGATGTTATCGAAAGTGAGGACGCGGATACGGTTGCAGGTGTGATCGTTGAACCTATTGGAAATACAGGCGGGATTATAACGCCGACAGATGAGTACTTTCAGATTATCCGGGAGATTTGTGACAAAAACAATGTGATGCTGATATTCGATGAGATCATCACGGGGTTCGGAAGGACCGGCTCCATGTTCGCTGCCCAGACGTTTGGTGTTACGCCAGACGTGATCTGCGGTGGAAAAGGAATCTCGAGTGGTGTGATGCCTCTTGGCGCGATGATGGCGAATGAGAAGATGGGGGATGTGTTTCTGGGACCACCAGAAGAGGATGTAAACTTTGCCCACGGACACACTTACGCGGCAAATCCGCTGGCGTGCGCCGTGGGAATTGCNGTAATCGACGAGATCGTCGAAAATCAACTGGACAAGAAAGCCAAGTTCCTGGGTGAATACCTTTCCGAGAAGCTGGAAGGCCTCAAGGACCTGGGGGTGATCAGAGAGGTCCGGGGAAAGGGATTGCTGCGAGGCGTTGAACTCGTACGAGATACCGAGTCGATGGAACCCTTCCCGGAGTTGGGCCAGTCGCTGAAGAAGGCGGCACTGGCAAACGGTCTATTGATCCGGATTGATCCAAACTGGTTTGCCGTGGCGCCGGCCCTGATTGCGGAACGAGAGGATATCGACTTGCTCTGCGATTTGATTCGGAAGAGTTTGGTCGATGCGCTCAATCAGGTCGGTGGGGCACCGAACAAGGTTTGAACATGAATGGTCCCTTCTCATACTTCGTGACGTGTCCCAAGGGGACCGAAGGGCTGCTGGTCGATGAAATTCGCTCGCTTGGCGCCACGGACGTGATGGCCGGCCAGGCAGGCGTCTCTCTGTCGGGCGACCTCGATCTGGGATATCGCGTCTGTCTCTGGTCTCGATTGGCAAGTCGTGTCTTGTTGTTTCTGGCGCGATTTGAAGCGAAGACACCTGAAGCCCTGTACGACGAGATCCGATCCCTCCCCTGGGAGGATCACATGGCCCCGCGGAATTCGCTTGCGGTCGATTTCCTTGCCGTGCGATCGGAAATCAGCAACGCTCGTTTTGGTACCCTCAAGGTGAAGGACGCCATTGTCGATCGTTTCCGAGACCGGTCGGGTGTGCGTCCGGATGTTGATTCCGACAATCCAGACATTCAGGTAAACGTGTATATGTATCGGGATGAGGCGAGGGTAAGCCTGGATATATCGGGCGAAAGCCTGCACCGAAGAGGATACAGAAAGTCAGAAGTTGCCGCGCCGCTCAAGGAAAACCTTGCTGCGGCGATTTTGATTCGTTCAAGATGGCCGGACGTGGCCGAGTCCGGAGGACCATTGTTGGATCTCATGTGTGGCTCGGGGACGCTGGCGATAGAAGCCGCCCTCATGGCTGGAGATGTGGCGCCCGGTTTGCTTCGGCTAAATCTAGGATCTCCCGGGTGGAGGGGTCATAACCAACCCATATGGCATCAGTTGAGAAGGAAGGCGGAGGTCCGCAAGCGTGAGGGTATGGGACGAATCCCGATCATCATCGGCTATGACCAGGACGCGGAGGCGGTTCAGTATGCGGGATCTCATGCAGATCAGGTTGGGATGAGCCGCTGCATCAGGTTCGAGACGCGGGAGCTGGGCGAAGTAGATGGACTGGGATCCGAAGCGCCNGGCCTGGTTGTGGTCAACCCGCCATACGGCAGACGGATCGGAGGTGATTCTGACCTTGGACATCTGTATGCGAGATTGGGAGATACCTTCAGGAATCATTTCCCCGGATGGCGGACAGCTGTTTTTACAGGCAACCCGGCACTTGCACCGAACCTCAAACTCAAACCCCGGCGAAGTTACGATCTGCTCAATGGCGCGATTCCGTGCAAGTTGCTGGTATACAAATTGGCGACCGAAGAGGTTATCCGTGAAAAGGGTCTCCGAGGTGCCGAGGAGAAAAACGTATCCTACGCGGCCGACGGAGCTGCATCGGAGATGTTCGTCAACAGGCTTCGGAAGAACCTGCGACATTTTGGAAAATGGGCAAGGCGAAGCGGCATTACCTGCTACAGGGTATATGACAGCGATCTGCCGGACTATCCCATGGCAATCGATTTATACGGCAGTACGCACACGTGCGCACACGTACAAATTTTTGAGAAAGACACCGAATCCGCAAGAGTGGATGAGCTGGGCAAGGAGATGAAATCCCAGCTGCCGGGGATTCTGGAGGTGATGCCCGACCATCTCTATTTGAAGACGAGAAAGAGGCAAAAGGGGGATGCTCAATACGAACGGATGGGGAAGTCCGGAAGGCTCCACGAAATCGCTGAAGGAGACTGCAGATTTCTGGTGAACTTCACCGATTATCTGGATACCGGAGTCTTTCTGGATCACAGGATAACGCGCCAGAAGATTGGCGAAAGGTCCAGAGGGAAACGATTCCTGAATCTGTTTGGGTACACGGGAACCACGACGGTGCACGCCGCAATGGGAGGTGCTGTCTCGACGACGACTGTTGATCTCTCTTCGCGATATCTAGCCTGGGCAAGACGGAACCTGGATCTGAATGGATTCCAGCCGGAAGGACATGAGCTGGTTCCAGAAGATTGTGTTACTTGGCTCGACAGAGCTTCGAAGAAGAAGACAAAGTATGGGCTGATTTTTCTGGATCCACCAACGTTTTCGAACTCGAAGAGTATGAGCGGTACTCTGGATGTCCAGCGAGATCATGTGGATTTGATCAGAAGAGGATTGGGATTGCTCGAACCGGAGGGAATGCTCCTGTTTTCGACAAACAGACGAAACTTCAAAATGGAATACCCGGTCCGTGCAGGGTTTAGAATGACAGATATCACGAAGGTGACGATTCCCCAGGATTTTGCAAGGCATCAGAATGTCCATCGGTGCTGGGAGTTCGTTCGGACAGACGAGGAGCCGAATTCGGCATGAGAGTGGTGGTTCTAGGTGACGCGCACCTGATCGCTGACGACGACCCATATAAGCGTCTTCACGAGGNACGGGGATTTTTCAAGTGTGCTTGGCCATCTTTCAAGTCGTTGATCGAACTGATCAACAGTTCTTCACCGGATCTGGTGGTGATGCTTGGCGACCTGGTAGATTGGTTCAGCAGGGAGAACATCTCTTTTGGTCTGGAGTTGATGTCGAAACTCAAGGCGCCCTGGAAGATGACACCGGGCAACCACGATCTGGCCGCTCCGACCGGATATGCGTCGCAAGAGGTCTATAAGACCGAAGCAAACCCGGGTCACGCTTCCTACTGGATTCACGAAGGCGTCGAATCCAGCAATCGGGTGATCAATGAGGACGGACTGCGTCTTATTTTGATGGACTCCCCGTTGAGCTATGTACACCCAGGAACTCAGTATTGGTTGGGAGAAGTTCTCTGCTGTGACACGCACAACATCCTGTTCACCCACGTANCAATCGACACACCGGAAACACGTGAATACATTCTGGCCGTAGACGCGAACAAAAGTATGAAGAAGTATGTACTCAGCGGAGCTCCGAATCTCTACGGGCGTGTTCTCAGGGGCAGGATAGATTCTGTTTTCTCCGCACATCTTCATTTTTCAGGGCAACTTCGAGTGGATTCATCTGAGTTCCATCTTTGCGACATGAGCATATCCATGCGTGATCCGAACCGGAATTCATCGTGCAGGGCAACTGCATACCTATTGGACTGGGATTCGAAGCAGTGCAGGACAACAAGCCTGGTAGTGACGGAGTGAGAAGGTGATATGGGCGAGATGACGAGCCGAGGACCACACCGCTTTGGCGGAGGGCCGCAGATCTTGGTATTACGCTGGATGTGAACGCCACCAGGGCGAGTATGGCCAGGTCGCGAACCGTGCCAGGGAGTTCAGCGACTTGCGGATCGTTCTGGATCACTGCGTGTGCCGCAGTAACTTTCCGACCAAGCTGTACAATCCGAAACTAAGCTATGTGGAAGCCCTCAGGCTCTTTTCGGAGGCAATCGATCTGAGTGAAGCTGAGCGGAAATGAGTATTGAGTGGGACAGCGATGAAACTATGGAAGTGGGGATAGATTCGAGCGGTCAATTGTTTTGAACGAAAATATGGGAGTAGGTATGGCAAAATACAGGGCGGTGATTATCGGCACCGGCAGAGTAGGATATCAGTTCAGCTTTGGGGATCTGCCGGACAACCACGCCGACGCGATTCTGGCGACAGAGGGATGTANGCTTGCGGCGGGTGTGAACCGCGGTCGAGAGAAGCTTGAGATATTTGGTCAGCGCTATGGCGTAGAGGCATTGTTCACGGACTATCGAAATATGCTGGATGAAGTCAAGCCCGATATCTGTATCATCGCCACGCACCCAGAGCTTCACTGCGAGATGGTTGAGGGATGTGCGTCGTCACCGTCGACGAAAGCGATCATTTGCGAAAAGCCTATGGCGCTTTCGCTGGAGGAGTGCGATCGGATGGTGGATGTGTGTGACAAAGCTGATATCCTGCTGCAGATCAATCATAATCGCAGGTGGTCGCCTGAGTGGAACCTCGGACTGCAACTCCTTAGAGACGGAGTGATTGGGGAACTGAACCACATTTACTGCTACATGGATGGTGGAAAACCGACGCCATCCTGGAGGAGCGAAAATGAAGGTCCGCTTCTCCACGATTTTACCCACTATTTCGATCTGATGGATATGTATGCAGGTGAAGTCGACTGGCTATGCGGAATGGCTGAGCAGCGCATGCGTCCCTGGGCGGTTGAGGACTTCAGTACGGCTATGATCAAGTTCAAGGGAGGCGCGACAGGCATTATGCACAGTGGTGAGGTAACGACATATACTGAAAACGCATTCGAGCTGCGTGGTCGGGAAGGCGTGATTCGGTTCCTGGGTGAGCGTGTTCATCTGTTCGAATCCGCTGAGGATGATTACGAGCCGGACAGCGGTTTCCAGTGGCACGTCCTTGCACACAAGGAGATCGAGCACCCCCCGGCAGGATCGACCTATGTGTCCGCTCTGGAAGAGCTTCTGCAGGCGCTGGATGGAAACGGGGAATTGCGCAGCGACGGACTGACCGGGATGCGCTCACTGGAGATGGTGATGGCAATCTATCAATCGCAAATTGAAGGGAACCGACCGATCAGTTTTCCTATGTCTGAACGGGGATCGGGTGTAGAGGCGCTACGTGCAGTTGGACAATTTGCCGAATGTTCCGAATAGGGAGAGAGCAAAATGGGCGAAACGGGCATGCGTGGATCCTGGATGGAATACGATGTCGTGGTTCAAAAAAATGTCATGGTGCCTATGCGAGACGGTGTAAAGCTCGCTACAGATCTCTATCTGCCTGCAAAGGATGGTGAAGTGGCCGAGGGAAAGTTCCCGGCGGTCATGGAGCGGACACCCTATGACAAAGAGGGGAAGGTCAACGACGGTCGGTATTTCGCCAGGAGAGGATACGTCTGCATCCTGCAGGATGTGCGGGGCAGGTTCGAGTCCGAAGGGATCTGGCACCCGTTTGCAAAAGAGGCACCAGACGGCTTTGACAGTGTAGAATGGGCAGCTGCGCAGCCTTGGTGCGATGGGAATATCGGTACAATGGGTGGATCGTATTGCGGCAGCGATCAAAGTGCTCTTGCAACCTTGAACCCTCCGCACCTCAAGGCGATGGTGATCGCCGTGGGAACATCCAACTACCACACGAGTTCAATGCGTCAAAACGGTGCGCTGGAACTCCGTTTCTATGTATATGCATATCGGATGGCGACGACCAGCCCTGAGGCACTTGCCAATCCGACACTGAAGGCGGCACTCGAGGCGGACTTTGCCCGCGTCGAGGAGTGGCTCACTCGTACACCCTACCGGAAGGGATCCTCGGCACTTAGATTCCTGCCGTCGTACGAACAATGGGTCCTGGACTTACAGGCCGAAGGGGATTTCAACGACTACTGGAAACAGCGTGGATATGCGATCGACCACTACTATGAAGAACATGCCGACGTCCCAACCATCTATTTGGGCGGGTGGTACGATTCCTACGCGAGAGGGACACCAGCCAACTATATCGCTCTGTCGAAGATGATGAAGACACCTCAACACCTGCATATGGGGCCCTGGACCCACGGGGGATGGGGAAGTTCCTTCTCCGGGGATGTGGACTTCGGCCCTGATGCGGTCCTAGACGACTATGCCGGATACCGGATGAGGTGGTTCGATAGGTGGCTGAAGGGGATCGACAACGGCGTCGACGCAGAGAAACCCGTAAGAATCTTTGTGATGGGCGGCGGAAACAGCGAGAAAGATCGCAACGGTCGACTCTCTCATATGGGGGAATGGCGTGATGTAGAGGACTGGCCATTGGCAGAAACAAACTATACGCCATACTACATTCATGGTGACGGTTCGTTGAGCAGGGAAGAGCCACAGGCTTCTGTTCCCACCCCTTACACGTTCGATCCGAGGGACCCCGTGCCTACGATGGGCGGCGGCATCTCCGCAGCGAATCAGGTGATGGACGCAGGGGCGTTCGACCAGAGGGGCCACAAGCGCTTTTATGGCAGCAAAGATACGCTTCCTCTGTCCGCCAGAAGTGACGTTCTGGTTTTTCAGACTACGGTTCTAGAAGAAGACCTTGAGGTTACAGGCCCACTGACCGTGAAGCTCTGGGCATCCTCTTCCGCCAAAGATACCGATTTCACAGTGAAGCTGATCGATGTACATCCTCCCAATGTCGACTACCCGGAGGGGTATGCTCAGAACATCTCGGACAGCATTATTCGTGGAAGATATCGAAATACGCGAGATCACCAGGAGTTAATGAATCCAGGGGAAGTTTACGAGTTCGAAATCGTCATGTACCCTTCCTCTAATGTATTCGGAAAGGGACATTGTATTCGGTTGGATGTGTCCAGCAGCAATTTCCCCCGTTTCGACATCAACCCGAACACTGGTGGATCCCTGGGAAGAGATCGCCGTATTGTTTTGGCGGAGAATACCATCTATCACGATCCAGATCATCCTTCGCACATTCTTCTCCCTATCATTCCGCGCTAGCAAATGGATCAGGTGAGCTACAAAGATCGATCTACCGGTCAGATGATTACCGAGCCTCTGCTCCACGATGCGTCTCAACGCTGGATCTTGGGGTCCACGATTGGGCGTTTCCTGTTCGATGGCATCCTGAATAATCATCTATTCTGCCGATTGTATGGCAAAATGCAGGATACACGTGGCAGCCAGAAGAAAATCCTTGAATTCGTTGACAAATACGAAATCGATGCACTTGAAGCGGAGCTGGTTCTCGATCAGTATGAAAGCTTCAACGCATTCTTTACACGCAAGTTGGTAGCTGGTTCACGCCCTTTTGACTCGAACCCGGATACGTTCTGTTGTCCAGCGGACGGCAAGGTGCTGGTATATCCCAAGTTGACTGACGGCACCAGACTACCTGTGAAGGGCCGTTCGATTTCAATCTCTTCGCTGCTAGCTTCTGAGGATCAGGCCGGGAGGTATGACGAGGGATCTGCCCTGGTTGTTCGCCTGGCTCCCTATGACTATCACCGATTTCATTTTCCGGACAGTGGGACGGTTCGGCCCACCAGGGATATAAAGGGGCGATATCACATTGTAAATCCCCTGGGTCTGGATACGGTTCCCGATGCCTTTATAAGGAACAAGCGCTCGGTGACTGTCTTTGATTCCGAGCACTTCGGCCAGGTGAGCTATGTGGAAGTCGGGGGATTCGTGGTTGGGACGATTTTGCAGACTTATACTCCGGGAGCGGTAGAACGTGGCCAGGAAAAGGGTTACTTCAAATTTGGTGGATCGACATTGGTTCTGATATTCGAGCCGGGCAGAATAGTGTTCGATGATGATCTGGTAGGAGATTCAAAGGGTGGGACAGAGGTCCAGGTCAAGACGGGGAGAAGGATTGGGAGAAGGCCGTAGCCAGAGGTGGGAAAAGAAATTATCTCGTGATCGGGGTGGAGTCCCCCCCGATTTTGTTTTTTTAAGTGATGGAATGGTGATTTGTGTTGGAATTGTTGGAGGCCAGGGCTCCTTGGACCCCTGGAAAAGGTACGGTACCCCTTTAGGGTATCGTGGGATAATGGCGAGTTAGTCCCTGAGGTTATGTTCGTTGGATTCGACATTCTGGTTGTGGTCGTGATTTGATTTATGGTGGGATTCCTGGTTTTGGATGTATTTGATGAGGCGTGCTGCGTTTAATGGGTTTACATAGAAGACGCCGTAGCTTGTTTGCCATCTGAAGGCCTGGAGAGTAGACTCCCGATTTCTGATCCAGTTCGTAGAGAGGCTCTTCAGCTCTTTGACGAGATCGACGATGGATAAAGTCCTGGATAGTGTCGTGAGGAGGTGGACAGGGTCGGTTGGGCCTCCGATTTGGATGGGGTTGCAGCCGAGTCTTTTTGCGATTGTGCTGAGGATAGCGTGCGTTTTGGTGCGGAGTTCGCGATTTGTCAGGTATGGCGTAAGATGCTTAGTCGAAAAGACGATGTGGATTAGGACTTTGGCCTAGGACTGGGGCCTGGGAAGTTCCTGGGTGTCTGGCCAGGGGCTCGGAGAACCCCTGGGTAAGAATAGGGAAGTGCCCCTTTGGGGGCACGAGCTCAAAGGGAGGCAGTAAATCAGAAGCCATTGATGAATGGTGAGAGTGATCTATGAGGAGGGGATCAGAAACGCTGGAATTCTGGAGCTCCGGTGGAAGGCAAGAGACACGGGGAGTCTGGATAAGGGTAGGAGGCGGGTGAAAGGCAGGACGCTATCCGGTATTCGAATTGAAAGAAACAGGCAACTTTAATGTTCCGCAGGGCTATGGGGCAAGCGTGACGAATGAATCCGGGGCGGAGAGATTCTGCATGGTTGTCCGGATCCAGTCGGGTGAGAGAGATGTGTTTGAGATGCGGACCTCTGCGATGGTGCCGAGGAATCTTGCGCCTCCGCCGATGAGGCTGCCGATGGTTAGGGGGGAGTTGCTCGGGTTGACCGTGCCGGATGCCTGGATGGAGTTGACGGCTTCGCCATCGATGTAGAGGGTTATGGCCTGGCCGTCATATGTGCCGGCGATGTGATGCCATCCCGCGGAAAGGTTTCGGTTTGCCCTGACACTTCGGGTGCCTTCCGAAGTTATCAGGGTAAGTGTGGGACCAGGCATCGAGGCACAAAGGCCGCCGTTGTGGCCGCATTCAACATACTTAAGCGTAAATGCCGCGTCCTCGGTTGTGTCGTAGCGCAAGACCTTCCCATGTGGAGTAAAACCTCGTTTGTCGGTTTCCTCAGGGTCTTCGCGCCAGGGCGCGAAATAGGCGTAGCGTCCATCGAAGGCGCCGCCATTGAAGCCTCCGGGGTTGGGGGGATAGGTGAACACGCCGCCATCCACAGCCTCCCACGCGGCGGCGTCCGTAAAATTCAACGATGCGTTGTACCGAAGGACGCGACAATGAAAACCGTGCTTGTCGCTCGCCCGTGAGGCGTCGTCTTCGACGAAGGGAACGTAATAGATGTATTGCCCGTCGAAAACTGCGCCGTCGTAACCGCACGTGTTCAGGCCCGATGTGCGGCCTGCATCGTAGACCTCCCAGCTCGACAGGTTTCTGAAATCGCCCAATGTGTCGTATCGGACGGCCTTGGTGTGAGCATACTGAACGTAATAAATGTATCTACCATCGAATATGGCTCCCACGCACATTTCCATGCCCAGACTGCTGATGTCGTTTGACGCCCAGCTTTTGGGATCATCGAAGTCGCCCAGTGTATCGTGGCGAAGGACGATTCCCCTGTTGTTCAAGGGTGAGTAGTAGACGTATCTCCCATCGAAGGTGGCTCCGTCGTAATTCTTGGATTCCAGGCCATCTGTGTTTCCCGCGTCGTAGATAACGTAACTGCCCGCGTCCTTGAAGTCTCCATAGGTGTCAAACTTGACAGCCTTGCCTGTCTCCGATCCATCCATTTCATAGCCCGGTGTAATGTATATGTATCTGCCATCAAACGCGGCACTTTGAGAAGAGACCGGATTCCCGATATCGTGTGCATCCCAGCTTGAGTAATCGGTGAAATCGCCGCGACGATCGTATCGGAGCAGTCGGCTGTGATGGGATTCTCCATCAGTCCTTGGTATGAAATAGATGTATTCTCCAGCGTGGACTGCTCCGTAGTATCCCCTGGTGTTCAGTCCTGCAGTGTGGCCGGCGTCGTAACCTGACCAGCTTTTTGGATCATCAAACGGTCCGTGGGAATCGTAACGCAAGGCCTGGCCATGGCGGCTCTGGGAGTCGTTCAGCTGAGGAACGAAGTAAACATACCTGCCGTCGCTGACGGAACCGAAGAATCCTTTCGTATCCAATCCATCCGTGTTCCCGGCGTCATAGGATTCGAAGGCGTCCATTACCGGTCGCGAGGACCACTTGGAGACGAGGGTCTGGAAGGTGTCCGTTCTTTCCAGATCTGTATGTACCCAGGCTTCAACGGTCAGGGCGTCCTCGAGTTCGAGGTCTTCAGACCGGACGGATCCCCCTTCCACCTGGATCATCCTGAATCCAGACTTCCATGGCGAACCCAAATCCTTTTTCTCAGATTGTTCACCAACGCAGATCTGGATCTTCGAGTTGGAATTCAGGGTCGGGATGCAGACCCGAGCGCGCAGGGCTCCGGATTCGGGGCAATATCTTTCGATCGTATGTGGAAGCAGGTTCCCTGATTGAGAGAGGAAGTGAATGTCTCCTCCATCGTTGCCCGCCACGTTGCCGTCGTTCTCCACTGATCGGAGAAAACGCTCCTTGATGTTCAACAACAAAGGAAAGTCTTTTAGTCTTCCTGACAGTTCCCCCGGGGATATCACCAGAGTTTGGCGGTATGCAGATTCAGACATATGCTCCTCATTCTTTAGTAAGGTCGTTTTCCGGGACTTCGGACGATGGACTAGAACAGGCTGAGTTGCTCCTGGTTGCTCTCTGTCTGTTCCGCAGGGAATTCGGGGAATTCACCTACTACGCTTCTCGAGGATAATATACGATGAAAGTGTCTCGCCAGACGAGGCGCATAGAAGTCGTCGGGCGCGTGCATAAATATGTAGGGCGTCTTCCCTTCCGCCAACCATTCGGCAGTTATGCCTGCCCATTCGTCGAGGAGTGGCAGGGTCTCTTCCACCACGGGATGGCCTATAAAACGAATGAATGGGTGAGTCGCGGTTGTCGAAAAGCTAACAGGTAGATCGGGCTTCTTTCGTCTGGCTTCAACAGCAGCAGGATCCACAGTCTGCGCCCGATGCAGTCCTCGCGTGTCGAAGATGACCCGATCAACTCCAAGGCTTGCAAGAAGGTCGTCCAATGGTGCGTGAGAATCGCCGAAAAACTCTGGGTGTCTCACCTCAACAGCATACTTGAATTCCGATGGCAGTGATCTGAGGAACTGCTCCAGTCCAGGGAGCAGATTCGGCCCGTAGGATGGAGGGAGCTGGAGAAAGAATGGACCCAGTCGGTCTTCGAGCGGTGCAAGTCTGTCAAGAAATTCAGAGGTGGGTTCCTTAGCCTCAACCAGCTTGCGATCATGGCTTATGGAACGCGGAAATTTGAAGCAGAATCTGAAGTCGTCAGGTGTTTCACCCTTCCAACGGTCCACTGAATCACGTGAGGGCAGAGTATAAAACGTCGCGTTGCCCTCGACCGTGTTGAAGACCGAGGCGTATTGACGCAGAAAGTCGCGGGCGGGCGTACGGTCCATGAACAACTCACCGATCCAATCCTTGTTTGCCCAGATTGGACAGCCCAAATAGTAGTTGGATAAAGCCATGCAATACTCGTGTTATGAATTTGTAGGAAGATCTAGGGTTCAAGGGTTACTTTAATCGAACGATCGCCAGATGCGACGAGATCGATTCCATCCTGAAAACTGTCCAAAGGGAGGCGATGGGTAACGATGCTGTCCATTGGTAGAAGTTCTTTCTCCAGGATGGATATCGCAATGGGATAGCAACCTGGACTGAGGTGGGCGCCGTGGATGTTCAGTTCCTTGGTGTCGCCGATGATCGTCCAATCCGTGGTAACCGGTTCGCGCATCACGCTGAACTCGACAAACGTCCCGAGCTTGCAGATCATATGGAGCCCCTGCTCGACGGCCGCAGGATGACCGGTAGCTTCGATGTATACGTCGCAGCCATAGCCCTCTGTGAGATTTCTGACTTCATCAATCACATCCATCCGGGCGGGATTCAGTCCAATATCGGATCCGCTCGCTTTTGCAACTTCCAGCCGATCGTCATTGAGGTCCAGGGCAATCAGTAGACGCGGGTTCTTGAGCCTGGCCGCAGCAATCATACCCAGACCCAGGGGGCCGGCGCCGGCGATGACGACAGTGTGGTCGAGCTCGATGTTCGCACGCTGAACAGCGTGGATAGCGCAGGCCAAAGGTTCGATGTAGACGGCGTGATGGACCGGGATGGTGTCCGGCACTTTATAGTTCAACGCGTTGGCGGGGAATCGGATGTAATCCGCCATTGCCCCGAAGGTCTTCTGCCGGAACCCGTAGATGTCGTGGGGCATGCACATCCAGTACTGGCCGCGTTTGCAGTAGCGACAGGTATGGCAAGGGACGATCTGCTCGGATATGGCGTGATCGCCCAGTGCGAGCCCATACTTCTCACCAGCACCCTCGCCCAGGGCGACAACTTTCCCGACAAACTCGTGTCCAGGTATCACCGGAGCCTGGCAATAGCCCTCCCGGTTTTCGTCCCCCCAGAATAACGGTGCGCCCAGGTAACACTTGAGGTCGCTTGCGCAGATACCAACCGACTGCACTTTCACGACGACCTCTCCGGGACCTGGACGCGGGGTATCATGCTCCTCGAGACGGTAGTCTTCAGGGCCGTGGCAAATGATAGACTTCATCGTATTGGGAAGGGAATGATTGCTAGACAAGGCAACTCCAATTTGATTCCATTATATGGTGAGAAAGCCCATGATAGGATTAAATTAATAAGTCCGCAACTCAACTTTGAGTGCGATTCCTTTTGCCTTTTTTAAAGGGATCAAGTTTACATAGATTACTCGCTACGCTGTCTCGGAAGGTTTGTGCAGTACAAGGTTTTCGATTTCGGTCGTGATCCATCAAACACACCTGGGAGGTTCAAATGAACCGCCGCGAATTGCTGTGGATTCCGCTACTGCTGGTAGTCGGTCTGGCAGGTCTCTGGACATTTCTGCATTACTACCGCGAAGCCTTTCCCGCAGCATCTCTCGACTTCAAACTGAGTCGAGAGGAGGTCTTCGAAAGGGCAGAGCAATATGTGACTGGACTTGGTTACGATACAAAGGAGTACGACAGCGCCCAGATATTCTCCAGCTCCCCAATGCAACAGATTTTCATGGAACAAACAGTAGGTCTGGAAGAGACCAACCGCCTGGCACTGGAGTGGCTCTCGATCTGGACCTGGAGCATACGCTGGTACAAACCCCTCCAGAAGGAGGAATTCAGTGTTGGTCTGGATCCCGGCGGACGCATCGTACGGTTCTCACACAATATCCTGGAGTCGGATGAAGGTGCCAGTCTGGAGCAGGACAAGGCGCACACAATTGCTAAGGAATTCCTCGAAGAACAGCAGCAGTTTGATCTGGGCGGGTATGAGCTGATCGCGCGAACAAGCAAGGAGCGTAAAGCGCGGATTGACCACACGTTCACATATAGAAGGAATGGATTCAAGGTAGGAGACGACGGCCATTACCGTCTGGAAGTCCTGGTGCAGGGGGATCGGGTAGGTCGGTTCAGGGAATATCTGAAGGTCCCAGAGACCTTTTCCAGAGATTATCGAGAGGTACGGTCCAGAGCAAATTTCCTGACGAGTGTCTTCAGCGTTTTCTGGCTCACCCTGGTGGTTGCCATGCTGGTGGTCCTCATCAGAGCATTCAAGACACAAGTCCTCCAATGGCGCACCGGAATGATCGTTGGCATTCTAGTGGCGGTTGCCACTGCTGCGGGTACTCTGAATTCGATACCCCTGGTGAGTTTCAGCTTCGATACAACTTCAAGTACGAGTGCATTCCTGATGTTGTTTCTAGTAACCTCCTTTATCAATGCTGTGATGTTGGGAGGTGTGATCTGTCTGGCAGGTGTGGTGGGGGGTGCAATGGGAGGACAGGTTTTGGATTCTGGAAGCAGAGATCCGCTGGGCCGTTTCTCATTGAGAGGTCTGCTCTCCGCCGATTTCCTGAGGAGCACCGCGGTTGGTTACGGCATCGCTGGTGCCATGCTCGGTTACGTGACGGTGTTCTATATGATTGGCTCCCAATATTTGGGGGTCTGGGCACCGGCAGATGTGAGCGACTACGACAATGCGTTCAGCACGGTGATCCCATGGATCTATCCTCTGCTCGTAGGGTTGACCGCCGCGACTATGGAGGAGTTTTTCTTCCGCCTTCTGGCGATCACCCTGCTTCTCAAATGGCTGAAGCGTCCGTGGCTGGCGGTGCTACTTCCCGCGATCGTCTGGGCATTTCTGCATTCCAACTATCCCATAGAACCCATTTATATTCGAGGAGTTGAGTTGACGCTGGTCGGGGTCTTGTTCGGCATAGCCTTTCTCAGGTATGGAATCTGGGCGCCGATCATTGCACACTATGCGTTCAATGCCTTTTTGACGGCACTACCGATGATGAAATCGACAAGTGTCTACTTCCAGATCTCCGGGATTCTGGTGACTGGGATACTGCTCCTGCCTGCAATTCCCGCGCTGATTGCGGTGATTGCCGGAAAAGGGCAAGAAGAGGCGGAAGAACAGGAACCCCTGCCTGTTCCGGTCCCTGAGGCAGAGGACACATTTCCGAGCGAAGAGGAGGCTTCGGCAGCGCCTGTCCCTGTCGTGCAGAACCACCATTCCACATATGAACTGGACAACCGAAAGTGGTTACTTGTGGCCATATTCGGCGCGCTGGGAATTGCCCTGACCTGGGTATTCCAGGTGGACCGGTTCGCGTCTTCTGCTACGGTTTCTGTGTCGAGAAGTGAGGCCGTGGAGCAGGCGAAAGAGTTCTGCGCGAAAATGGGATTAGATGTTTCGGACTACCGACAATCCGTTGCATTTCAGAACCGGTCAAGTCTCTCAAGTTTCACTCATCTCGTGCGGAGGGCCGGCTCCGCAAAGGCGGAATCTCTGGCTGTGGAAGAGACAGAGCTCTGGAGGTGGCACATAAGGTGGTTCAAGCCACTGGAGAAGGAGGAGATCCACGTTACGGTCCGCTCCACAGGAGGCATTACCGGATATACCCATTTGATCCCAGAAGGACAGGCAGGCGACGAGTTGCCTGTGGACCAAGTCCGCGTTCTTTCCGAGGATGCCATCGCAAGCCACCTCAACAGGGATGTCACAGATACTCAGAAATACAAGCTGCTGGAGGAAAGGTCGGAAAAGGAAGAGGCCCGCATGGACCATCATTTCGTGTGGGAGCGAATCGATCGCAAGGTTGGAGATGGAGAGTTTCGAGTTACATCCAGAGTTCAGGGAAGCGAAGTCGGATCCTTTGGCCTGATCTATAAAGCACCGGAAAAATTCCTGCGGGACCTTAGAAAACAGGGACCAAAGGAAGTTATAGCAGGTCTGTTTCCCGTTCTTCTGGTGCTGGTTACGATAGTTTTCACCGGGATCTATTTCTTCAGGACTTACGCGGCCGGAGAGATGTCGTGGGGATTTCCACTCCGAGTTGGCATCGTCGTGGCGGCTTTGCAGTTGATCAACAAGATCAACACTTCAGTTACGTTCTTTCACAATTATGACACCAGCCAGGCGATGTGGACATTCCTCGGGATGCAGGGAATCGGCTTTGTCACCGGGATCGCCGGGGCCGGATTTATTGTGATGGTTCTGGTTGCCCTAGGGAACGCGCTTATTAAGTCCACATTTCCCAATGAATTCGATGTGGACGGCTGGGGAAGCCTCCTAAACTTCAGGGAAGCAGTTCCTCGGTTCTGGGCACACACGGTTGCGATGGCTGCGTCCTTTGTCATGCTTAGACTGGGACTGAAGAATCTTGGACTGTATGTCAAATATGAATGGATGACAGAGCATTTGAGACCAACCGGGTATGAATTACCACATATAGACACCTACATACCTTTCATTGACGTGTTAAGCGAGGGTATTACGGCTTTCATATTTCCATTGGTGGTCCTTTCAGTGGTGCTTGTATGGAAGCGGGCAGTATCCAAATCGTGGATAATTCTTGCAGGAGTTCTCACAGTTTCCGTTCTGCCTGCTGCCCTGGGTCCCGCTCAGGATATGAGCCATTTCGTCTTGTTGGCGGCGTTAGGTCTCCTCTCCACAGGGCTGCCGATCATCCTGATCGTAAAAGTGATCCGGTTCAACCTGATGGTGTATTTCATTGCAGCCTGGTCAAGCGGCATGGTGCTTGGTCCTGGGATTGGATTGCTGAAGCGAACAAGTATTGAATTCTACGAAATAAACGGATTCCTGATCATCGTCCTGGGCTTGATTCCCTTGCTTCTTCCCCTGCTCGCGAAATTGAGAGCGGGAGATACGAGGAATACCACGGCCGAAGCCTAATTATTTTGTAGTATGAAATCAACAGGCCCCTCAGACTCAAGTCCGGGGGGCCTGTTGATTTAACAAGTGACAGGCGATCGATCAGGTAAGAGCCCCTACCCCTTCGAGGTCTATGGTCAAAATGGCGGCCAGGGTAGCTTGCGTGGACATCACGAGATTGGGGATGTCCACGCGATCAGGTACATCCTCTTCCGTATGATAGGTTGGATCCGCATAAGGATAGGAGCCGATGTTGGCCACGGCGTGCGGAAATCCGGCATTGATGAACGATCCGTCGTCGTCACCGGGTCGTTCACGCAGGTACTTTCGCTGGTCGAGTCCGATTGCATACTCCTGATTCACGGTTGCCATCAAGTCCGCAAATTGCTCTCCTTCCGGACAGGTATATAGCGTCACACCGATTTTGTTGTGGGCATCCACGTCCTCCTGAGATTTTCCTCCCATCGAGTCCAGATTGTAGATGGCCACCAGGTTGTCACCACGTTCCTTTGCGTTCACGGCGGCGGTCACACTGGTCCATGGTCTGTGTTCTTCGTTGCAGAAAAGGAATCGGATTGTGCGGTTTGGTGTGAATTTCGCAAGCACACGGGCAATCTCCATTAGCGCAACGGTTCCAGCACCGTTGTCGTATGCACCCGGTGAATCTACCCAACTTTGCGAATCCTTGTGGGCGAGAAGCAAGATTATTTCGTCGGGATCTTGATTTCCCGAAATTTCCGCGTAGAGGTTGTAGGCTGTATACCAGGGATCGTCAGGGTCTGGTGCGGAGTACTGATTCGCCTTGGGCTTGGAAGTGTCGCAGCGGAAGGACTGCACCTGGACAGCCTCTTTCTCGACACCATATCCATATGATCCCAGTGTCTCGGAAATGAAGTCATCCGCTTCATAGAGGCTGTTCCTGGATTGGCCCGGGCGGGTGTAGCTCAACTTGCGGAAAGGGAGTGGATCGCTGGATATGTGGTGTAGGTTTCCGCGAAATTTTTCGGCGTCTATCTGGAGAAGGAGTTCCTTGATAGGCATGGAAGATCTCCTACGAAATGGAGTCCTGATAAATGCGGTGAAAAGGCGTCCGGGGTACTGTGTACGGAGTTTGATGCAGGGCGCGAGATTATGGGGTGAGAGTCAAAGGTTTATGATCCTATGATCTCGACTGGGACCTTTGGCCCCGCTCCATCGTACGGAGGAATCAATCCAGCCGGAAGGAAAGCATCGCAGTTAGGCGAGAGCGTGATCAGGTGTTCTGGACTCTCCTCCGATAAAGCCTCGGAGGGTAGGCTGAACACCAAAGATATGGAAATCCAATCACATTTCGTGATGTTCTAGAAGTCCCATTTTGCGAGTTCCATCCAAGCTGTGAGGTCGCGTTGGCTCTGGGAGAAGCGTTCCCTGATGTTCTGTGGAATATAGAAATGGTGACAGTTTCGAGGCTCCCGCATCATGGGGTTGTAGTGGGTGTGGACATAGTTGTAGTAGAGGTTGGATCGCGTGTTTGCAGTTGTTTTGGGTAATCCGTCGTGGACCACTGCCTCAGAAAATATCAAGACATCCCCGGGCTCTCCGGTTACCGCAACGGAACCTGGAAGATTAAGTCCTCGGTAATCGCGCCAGTTAAGGTCAATGTTGCATTTGTGTACGCCAGGGACGGCCACGAGGCAACCATCACCGGGACCGTTCTCAGTGAGAAAGTAGACGGTGTTGAGCATGCGCGTTCGTATTGCACCCTCGCGGAAGGTGTGGTCCGTTGGCTGCACACCCCGGTGATATCCACCTGGTTCCGCACCTTGGAATTTTGAGATGGACCAGGTGTTAATGAGCTGCGGCTCGCCAACGAACTCTTTCAAGTAGGGCAGGACTCTCGGATGGTCGATCAGGTGGTCGAAGACTGGATTAAGTCGTGGTAGACCATTGATTCGTACCTGGTCGGTACGGTTGGTTTCCTTCGTGGGCCGAGCGGGAGGACCAGGGCCTAGAGAATCGATCCATTCGTCCGCGTATTCCTTTTCCTCAAGGTCGGAAAGGACCTGGAGAAGTCTTGAACAGTCCATTGGCGAAAGGACATTTTGCAAGACGAGAAAGCCCTGGAGGTCGAAGAGAAAACGTTCTTCCTGGGTGACTTGTGAGTTGGTCATGATTGGTCGTCCTTCCGCCAGGGGTTCGGAGAACCCCCGGGTAAAATACGGTACCCTTTCAGGGAAAAGAGCTATATCTCCAGGACCTGGTTCCAATAGACTGGATCAACAGGGATTCCGTCGCGAAGGTTTTCGGTACGGGTTCGGTACATTCGTTCGCCGGGGTATGTTGCCTTGTCCTCACCCTCTATTGTCGATCCGTCCTGAAAGTCAGCCACCGTCTCATCTACGAGGTCACGAAGACGGTTCTCTCCGGAAATGGATTTTATGTCAAAGGCAATGTAGGTCTGGGTGACACCGAATTCGGTGGGGTCGCAGGCGATCTGGTATGTTGTTCGACCACCGGACAGGAGCGCACCGACCAGGTCCAGAACCATTGCCAATCCGGTGCCTTTCCAATGGCCAATGGGTAGCGGACGTCCTGCATCCTGGATGTCTCCTGGGTCGTAAGACAGATTGCCGTCACTATCATATCCTCCAGGCACTGGAAGGGATCGGCCGGATTCGCGGTAGACATCAAGCTTCCCGTTTGAGAACTGACTCAATGCCATGTCGAGAAGAACGTGCTGCCCATTGGGACGGGGAATGCCAACGACAAGGGGGTTGTTACCGACCTTTTTTTCTGTTGAACCATAGGGTGGGATAAGCTGTGTGGTGTTTGTCCAGCAGATTCCAATGTAACCAGCTTCAGCAGCCTGGATTCCATAGGCACCAGCGCGCATCCAGTGGTTGGTATTTCGAAGCCCCACACAGCCCATGCCGTGTTCCTTGGCAAGCTCGATGGCTCGGTTCATGCAGGCGTGGGCATTCAACATCCCCGGCCCCAGTTTTCCATCCCACTGTTCCAGTATTCCGATAGTGCCTACCCGCTCGGGCTCTGCGCCGGGGTCAATGCCGGACTTGTTCAGGACACTTCTCGTAAAGCTAGGAACCCGCATCAATCCATGAGAATAAACACCATCTCTCATGTTTTCGGCAAAGAGCTTCGCAAGCAACTTGCCGCGTTCGGGGGTGAAACCGATTTTCGAGAATACGCGGCGGAATTCGGCCAACATTGTGTCGTATGGGATGCGCATGGAAATCCTCCGGCAAAGGCGTCCGGAGTCCTATGTCCGGCGTCCTGTGGGAAATTCTTCACCTGAAAAAGTGTGCTCGGAAATCAAGAGGATACGAATTCTGCCAGCTTACTATTATTGGAGACAGGAAAGTCGGTCGTGGAACAGCGATAGGCGAGATAATTACTGACCGTTGCGGTTTTTGCCCAGGCGTGGTACTCCTCGGCTGCGATGATCGCCTCGGCATAGCAGGCGAATTCGTGATATCCACCCTCGCGGCTGCAGTCCTTTCCCATCAATCCTTCCGTGTCGAACTCGCTGATGTCAAGCACCGTTTCCATCACGGGGGCGAAACGGAAAATCTTGGTGATGTGAGGAAATGCGGTGACAAACCCGACGCCTTCCTGGCTGCTCGTGATCAGAGTGGACTCGAACTCGTCCTTCGTCAGCGTACAATGCTCCCACTCGTAGACCTCAGGTTTGTCTCTACCAATGATGGAAAGGTAGTAGATTTTGAAAGCGGACTTCCGATGCGGTATTTCAATCAGGTTAACGCTGCTGGTGACCGCGTGATAGGTGCGGCAAGGGGCGATTTCCATTTAAGGTTCCTTGGAATGGTCAGACGGACGTTGATCGTGGGACGAATTCCAAGATACGGTTTATCGGAAATGGCATCAAGACATCAGTTGGCAATACACGGGCAGCCTTACACTATTAGAGTAAAGTTGAAAAATTCTGGAAGAATATCTCTAGGTTGTACCATCAAAGTGGCAACTAGACCGGGTGTGGGACCAGTCCTACCGGTACGGTACACCAACTCTGGAAAATGATATGTTAAGGGTATGGCCGAGATTGGGTCGAGTGAGAAGGAGTGATTCGAATAAGGCAAGGCCAGAAATCGTGAAGATCGAGCAAGAACAAATTGACGCAGGGCAGATCCCTGCATCCCCCTGGTCACGTCGCAAAGAGAAGAAAACGCAAGTCCATTCCCAGGAAACATCTTGACACACTCTGTTGGACTTCTGGATCCCTAACTGAATCCTGCGTACGATCGTTCTCTACAATTCATCATACCTGGGTAGCTTCTCTAGAAACCTGTAACTCTTCTCCGCCCTGTCCAGTTCATAACAGTAGTGGGTCAATCCGTTTGTAACGATAAGGCAGTTCGCCTGCACTGAAGTGTTGTAACGTGCGATCTGGTCGAACGCATTCTGACTGAGCTTGATGTCGGGTGCCTTGCACTCGGCCATCAGCACGGGCTCGCCCTGCCGGTTGTGGACGATGACATCGGCTCTGTGAAGGGCACCCTGGTGTGTGAATCCGGATTCGATTGCCGTACGACCTGAAGGATATCCCAAATCCTGAATGATATATGTTACCAGATGCTGTCTGACCCATTCCTCAGGGGTAAGACGGACATACTTTCGACGAACAGGATCGAAGATGTAGTCTTTCCCATCGGTGTCCCGGATGTCGAAATCAAAGTGTTGTGGGAAGTTGAGTGGGGTCATGGCCCCTTTTCTGTACTGCGAGATGTGGACCTAAATGTTACGACTCTGACAGGGCTAACCATTTCTTTGATCTTTCCAACGATCTGGTCTAAACTGCATTGGTAAATCATTCTCATTCCGTCCTATAAGTTGCCAGAATCCCGTTCGGACGTGTTCCACAGTAGCTATTATCCAGACACGTGGGCAAGCGAAAAGGGTTCTTCTCTTTCAAGTTATCAGTTGTGTGATGCGCAATTCGCGTTTCAGCCACTCCACGCCATCATCCATCACTGCGTTCTCAAACGCGACGAATTGTTGCGGGTTCTTTTCAGCGAGAGCTTCCATGTCCGGCAGTGCGCATTCAGGTTCAAAAGGGGGAGTGGCATAGGAGAAAACACCCGATCCGAGTTGCGTATTCGTGTCTAAAGCCACTTTGACGGGAGCACGGTAACCCCATACATTTTCGAAGGTAATGTCTCTGGTTCCAGCGTTGATGAGCCGTCTGGTAATTTCCACTATGGGCAGGTTACCCTGGCCAATCGGTACGCCGAGCACAGAGAGCTTACCATCAGGCGAATGCTCGGGTGAGACCATTACGTGATCCTTCAAGTGAGCGTTTACAGCGAATTCTCCCATCGCCTCGAGCGCTTCGAGAGGATCCTCGAGGACCATCATCGAGTTGCCGTAGTCGTAGAGGGCACGAATCCAGGGGCTGTCGACTCCATTCAGTATCCGCGCGACTTGCGGTCCGGTGAAGTCCTCGTGATTCTCAAACATGACCGTCACGCCTGTTTCCTCAGCGATTGGTGCGACCTCCTTAAGATCTCTGACACTCAGCGCTATCATCTCTTCAGGTGAACCGGAATGACGTGTGTAAGTTCTCAACTTACTTGCTCCAACAGCGTGAGCGATCTCAAGGAGCGTCCTGAGATGGTCTGGAGAGGTTCCGCTGGTATCCAGATCGCACAGGAGTTGATGAGAGACGATATGTTCCCGGACCTTCTCAAAATGCTCAGGCGTTGTCCCACAAAGATGACGATATCCAGGACGGTTTGCACTAATGCTCACTCCCGAGAACCCCCAGGCGGCAGTACGATCGATGAATGAGAAGACATCGAAGTCGTCGACGAATCGAAAGTGACATCTGAGACTGAAGGAATGAAGGTACAGGTTTATCATCCTCTCAATTCCCTCTCCAGTTGAACCTTCTCTGCGTTAGCGGCACCTTGGTAATGGCGGCTGAGATCGGGATCATCAGAACGCAGATCCCAGCTGCGTTTGCAACAATATGCAGCCATTCGGTAAGAAAAGTAGCGCGAAAGCGTCTTGAGCCGGCGATCCACATCCGAATCACCGTAGGCCTTAATAAACAGATCTTTCTGTTCGACCGACAGTGGCTGCCGATCAAAGAGCATCTGGAAAGATATAGATTGAAATGCCCATATGTCCTGCACCGGGTCGCCCATTCCTGGACACTGCCAGTCGATAAGCCGGATGCCTTTGGGCCCTTCAATGATGTTCCCGGCGCCCACGTCCGTGTGCAGAAGCGACCTGGTCGAGATCTCCGGTACCCTCACCGGACTCGGTCTGAGTTCGGTCAACGCCCGAGCCAGGGTGTCTTGTTCGGAGTGCGACAGGAGATCGTCACCCTGGGCGAGCAGATCTTCCGGATCGGTGGACAAAGATCGGAATCCTTCTGGTTTCGACACCGGGTGACGGTGGAGTCGGCGTAAGATATGGGCAACCGGTTCGACTTCATCTCTCCAGTGTTCACCCGGCCAATACTCGTAAATCAACACGGCGTGCTCACCGGGAAAATAGGCCACCGGTTCAGGTGCAATTCCGGCACCTTTGAGGCAGGTCAATGCCAGCGATTCCTGATCCGGAAGTATCGGAAACAGACTTGTCAGTTGTCCCTGCCTGTAGTATTTCACCACCCAGTCGATGTCTCCGCCGGAAACGTGGTAGTTGTCGTTCCAGAAGCCATCGTTCAGGTAAGACACGTCGTATTCGAAATCAGCTTGTATCAGGCTCTTCTGCCTGAGGAAGTCGAGTACCTGAAAAGCCATAGTGAGATGAGGTTTCCTGTCGGACGGCCAAAGGAAGAAAACGGGTCGCGATATGTTTCACGAAGGGAGCGTAACTAGAGTGAAACACGCACGACAAAACGGTGTCGTGCTCTCCAAACGATCCCGGTGCACCCTCCCATCCATTTCCCAGCCTGTCGTAGCTGATCAGCAGCTCGTTGTCACTCAGGGCGATCATTCCAGTGTAAGAAGTGGTGCTCTGTAGCGATTCCTTGCTGGATGCCAATACACATTGCTGTTCGAAATGATGGCTGGTGTCGTCAAGCGTGTTGTTGTGGTGCTCGGCCAGGTTGATCGCATGCCAGGTGTCTCCGAGTCCGTCGTCACAGATCCAGGGCATCAACCCCGGGCGTCCTCCTGTCAGAACGATCCTGCCTTTGCCCACGGTCAGGACTCTGGGGAAGACAGACCAAGGATCAATTGTTTTGGGCTCGGACCAACTCGACCCTTCGTTATTGCTGAAACCGACGTGGTAGGAGAATTCTCGTCTAGATCCGATTCGGCAGATGCACATCAGCCTCCCGTCGGAGAGTCTGGCGCAGGATGATTCGTTTGGTCCTTCGGACCCGCTAGTGCATTCCGCCAGTCCGTGACAATGGATCGGTACTCCCAGGTGAATCCGCCATCGTGACTGACAACAGCTATAAATTCGTAGTGATGACGCTCTGAGTTCAGACCGAATCGACCGTAGATGGTGGTGATCAGCCCGCCGTCTCGAAGGCGGAGGATTTCGCCACAGCTGAGCAAGAAGAGTTCGTCGACATTGTATTCGTCCAGATCACGGTCCAAACCGATGAAGCGAACAGGAACCGGCTCAGTATCCAGGTTGCCATAGGTCTTGCTGATGATTGTTCCGTCTGCAACTGCATTTCGCCGATCTCCTGGCGATAACGGCCAGAGCTCATAGGGAAGGAGCAATATCCGATCGGAATCCAGCGATACCGAAGTGTGACTGAAGGAATCTATGTCGCGTGTGTACCTCCAGCTTTCACCGGCGTCCCGAGAGAGGTAGAGTTGACCAGGCCACTTTACCTGGGCAGTGTCGGCTGAGGCGACCACCTCGCAGATCAGATGAGAACCAATCTGATACAGCGTTGAGAACCAGTGATGCCCTTGAGCGTGACCGATTCCACCTGGGTGGAGATCTTGACGCTCGTGCTGTTTATGGTGTAGGTTCCCACGTGAAACTCCAGAGTGGCGATAGAGAGAAGGCTGGTGTGGTCGATCGGATGGAGCGACCTAGGCTCCGGAGGGGGGCTGGAAGAGTTCGATTGTGTATCCGTCCGGATCGTAGAGGTAGATCACGCATCCTCCCTCATTTGGTCCGGACGTGATGGTGACAGGTTCAGATCTAAACTGGACGCCCTGGGCTTTCATGGAATCGTGGGCGGCTTGTATATCATCCACTGTCAGGCAAAGATGTGAACTGCCTGGACGATTGGTGGCGAGTTTGATCGGTTCACCTGTGTTGGTGAGATACTGGACCACTTCCATCGACTGTTGACTTTCGGGACAGGGCTTGAACGAGGCTGCGGCGAGTTTCACACCAGGGTAGCCTGTCTGTAGGCCGATATAGTCGGCATCTGTCTCACGTCGACGGAGCAACTCCATTCCAAGGATGTCCCTGTAGAATTCTATGGATTTGTCTATGTCCGTCACCGTAAGGCCTAAGTGGTGGAGACCCGTAAATCTCCAATTGGCGTTGTTCACTCTATCCTCCGATTATCGTGTGAGCCAGAGGTCGGGTTCTTCAACATACTCTCGTATGGTGTCCAGGAAACGTGCTGCCGGTCCCCCGTCGACGATCCGGTGATCGAAGGTGAGACTCAATGTGATGCGGTCCTGGGGAACAACCTCGCTTTCGACCACGGCAGGTTTGCGGACGATTCGACCAGCACCTAGGATCGCACACTGCGGTGGATTGATGATGGGGGTGAATGCGTCGATGTTGTGCATCCCAAGATTGGTAATCGTGAAGGTTCCCCCTTGGAGTTCTGCAGATTGTAGGCCACTTTCTCTCGCTCTTGGCGCAAGGTCCGCCGTTGCCCCCGCGATTTCTTGAAGGCTGAGTCGGTCTGCGTCTCGGACAACAGGGACCAGGAGTCCGGCCTCGGTGTCTACGGCAAGGCCAATGTGAATCGAAGAGGATATTACAGGGTTGTCGCTCTCCCAGGTCGCGTTTAGGATCCGATGCTCGCCCAGAGAGATCGCACAGATCTTGATGATGAGGTCGTTGTATGAGGGCGCAGCAAGTCCGCGGTCGGATAATGAGGATTTGAACTTATCTCTCAGGGCAACGAGAGATGTCGCGTCGGCCTCGGTGTGAAGGGTGACCGGTGCGGTCTCCTGATGACTTCGTGTGAGCCGATCGGCGATCAACTTTCGTGTTTGAGAGCTGCGATCGTCAATTCCAGAGCCAGCAGCTGCCCTGATGTCTTGCTCCACAATTCTCCCCGTACGGCCACTCCCCTCAAGCGATTGCCAGTCCACGCCGAGTTCACCTGCGATTCGGAGCGCTCGCGGACTGATGGTTGGCCGGTTGAATTGCGAGGGAGCGGAACCTTGTTTTGCTGTCAACGGACGATCCGCGGTTGACGGTAGAGACGACTGCACTGGTTCCTCGTCGGGAGAATCGACAGTGGGGACCTCTGTTGGCGGCTCCTCATCTGGACCCAGCAGGAAAGCGAGAACCGTACCAACCGGAACCGTGTCGTCCGGTTTGGGTGCATTCTCAGGGATGTGGAGAATGCCGCTGTCGAATGCCTCGATCTCATTCAGGGCCTTGTCACTTTCGACCGTGAAGATGATCTCACCCATCTCGACCGGATCACCCGAGCTCTTTCGCCACTCGATGAGCGTACCTTCCTCCATAGTCCAGCCGAGACGCGGCATTGTGATTTGGGTTGGCATGAAAACGTGTCCGGCGTCCAACGTTCGGGGTGATCGGTGGCACCAAAGAAGTTGCGAAACAGTGAGAAGACCTGGTGGTGCGGAGCAAGTCTAAAGCTATTCAGCCATTAGAGCGCGAATGGCTTGTTCGATCTGGCTCGGTTGAGGGATTGCCGCGGTTTCTAGCGGCGCGCTGTAAGGTGTTGGTGTGTGGCGTCCATTGAGGCGCTGGATCGGCGCGTCCAGGTCATCAAATGCTGCTTCCTGAACCTGAGCCGCTATTTCGGATCCAATTCCGCAAGGGGCGAATGTCTCGTCGACAATTAGCAGACGTCCAGTCTTGCGTACCGAGGCGAGAATGGTATCGATGTCCAGAGGCGCCACCGTTCGAGGGTCGATGAGTTCGACGGAGATACCTTCCTGAGCCAGTTTCTGGCTGACATCCAGAGTTTTGTGGACCATCAGCGTCAGGGCGACGACGGTCAGGTCTTCACCTTCCCGGACGATCGAGGCCTCGCCGAACGGAATCGTATATTCCGCCTGCGGAACGGGAGCCTTCAGGTTGAGTAAGGTCTTGTGTTCAAGGAAAAGCACGGGGTCGTTGCCCTGGAGCGCGGCTTTGAAAAGGCCCTTGGCATCGTAGGCGTTGGTAGGGAGGACGACTCGAAAACCCGGCAGGTGAGCGAAAATAGGATAGTAATTTCCGGAGTGATGTGTGGCTGTCGCTCCGCCCATTCCGATACATCCACGAAGCACAATCGGCATCTTGAGCCGGCCACTGCTCATATACTGCATTTTGGAGATCTGGTTGGCCAGCTCACCGAATCCGTCCAGGATGAAATCGAGGAACATGAAGTCGACAACCGGACGGGTGCCTGTCATTGCAGCTCCGGTACAAAGGCCTACAAATCCACGTTCAGAAATGGGTGTGTCCCGAAGTCGCTTCGGGCCGTAGAGGTCGTAGAGTCCGGTAGTGGTGTTGAAGTTGCCGCCTCGTTCGCCGATTCCCTCGCCGACGACAAAGATGGTGGGATCCTTGGCCATTTCTTCAGACAGGGCCTCGTGGGTGGCTTCGATGTAGGTGAGTTCTCGCATCAGTTAGGACCCGTCGCTGAAGATGTGATCCATTACTGTGGAAGGATCCGGCCAGGGGCTTTCTTCGGCGAAGGCTACACCGTTTTCCACAAGGACGGTGATTTTGGACTCAGCGTCATCTAGCTCATCATCGGTTGCTACGTTATCTGCGACCAGACGTTCTCCCAACTGTTCTATGGGATCCCGGGCCTTCCAGGCTTCGATATCTTCCACTGTCCGATATCCACCGTCTCTCATTCCTTCTGCGTGTGGACGCGTGCGATATGTCTTGCAGTCGAGCAAGGTCGGCCCGCCGCCGTCCCGGGCACGCTGGATCGCCTCGCCCGCTATCCGGTGAACCTCGAGGACATTGTTACCGTCGACGGTAATCCCCTGGATACCGTAGCCTTCGGCACGTTTGGCGACGTCGGTATTCTTCGCTGAGTACGTGAAAGCAACCTCAGTGGCGAACTGGTTGTCTTCGAGGACAAATATTGTCGGGAGATCCCAGATCGCGGCAAGGTTCAGACCCTCGTGAAAAGCGCCATTACTGACGCCCCCGTCACCGAAGAAGGCGACACTGACATTTTCGTTCCCCAAAAGCTGGAAGGAATAACCTGCACCTGCTGCCTGGAGAATACAGGGGCCGACAATTCCGCTGGTACCCATCAATCCGATCTCAGGAGAGAACAGGTGCATACTCCCACCTCGTCCCTGGGAACATCCAGTGACTTTTCCGTAGAGATCAGCAATGAGCTCCTCCACGGGAACACCCTTGGCGAGCGCGTGACCGTGCCCTCGGTGCGTGCTGAAGACGGCATCCTCCTTACTCAGGTGTGCGCACACGCCCGTGGCGATCGCCTCCTCACCTACGTAAGTGTGGCAGGCCCCGGGGATCTTCCCGGCCGCGTAGGAGCGCGCCAGCTGCTCCTCGGTCCGCCGAATCGTAAGCATCGTAAGGTAGAGCGAAAGCACCTGCTCTTTACTCAGGTGATTAATAGATTCAGCCAAGAAGGTGTTTCCAATCTCACGGTTTCTGTGTGTTGATCTTGACCCTGTCTGGGCGACCTATGTGTCCGCCCGCCTGCCACCAGCTTCCCAACCTGCAGGCAAATTCACCTCCCACTTCACTCAGGAGATCGCCAAATTGAACAGGGCTCCGGACTCCCGACACGAGACTCGGGACGCCTTCAGCCGCTTACCACCGGTCCCCCAGGATACGTCCCTCCCGCATTCATCGCAAGATTCCCGCCGTCCATCGGCAGCAAGGCTCCGGTTACCCAGGCCGAGGCATCTGACGCGAGAAAGATCCCCACACCAACAATGTCTTCCGGTTTGCCAAATCGACCGGTTGGGATGCCGCCCAGCCAGGTGTCGACCATTCTGGGTTCCGCGGCGATACGCTTCTCGAGGAAGGAGTTCGTTACCTGGGCGGGTAGGATCGCATTGACGCGGACACCGCGTCCAGACCACTCGGTGCTGAGCTCGCGGGTCATTTGTGCGACCGCACCCATTGACATACTGTAGGCGATATGGCCGCGGCCGAGCGCCGTGATGCTGGCAAGGGAGCCGATGTTGATAATGCTTCCCTTGCCGGCAGCGAGCATTCGACGGCCGCCCTCCTGGCAGCAGCAGAAGCGGCCGACGACGAGTGTTCGCATCACTTCCTGCACCTGCTCCAAGGCAATGTCTTCAGGCGCGCCAAGACTCGCCTCTCCCGCGATGTTGCCGAGGATATCGATTCTGCCGAATTCCTTGTCTACCCTTGCAAACATTGCGCGGATCTGGTCGATGTCACCAACGTCACAGGTGACCGGTATCGCCTTGCGACCAAGGGCTTCGATCTGGGAGGCGGTGTCTGCCATTCCTTCCGTGTTGATGTCTGCGAGGACAAGGTGGGCGCCAGACTCCGCGAAACCGATGGACATCGCTTTGCCCATTCCGCTGGCGGCTCCGGAGACAAGGGCTACGCGATCGGTGAGGTCGAATACCGGATGTGACATAGTACTAGTGTCCAGGAAACAGGGTTTGACCAAGAAAATGCAGAATGATCACTCGTCTCCCACATAGGCAGTTGCGTCGATTTCTACCAGAATACCTTTGTACATATCCCCTGCCCCGACCAGACGACGGGTGGGCATTCGCCCCTTGTTCTTGAAGTAGTTCATATACGTTTTGTTGAATCCGTCACGGTCTGCCATGTCGAGCAGGAAGACGTTCACGCGGACACAGTTGTCGAAGGTTGCACCTTCCTTTTCGAGGATGGCAGCCATCGCGTCCATCGTGAAGATGGTTTGCTCCTCGATGTTGGCGCCTACGACTTCGCCGTTTTCCACAGGGCCGAAACCAGAAAGAAAGAGTATGTCTCCGGCACGACGCGCCATCGAGTAGAAGGGTTCGGGGCTGGACTTCTTGGCCATGGTTGCTCCTTGGGTGACGAGGACTTTCAGGTGATGAATATTTCGGGGTCGTGCTCGCCAAGCGGAAATCTGGGAACGACTCCGGTATTCACAATGTTGTTCGGGTTAGGCATTTTTTCGTTCAGGACGGAGACCAGGTTCTCGATTCCGGTGGTGGTGACTTCCTGAGAGGCCTCTACAGAGAGCCCGGAAACGTGTGGAGTAAGGATCACGTTGTCCAGTCTGGTAAGCGGGTGATCCGGCGGCGTTTCCTTTCCGCTGAAGATGTCGATCACTTCGAACGTGTCCAATCCTGCGCCCCCAAGATGTCCCTTTTCCAGCAGATCCGCCAGGGCCTCTTCGTCAATAATCGCACCCCTGGAAGTGTTGATCAGGCAGGCGCCCGGCTTCATCTGCGCCAACGCGTTTCTGTCCAGCAACTGGTATGAAGTAGCGTCCAGCGGGAGGTGTAGAGAAATGTAGTCCGATCGTTGAAGGAGTGACTCGAGGTCTACAATCTCAACACCGAGGGAAACGGCCTCGTCCTGCGGTGTCGACATATTCTTGCGTGTCGCAAGGATCTTCAGGCCAAAGGGCTTCGCGCGTTCCACAACCGCTTTTGCGCTGGCGCCGAAGCCAATGAGCCCCAGGGTCTGTCCGGATATGCGTGAGAGGCCCAAGCCTTCCACCCGGGCTTTCATATAGTCTCCCGCCAACATATATCGATTCATTCTGGGGATTCGCCGATTCAGTGCGAGCAAAAAGGCCATTACGTTGTCCGCCATTTCCGCGTTGCAGAAGGTGGGGACATTTGAGACGATAATACCTTTCCGAGTGGCCTCGTCAACGTCGATTTTGTCGGTGCCGTTTCCCAACCGGGATATGAGGCTACATTTTGAGAGACTGTCGATCACGGGCACGGGCAGCGAGGCCGAGACCACGGCCAGAGCGTCACATTCTGATACGTGAGGGATGATCTCTTCCGGTTCGGCCGCTTCGACTGCCAATACTTGGATCTGATAACGCTCGTAGAGCGAGGCCTCCAACGGATTGATCGGCATCAGTTCGGAGTTTAGCCGAACAAAGTGCGCGTCTCTCAAATTCATAAGACCCTAACATCCTGAAGACGCAACTGACAGAAAGACGCAACTGACAGAGCCTGGTTGCTGATTTCAACCGCAGGTACCTGAACCGATTTCGCGGGTCGAGGCAGAGGAGTAAATTTACCTGATCTTACCCCGTGCTTGAATCGGCCACACAGCCTCCACCTTTCCATTCCTGGCAGCAACGAGTTCGTCGTGCTCGTTAACGCAGGGACACGGGTGTGCAGGAATGATCTGGATACGCTCGCCGATCTGAGGTTTGACGGCACAGGCGGAGATGTCGACGTGTCCGTGCTCCTCCGAGGCGCCGTTAATGACGGAATTCGGGTATTCGACGATCTGGCCCATTGAGCCGTCTGAGTAAGCGGACGCACTAAGGGTTTTACTGCCTGCGTCAAGGAACATTCGGTCGGTAGCCGGTCGGCTGATTACTGTTGAGACCGCTCGGAGAGAACACTGCTCAACTGTGTGTGTACCTCTTTTCAGGTGATACTGACCGCCAACCAGATATTCGCCCGCACGATACTCCGTGAGTTCAGGAATTTCGTGGGCGTTCAACGAATCTCCCGTTCCGCCTCCACTGACGATTGGGTGGGGGAGTCCCTCCTGGTCGAAAAGGCGGATCATCTGCTGGAAGAGCTCTCTTGTCGAAGGGGGGGTGGGAAAACCCATAAAGCCCTTGAGTTCAAGGCCCGGGAGGCTGTCGACTCGCTTGGCAAGATCCACGGAGTTTTGCGGTGTGGCCACGCCCGTGCGTTGAAAGCCCATTTCCACTTCGATGATCACGCCAATTGTAACACCCTCGGCCGAGGCCGCTTCTGAAAGCCCCCGTGCAGTGAATTCGGAATCCACAGCGACCGTAATCGGGGCGTGTCTTACCAGGGAAGTTAGCCGATCCAGCTTCTGTTTTCCAATAATGTTGTAAGGGATTAGGATGTCGGTTACGATCCCACCGGCGACCATTACCTCGGCTTCGCCGAGTTTCTGGCAGGTAATTCCGATTGCCCCTGCCTCCAGCTGCATCCGTGCAATCGCAAGAGTTTTGTGCGTCTTGATGTGAGGGCGAAAACCGATCCCTTGTTCATTGAAATAGCCGTGATATTTCGCAAGGTTCGCCTCGAGAACATCNAGGTCAACCATCACAAACGGGGTGTCGACTTCTTCAATCTGCATNCGCCTCTCCTTGAAGGAAATGTCAACGTCGCGTAGACCACCACGAGATAGCTTCCAACCGGGTAAATGTCAAGGGAATTGTGACCACTTGGAGAGCTGAGAACGGCCGGTGTCGGAGGCGGAATGAAGTGAAGAGGAGAGAGTGGGTTTGAGNATTTTTAGAAAATTTCTGAAAGACCCAGTGGTAGGGAAGGGCGGCGGTGCTCCGGTCACTCCAGAGGACTTCGAGTATGCCCCCCCGTGCCCCTATCCGACGTGCTCCCATTCTCTCCCCCCCCGGCACTCACAAAGGGCAGGTGTGGTGACAGAGCCGCTTCTGACGTGCGATTCTGCTGTTTTTGTATCTTCAGGGGCCGCCATGGGTGGAATTCCGTGCACTCCGTGATCCGGTGGTGCCGGCGATATGCTCCCAGCACCTCGCGAGAGCCTGTCTTCCGTTACCACCGGCGAAGGAGAGTCAAACAATCCCGAAACGCGTAATCACTGAATCATCCCCGCTCCCGCCGAATCGCACGTCCAAAACCCACGGAGCAAACGCACCGGGGCGGAGCGGATTCCGTCCAAGCCACTTCTTATCAGGATAGAGTCTGGATTTTGTTTTGCTGTTGCTTTCGTACAAAATCCGTAAGGCGGCGTGATCCCTCCTTGCGATCAGGTGATCTTCATTCTCCTCCACCTCCACACCATACTCGAAGTGCCAACGTACGATGTGAGGCTTTGATACCTGCCCGAATACGCGATCTCGCACCTCCCAGCCTGATGTGTGACGGAAAGTCACTTCGCGAGACAACTCCACACCTTCATATCCGCTGTGTCGTCCGGAAATATGTACACCCGAATTCAGGGACTCCCATTCCGCATCCACGGGTGTCGGTTCGGGTCCCCAGGAGGGTATCAGCGAACGAATCGTGTGGAGGGGTTCGCCGCCAACAAGGACCAGATTGTGAGAGGTCATCGCGTAGAAGTGTCCACGAATGAGCTGGGCTTGCGCCTGGGGGCTTCGATTGACATAGGAATAGAGCTCCGAGATAGGTGACCCGATGATCGGTACGCCCTTGACAATCAGCTGGAGGTGAAGCGGGTCGTCGTGCGCGTGATTGGGAATGCCAGGACCGGGGAGAGAGAAAGCCATCGCGGACGCGCGTCTCGTCCAAGAGGTTCGGGAGACGAAGAATCCTGAATTGGGATAGTGGACATGGAGCGGCAGGCTCTTCTTGCTTTTTCCGGCCAAAGATGGCAGATCGGCATGGTCAACAAATGTGCGGTTCAGTTTGAGTCTGTTGATGACGCTGGATGCTACAGAGCTCCTCGAGAGATTTGCTACCATCCCGAGCAGACGAGTTGTATTGGGCTCCTGAGGACGATGGTCGCCAATGTCTGGTTGGGAGCCGTCTGGAAGGGTAAGCAGAGCGACCATCTCGCCACAACGCTTGATGCGGCTTCTATGCGCTGGAGACAACAGTGAAACCCGATTCAGTTTAGCCAGACGATACGGCAACAGGAAGATGTCCAGGGCGAAGATCGCGTGTGAGGTGGAGCGCTCCTCATAGCCACCGTCCTGGAGGAAGCTTCGGTCTACGTGCTTCGCGATAACGGGTTTTGCCTGATCTACCAGCTTTGCCACTTCCGGGAATTCAGGAAGCATAATGCCGAAGAGGAACGGCGCAGTCCCCCGCTCGAAGAGATGGTGATTTGCAGGAACATACTTGCTCCTGGCATAGAGGCGGTACTGGATGGCGATGAACCACAGGGATTTGATCAACTTGAATGCAGTCTCGGTGCGTATCTCTGGCGCAAAGACGATTCCAGAATGAAGGCAATCCATCCACGACATCCAGCGGTAGGCAGCGGTCATCGTATCGTGGCCATCGGCACTGGTCAAGAGGGCGGTGTCTGGATGGAATTCGTCAGAAACGACAAGTGGCCAGTCCTCCATCCACCGGTCTACGAACTCAGCGAATTTGCGTGCGTATTTCGCCTCCCCTGTCTTTGCGTATGCGATGGATAGGTGGCGGAAGAATGCACCTCGTTTGAGCCGATACGGTGTCGAGGCAAGCTGCCGCATCTCTGCTGTGTGCCACTTCAGTTTGGGACCAAAATCCCAGACAAGGGAAGGGTTGTCCTCGCGAAGGTGAAACCGGTTCTCCAACAGAGCATCTATCTGTCTCAGAGGATCGATGGGCTGACCTGAACTCTCGTCCCAACTCGATAGACTGGACGNTCCGCTCTCCCCGTTCCGAAAATCGAAGAACCAATTCGGTCGCTCTCTTCTCCGAAAGTGTGCTACCAGAGCGGTCTTTGACCCTTCAAGATCATTCAGAGCGAGCGCCCGTCGAACACCGACAAGCTCCCGTCGTCGAAGATCCAAAGCGCTCAGAAAGTCCGCATCCGACACGGCGCGTTCATCACGCGGAATATTTGCCATCGACTTATCCTTCCCTTCACGCTGACATGATCCCGAGCAGGAATAAGTGAAGGCTCCAATCTTCCCACATCCTACCAAATGGCTTTGACGTAGGGGCCACAGAATCCTCGGGTGCTCCGAGCAGGCGAAATCCTGCAGTATCGTGCTCCGAAACTGACTTGGTCATTCAGGACGTGCTCCCACACACCATCAAAGCGGCGGGTTGGTGTTTTTTTCTGGTTTAGCCCCTACCACATCTACGTCCCACCATATTTAAGCATCCAGCCCTTCTCCTTTTGATCGTGCTCCCGTGCTCCCAGAAAGTGCAGGCTCAAACCGTTTCAGGGTAACGACGCTTCCACGCAGGGTTGCCGAATTCCTCGTTGTCATAGAGCGAAATGTGCGCAACCACCTTGTCGCTGTGCGCTTCGTTGATCGACCGGAGCATTTCCACACTCAATGCGGCATCCAATCTGAGGTAGATGCCCTGACATTCCTCATCATCAGCACAATTCTCCTGCTCTTGTGGGTCTTCCTTCAGATTGAAGAGCAACACGTCTCCCGAGGCATACTTGACCATTTTCCATTCGCCGTCAAATACCATGCATCCGCTTGCAAGAAGGCCGAAAAGGTATTCTCTTTCGCGGGTTGGTATATCCAGCCCTGGAAGGGGCACGGCATCCATATAGGAAGGGACTTCACATCCAGCCAAAGCGAGCAGCGTGGCAGGGATGTCACTAATACTGACCGGCCTGATGTGAACGAATCCCGCTTGACCGCCCTGAGGACGAACAATCAGAGGGACCTTGATGCTTGACTCGTAGAAGTCACCCTTCCCGATAAGTCCGTGATCACCGAGGTGGTCTCCGTGGTCGCTTGCGAAGACGATGACAGTGTTCTCGAGTTCGCCGGATTCATTGAGTGCTTTGAGTATATCACCTACTTCGTCATCGATTTGCTTGACCAATGCTGCATAATGAGCACGGATCTTCTTTTTGTGTTCCGCTGTAAATTCCGTGTAGTCAACCCCATTCCAGGGTTGTCTGTTCCCGTTCACATTCTGCCGCCTGAGGTGCGGCACGTTTTCTTCTACGAGAGGAACCGCATCCGGCATATCGTCGGGGTCGAATTGCTCGAGATATTCCAGAGATGGATCATATGGACAGTGTGGTCCGGGAAAGCCAACCATCATGGCAAATGGCTTCCCATTGTCTCGATCTCGAATATGTCGTGCAGCTTCTGAGCCCACGAAGTGATCCCAGGACAGCTCCCAGGGGATCTTGTGTACGATCGCTCCACGATTCTCTTGATATCCCTCGTGCTCATCTCCGTGCAGCTTTCGATATCCCTTTGACTTCAGCCGCTTCTGATAATCGTCATTGATGAGTAGCCATCGTTTGTCTTCGGCAACGATACGATGCTGAAATCCCATACTGATGTCCCACGGGTAGAAATGCATCTTGCCAATTGCCGATGTCTCATATCCGGCTCCCCCAAGAATCTCCGGCCAGGTGTGAATGCCGCATTCTCCGAGGTCGGGTCTCAAGAACTGGTTGTTGGTAAGGACGCCATTCTTGATGGCATTTCTCCCGGTCAGCAACAGTGCTCGAGCAGGAACGCAGATTGGAGAGGGCGTATACGCATTCTCATATCTCACTCCCTCCCTGGCCAGACGATCGATATTCGGAGTATCGATAAATTCAGCACCATAACAACTCAAGAAATCCGCCCGCAGCTGATCCGGCATCAAGAACAGCAAATTCGGCTGNCCTGCCATACCACTTCCCCCTAACTGGATGTCAGATTTCGCCCCATATTTTTACTTCAGTTTTTTTGAAAGAACTCGGTGATCATGTCCGAGACCTTAGGCTGGAAGAATTCGATTGATGCGTGTCCTGCTCCTACAATAATCACCAAATCTGCAGTATCACCAACTCATCATAAAGTCCCTCGCTATGGCTTGCTGGAACAAGGTCATCGTCTCGACCGTGTATCAACAAGAATGGCGGACATCCTTTTGAAACATAATGTTTCGGATTGTCCGGTCGGGTCGTTTCGGTATTGCCCGCCATTTTTTACCAAGAAGCAGATCCTGTGGTTTGATACCTCCAACCCTCTCTAAAGTTTCTTCTTCCACTTCGTATTCCAGATCGATAGGTGGGTATCAGGCACAAACTGCTTGAACATCACTACTTTTGGTTAGGTTCTGACCTATGTCGAAGGAACCATTGCCGTTGGTGGTTCCGGCCAGACATGCCAATTGGCCTCCCGCCGACTCTCCCTTGATCCCGGTCGATTTTGGATCAATCCCGAAATACTCTGAGGTGGCCCTCAGGAACCTTACTGCGGCCTTGACGTTCTCCAGTTGAGCTGGAAACCTTGCTACATTGGCGGTTCTGTATTCGATCGCTGCAAGTATGAATCCTTGCCTCGCCAAGTTTGTAAAATTAGCCAAGAAGGTGTACCGATTCACTTCGAGCCACGTTCCTCCACAAAGCTAGACAATGCAGGGGCAATTCCTATCCTGATCGCCTCTGGGCTTCAATAGGCTCAGTTTCAAACTCCTCGTGTTGCTTTTGAACCAAACTGGCACATGCGAAAACGTTATGCCGGTGTCCAGCCATAGCATAGGTTCAAGCGTATCGATGTGAATCGTCCTTTTCAACGAAAATCTCCTTGCCCAACAGTCCTGTAAGGCTCCACGCACGGGACCTTCTTCCCGAATGGGACAAGCGCGCTATTGCATCTAATTTGGTTTTTCAGCAACAAGCGATCACCACCCTATGTTCAAGTGGTCCTGCCGTTCTCATCCCCTTCCCCCTGAGCAATTGCCCCCGATGTTCGAGTGATCCTATCCGAAGGCGGGAGAACTGGTAATAACCAGCCTCCGCTTGTGTTTCTACCCGGACCTGGGACAGAGGACGCGCCTAACCAACAAGCCTCTTCGCATTCTCCCACCGAATCTTCTCCAACGCATCCTCCGGCAGGTCCAACGTTGCCAGAAACTCCTGTAGTTCATTCCCCGCACTGTCTCTTCCATACAGGAGTCTGTTGNCATTGTTGAGGATGAACGCTCGGCCGTGCTCCAGATCTCTACGGATGGCATTGAGTCCGGATCCCGCGGAGAGATCCGCATACAAATTGGGATACTGGTCAAACAGGTCGTGGAGTCGTCCGCCAGGTGTGACCGGCCCAGGTGGATACGCTTCTGGTGAACTGGCCTCGTCACCGCTTATATACCGCCAGAACCCGGGTGCGTGACCGACGAAAATGGTCTCTGGACACGCATTCAACGTGCGTTCCAGGGGTTCTGCTCCGCCACCGTACCAGTATTGCTGGTACGCGGGATTGCCTTCCTTGTCCGGCAGATAGGGGACATCCAGGTGTAGCACCACCGGCGCTCCGAGTGAGCCGGCGCGACGAAAGAGTTCGAGCGCCCTCGGGTCATCCAGCAGCATACGATAGCTCCACTCTCCGCAGATGCGAACCCCATAGTAATTCCACGCAGCCTCAAAGAGGTCTGCTGCACTTCCTTCGTATGGACAGGGACAGTAACCTGGGACAATTCGGTCGGGGAAGAGGCGTTGGGTTCGCAGGATCTCAGGGAGGGTCAATCCGCCGTGTGTTCCGTCCGTTCGGTGGTTGAGCGGGTCAAAGCTCTTACCTGAACGTGATACATGCTGCTCGGGTGGCAGATACCAGGTGAGCAGCCAGCACTTGTCGATTCCAAATGCGTTCATTTCTTCTACTAGGGCTTCGGAACCTAGACCATGGTAGTTCACATGCATGTGGGAGTCGATCAACATTTGTAATGTCTTTCAAAATAAAGGGTATCCGATCGTGACGAGCGCCTCGGATACCTGTCTGAAGGGACGATTGCCAACCGTCAGATCCAATCCCACGGGCTGTCGACGACATTTTGTACCATCGGGTGAAGTAATGCTTACACGAATTGTCTTCTGCTCCCGGGGAGACAGGTCGAGCTCGATGACATTACCCTCCCAATCTGCAGGACCGATCAGCTGAAGACGTGCCTTCTGTTCTGTTGGAAACGGATTGATGACCCACCCGCCGAGTTCGATTGTCCCGCCCTGTGGACAGTGTACTTGGTAGGGCTTGGGTTTTGCACCTTGAGACTCGGCGCCGAAATGGACGTCCTCGATTCCCAGTGACATCAGACTTTGGTGGATGTCGTCAAAGTCCTTGGCGCCCTGGTGCACGATTTCATACCACCGATCATCGGGTCGGTAAGGCTGAGTATGACCGGTGAGGATTAGATCTGGGCGGAACTCNGCGAGGTGCTCGAAGCTTTCTCGATAGCAACCTATGTCAAGACCGTTCTTGTAAACGTGATTGGTGAAGTATTTGGAGTTGGGTCCGTAAGGCAGGTTGTCCGAATCCCGGAAAAAGATCTGGTCGCCGGTGTGAGCGACACGAGTGCCGTCGATTTCCGAACAGACGAGTGTCGCGAAGCGGGTGTGACCGGCCATTGGATGTAAAGTGATAGGTATGTCTTCCCAGTAAAAGGTCTCGTTCAGGGGGAGATGTCTGACAACTGGAATCGGTTCGTGTCACAAGCAGGGGCGGTCGTAGACGGGTGAGGCTTCCAGGATTGGTGCAAAATTCTCTCCCGCCCAGACTTCAGTGCCGAAGAGGCGTTGAACCAATGTTGAGGATCCTCCTCCGGGTTGCACACATCTATCGGTGGAGCTCTAAGCCAATCCGAGGATCTCGAGTCCGTCTCGATAGATCAAAGACTCGATCTGGTCGGTATCCAACCTCGGAAATGCCGTGCCTTCGAGCATACCGTTGAGTCCACGAAGACCGTCCACCGATGCGTCAACGGTTGTGAAGGGATAGTCGGTGCCGAATAGAAGTTTGTCCCAGACACCATATTCCTGCACCAGCATCAGGCTGTTGTANAGCTGATAGGGGCGGTAGTGCAATGCGCTCACATCCGCGTAGACATTGGGATGCTTTCGAATCACCGCTACACATTCCCCTTCGTAGGGGTGTGCAAGGTGGGCCATCACAATTCTGACTTCCGGATAACGAATGGCCACCGGATCTAGGTGACGTGGCAAGGTACAATCGATAGGGGCTTGAGAAATGAAGGTGGTGCCGGTGTGGAGCAGAACGGGTAAACGGTGCTTCTGGGCGTATTTCCACAGGGGATCGAGTGAGGGATCGTTGGGATAGAAGCCGGCATACATCGACAGGAGCTTGATGCCCTTGAGCCCCATGTCCTGGTGACCCGCGTGCATCTCCTTTTCCCAATTATTCTGTGTTGGATCGACGGAGAGGAAACCGATGAGCTTATCAGGGTGCGCCGCAACCTGATCGGCTACATACTGGTCGTCCACCCACATCCCGCTGAGCCGGGCTTTTCCACCGAATACTACGGTACGGGTCTCCTCCCGAGCATCCTGGGCGTATTCTTCGTATCTCACCGTAAGATCGAGTTCCACATCCGCCCTTCCTCTTTTGGCCTGGAGACGAAAGCCATCCCCGAAGTGTTTTGGATATTCCCAGACGTGGCTGTGAATGTCGATGATCATTCTGATAGTACCCTCACCTGAATGGGTTCCTGTATTACCAAGCTCTACTTCAGTGTTACATCGGCTCCGCCGAGACGAACGTTTCTTCGCCTTCAAGGATTCTGATGGGATTTCGCAATGGTCTCCCGAATCCCTCCCAGTCGACTACCATGATGTCGCCGGCCTCCAATGTCAGTCCATCACCATAGCTGAAAGCATCCGCACCGAAGAAGTAGACGTGTGCATCTCCGGGAACACGATGGGCTTCATACTTGAAGTGGTGGTGTTCCAGATTNGCGACGTGATGTGACATGTTCTTCTCGCCTGTGGAGATCGGCTTAGACCATATGACCTCGTCGCCCCGCTCGATGGAAACGGTACCCTTGACATCATCGAAGTCTCCCTGGATGATCAACTCGGGTCCGAGTGAACAGTGACGCAATTTCGAGGGGGCCAGGTAGAGGTAGTTTTTCTTTTCTGTGACGTGGTCGGAGAACTCGTTTCCTATGGTNAGGCCGATGCGCCTCGGATTGCCGTCTTGGTCGATGATGTAGGCGCCCGCAATCTCCGGCTCTTCACCACCATCACCAGCGAAGGTTGGAACTTCCAGGGGTTCGCCGTGACCTCTAAGGATTGTACCATACCCTTTGTAGAACCACTCTGGTGGAACTCCTACAGTTCCACCAGCAGGTTTGCCGCCCTCAAGACCCCATTGATAGATCTTCATGCTATCTGTAATTTCGGATTCTGTGTCTTCTTCCTGTTCGTGCATGGCCTGGCGATTGTCTACACTGGCTTTATGTGTCAGTCCCGTACCTGTCACCAGGCAACGTGCGGGCTCTCCGGGGTGATCGTAAGAGGGCAACAATTTCCATTCCGATGAGCCATCGTATAGCTTGTTGTAATCGAGNTTCTCNTGGCANAGNNTTTNCTCGATCTCGTTCACGAGTTGTTTACCGTGTTGAAGCACATACGCCGCAAGGCCATGCACGGTAGTGTGTCTGTCGATAAGTGTGCAGGAATCCTCAATGGCTTTGGCTATCCGTCGGCCTCTCTCAGGATGGATGATCTGTACAAGTTTGAACATCAGGAATTCTCCTCCACTTCGGCAATGATTCGGCAGGGAATCTGGGTTACGTTGGGATATCGCAAAGGCAGAATTGTCAATCTNGTGTGTGATTCAGTCAACTGGTGTAAATTGATTGGGTAGCAAACGGTTGATACGCCATTTTTGAAGAGAGTTGAAAAAACCCCGTGGAGGCGCTTGCTTTCGTAAATGTCCGAGACGAGAAGGCGCACGTTTTGTGAGATGATCCATTCGAGAGCACTGTGGCCCAGGTAAACACTGCGCTCCTCGATCTCGTCAAACCGTCTATGTCCGAGCGCATTAATAACCAGAACACCGGGAACATCCCCCTTAAGGGCGCCTAGGATTTCCTCTGTCTCCACGGCACCCGATCCGTCCTCTCTATCCAAATGAATCACCGCGGCCTGTGTCCTGAATAGCTTCACCAAAGGGAAATTTGCTGCATTCGCTCCATCATCAGTCTCCTTGATATGACCTGGAAAATCTATGTACGTACCGAGCATAGAGTCGTGATCAAAATGGTAGATCATCCCGGTATAGACGACACCATCTTCCCCACCGATGCGTCTCTCTTCTATGGTTAACGTGTCCTTCCCATCCTTCCAACTCTGAGCCTCGAGCGTCAAATCCACCAGCGCCATAAGAATCCCTTTGATCCAATGTTTTCCGAAGCTCGAATGATGGGTTGGGCGGCTTCGTGTTTCAGCGCCATCAAGTATTCTCTATCATCTCCCTCAGATACTTCGCGGTTCCCTCAATGGCCAAATTCGCAAACATCTCACCTTTCTCAGCACTGGCAAGTTCATAGTTGTCTGCCGCAACATCACATAGAAGACGCGCCCGGAGACCGGTCTGATTGAATGTCGAAGTCGCAAGAAACTTGTGACCGGGTGCGACGTCGGGTCCAGGGCCGTGGAGTCCGTACTTGTCTTTGATTTCGTGAACACGGTCCATTCGGGTGTGTTCGGGACAGATGTGTAGGACCATGGAGGTCTCGAACTCGTCTGCGTGTCCGGGATAGTGCCGACCATCGTTGATCTCCAGAATCTTCTCTTTGTCGATGGCTTCCCAATAGGCGAAGGAGGCGATATGTACATTTAGTTCTTCGGTAATTTGCCTCGCCGCCTGCGCATTTACCGCCACATTATTGCCATGTCCGTTCACTAGGGCGAAACGATTGATCCCGTAACCCATCAGGGAGTGACAATAGTCCGTCAGCACGCGGATCTGCGTTTCCACCCGGAGTGTCATGCTGCCCGGAAACTCCAGGTGCTGCGGTGAGTGGCCAACAGCCAGGGTTGGGGAGACAAGTACCCGTGGATACAGTCGCTCAGCTGCCTTGCAGGCTACATAGGTGGATGTTGCTGCATCGACTTTCAGCGGCAGATGAGGTCCGTGTCCCTCATTGCTGCCTGTGGGAATAACAGCAAGTTCCACTTGGTCCAGAATGTCCTCGACTTCTGCGAAACTCATTTCAGGCAGGAATACCTTCTGCATGAGGGAACTCCTTGCTGTTTCGGGCTTGCAAAGGGTTGTGACAGGCTTGAAAAACCAGTGTTGAAAACTCGCGACCTAATTAATCATTAAAAAGTCTGATTTCAATTAAAACTTTCTGGGACAGTCCTCCGTCTTTAGCAGTGAAGCTGTTGATAGGGGCCAGGTATTCACACAAGGAATCTTTATGTCGGATGTTGAGCTGATCAGTCGTTTTGTCGATGGAGATATCGCCGCCTTCAATCGATTGACAAGGAACTGGGAGTCGGCCGCTTAAAATTTCATAATGCGGTATGTTGGAGAAAGGGAAGAGGCTAAGGATCTGGTCCAGAAGACGTTCATTCAGGTTTACAAGGGCATGTCAAAGCTGAAAGACCGTGATCGCTTCTCAACGTGGTTCTATCGGATTGCGTTGAACATCTGTCGCAATGCAGCGAGGGTTCGGCAGAGGCACTCGATAGTTTCGATGGACGGTATGGAAGAGAGTGAACTCGATGGTGTTCTCGAGCTTGCGACACCCCGAAACCTGGACCCGGACTCGGTTGTACATCGGCAGAACGTTAGACAATTGAAGGGATTATCCGATCTCGGCGACCTCGAGCACGGTCGTAAGAATCCCGGGCTTCTTAATGGTGCCCTGAGTCATTGAACTGTCTGTCTGGCCCTGGTCTGAGACCTGCAGTTACACGGGTTGGGAAATCAACGTTAACGAACACTTATCGACCGTTTGACAAACTCCGTCTCGCAGGGATAACCCTCTGTGACCCACATCTCCCTTTCGGTTGGATCCATAATGATGGCCGTATCCGTATGAAGTCCACCGGCTCCATGTTGACAGAGTCCACCGGGAGCGTCATGCGTCCTGTACAGGTCCATAAGCCCTTTGAGAGTGCGTGGTACCAGACCGTCTAGGTTCACGATGTTCGCTTCCCTATCCAAGCTGTTCTGGTGGGTGGGTGAATTCCGGTCCTCATCCTCCCGAAGGTTGGCATCACAACAGTGGTTTGTCTGCCAGAGCGCAGCCCCTCTAGGGCCAGGTCGACGTGTGGCCTGTCCAGTAGTATGTTTCTCAAGGACCATCAGGTCTCCCGTTGCATCCCCGATCAAGAGGCTTACACCGTTGGTGGAGATCTGGTATTCAGAACAGAGATGCTCCACTTCGACCGCTGTTTCGCAACGGCTGACCAGGAGATGGACGAGAAAGAGAGCAGGGATTCCCTTGGGATTTTGGTGTTGCGCCCTCAGCCCGGTCATACCATATGCCAGCCCGGCTTCATTGACCGCGCAGGTGGTCCAGATGGTTCCGGAAAAATGCATGTTTAGCGATTTCAGGACGCCTTTTGGTTCCGAGCAAGTAAGTACGTTGCTGCTTAATTCCACTGCCTCGAGATCATCCGATTTGCCCAATAGGCTATGGCCGTTGCAATCCTGGAATCCATACACAGAGCAAGCCGGATGATGGTCTGTCAACTCGTATATCAAGTTGAGCTCCCATATATCCTCATATGGAAGACCTGAACCTGTTGCAATGCCATCGATCTCTTCACAAGCTTCCGGGTAGATGTGCTCGATCATTTCCGAACGCTTCAGTGAGAATGCCCTGCGTGATTCCGGATCGAGATCTTTCCGCCAACCACCTGTGCCATCTCTGAATCCATGACGATAGTGGTCTAGGAGCTGGCAGATCTTGGCTTTCAACCGTCGACCGTGTGCCTTCCCGAGTTCCCTAGGGGTGCCGCTTGTTTGCAAGTGGAACATAATTGTCATCCGGAGGTACTAAAGGAAACATCATTGTCTCGCCAGGAACTCGGAGGAACCGTCCCGATAACATAGACCGGAATCCCCTTTTCAGGTCCTTAGCTTCCTTTCTACCAATCCCTCCTGAACCGTCTGTATGAGCTTCCTTCCCTCATATAGGACCTCACCCCCATCAACCACGGCCACTTGAGCCGGTTTCCCTCTCTTCAAAATCAGGATACAAACTTTCCCCTTGAACTGAATTCCACCACAGGACACGACTTCATCCCCCGAGCCATATATGACAAGGTCGGTTTGTGTCCCCCTTTCTATTCTGACGCCACGGGCAACCTCTGGGCCAACACGTTTGCCATCGACCTCGGCGTTTAGCCGAGTGCTCTTTACGGTTCCCGGTTTCGATTTGAAGGGAACGAGGGCTACATCGTAGACAACTGCGTGGGTGCCTTCGCCCTTGACGTATTTCTGGAGACCTATCCAGTATTTGTCGCCGGGCGCCCCGTCCTTTGCTTCGTAAGATGTTCCCCGGCGGAGCTGGCGAATCTCCGAAGGCTTTGCCGGGACTACCTGCAAGCCTGGTTTTCCCGATGTGATAGACCTGGATTTTCCACCGATCCATCTGTCCTGCGCGTGTAGATACCAAGTAAATTCCTGGTGGTTCACCCCTTCATGGATGGTGTCCGAGACAAGGAAGTAGTCCGGTTTGAGATACGTTATGCTGCGTTGGATGGTTGCGCCAAACTGTTTCTTGTAGGCGAGGTTTGTCGCGGAGAAGTAGTCGATGGCTTTGCCCGTAGCCCAGGTTACGTTTTTACCTTTGTTGTGAACACGGTCCATCGGCGCGTTGTTGATAACCACCTGGTTGTGTGCCTGGGGAGATCGGAAGTAGTGATCCAGTGGATTGTCGTAGGCGCCCCACCGTGTGGTTTCGACTGCCAGTGGTTTGCCGTGCGCATACAGGGCGAAGTCCAGAAGGTCGTTATGCGTGTGCCCGCCTCCCCACGGCCCATAGTTGATGATCATGTAATGGGCTTTCTCATCCCAGTCTGAGCGCATGACCGCAAATCCAGAGGGGCGCTGGTCAATCGATGTGTAACCTGGGTGCTTGGGGCGAATCCCATCCACTGACTTGACTCTTTGCCGAATTGGCCACAGGTACTTGCCGTTCCCCGTGAATCGGACACCGTTCTGAAGTGGGCCATCCTGGAACCCGAAGCCCCCATCGTTGAATCCCTGAGACTCCCCGAGCGGGGTGGCGGTAGACAGCAGCCAGTCGTACATCTTTTCGATGCGGTCCTCGAAGTTGGCTTCTACAGAGATGTGGGGATTGAGCTTTGAGAAATGTAGCAGGTCTTCACTAATCCTCGTGCACCAACCGCCGTATCCCGATGAACGTTCGTGGTGACACCCATCGTCATAGAAGTCTTTGTCCACGTGCTCAAGGAGGCGTTTGACGCCGATGTTGACCCAGGACCTGGCTTCCTTGAATTCCGGAAAGAGACCCCCGGCGTAAACGAGAGCCCAGGATCCGCACATTTGCCAGTTGCCGCTACGGTAGCCGCCGTTTTTTTCCAGTAGATAGAGCCATCGACACCCACCCAGTATGGTCTTGAGCAAGCGTTCATGTGTGTGCCAGGAGAGAACGCCTGTCTTACGATAGGCGAAGTAGTGGTCTATCAGACGGGGAGTGCGCCCGCCGACGCCCAGTTCGTAGAATATCACATCCATACTCGGACTTGGATTGGTGAGCTTGTCACGTTGTTCGTACCACTGATTGAAGATATCGTCGAAGCATTCTGGATACCGATGATTGCCGGTTTGCCCGAAGGCCACACGGAGCGGTTCCGTCCAACCCAGATAGTGCGTACCGTAGATGCCGCTGCGTCCCCAATCCGCATTGAAGTTGATCCGCTTTCCAAACTTGTGGGTGACTTTGTGCCAACCTTGTATCTCGTGATCAACTACCCTCTCTGCCTCGTGAATCACCGACGGATTAGGCTTGTCACCGGTTGGTGCCACCATGTTCAGGGGGTTTCGCCGCTTGGCGAAATAGGTTCCCCAGGCCGAAGCGGCGTCCTTGTACCGGCCAGACTTCACCGCATCCCTGACGGACTTCAGTGCGTCACCTCTGAGATCCATAACCCCGTAGAGATCTTTGTTGTTGATGAAGAGCATCTTTGATCGACTGATTTTTGGTGGCATCGTGCTTCTCCTTCTGCAGTTGGGATTTGTATCAAAGTTGTGATAGATCAGATCTAGTTTGAAGGTCCGTCCTGGTGCTGTGAATCTATGCTTCGAAAGAGCGACTTGATGTCACTCACTCCACCAATGGCTACGGCAACGGTGACACCGGCGAATATAACCATGCTGATAACCAACAAAATGCCCCAGAAATTGATCCAGAATATCATGTTCACATCTCCTTGGATTCACTGGCTGAAGGACGATTGGGAAAGAGTAGTGAGCCGATGACCATCAGGACGAGTGCGAGCGTCGTAGTCCCAAGCCCGATGTGGGCTCCGGATAGGGAGCCCAATCCTAGGGCATTCTTGACCGGCGTGAGTCCAGTTACAGCGAATGCGCCTGAGATGAGCGCAAGGTAGGCCCCCACGGTGCTCGCCCGCTTCCAGTAAAGGCCGAGCAGCAGTAGAGCAAAGGCACCGGTAAAATAGATGGCCCCACTCACGAGCATATAATCCCAGAGGTCCTGTCCGAGTTCATACCATAATCCCCAGATCAGAAGGAACGCACCTATGATGAAGATAAACAACCTGGATAGTGCGAGTCGTGCTTTGGTGGAAATTCTTTCTCCGGCTGCAGGGGCGATTACGTCGTGTGTCAGGACGGATGCCCAGCACAGCAGATAACTGTCGTGTGTGGACATGAAGGCCGCGAGTAGTCCCGCACCGATGATGCCGATGAGTCCTGCCGGTAGGATCTGACTGAGGAAGACGGGTAACGCATGAAGTGTCAGGTCTGAGTCCTGGACAAGTGCACCGGAGGCCGTAAAAAAGATGCCCCTGGCGGTTTCGTTCTGATACAGATAGACAAGTGCACAGATGCCGAGGAACTGGGGAATCATGAAACGGATGAGGAATCCGATAGAGGACCAGGTATATAACTTCCGCACCACTTCCGCGCTCTCGGCTGCACAGGCTCGCATCACCGAGGTCTGCCACACGGCACAAGAGACGATGCCGGCGGTGAAGATCATCCAGACGACATAAGATGGCCCAAACCCGCCACCTTCGTGAAAGGGATCGAATCCTGCTTCGCCGTGGATGGATGTGACAGTATCGACGATATTGCTCCAACCCAGAATGTACACGGAGATGGCACAGGTTGCGGTGATCCCGATGGACAGGATGATGAACTGAATGTAGTCTGTGATGACAACCGATACCATACCCCCAAGGATGGTGTAGGCCAGCACGAGGATGAGCATCACGGTCATAATGATGGCCACGTAGGTTGGATCTGTAATCCCTGTCAGCCCGGCGACAAAGATCGCCCCAGCTTTCAGGAAGAGTCCCATATTGAGGATTCCGGAAAAGGCGAGCAACAATCCACCACTGATTCGAACGCCTCGACTGAAACGCTTTTCATAGAACTCGGGAATGGTCATAACTCCCATTTCCCGCAATGGAACCACGATGAATCCCGTCAACCCAACGATAAGCGTCACGATCCCTGCAATCAGACCGATATGGAAAGCCGCAAAACCACCTGTAAACCCTTTCTGCGCTGAGTACATCACAGTAACAAGACCCAGCTCACTCCCGATCATCGTCGCAACGGCCAGATGCGGCTTCAATGAACGACCCGCAACCATATAGTCGCTCATATTCTTGATATATCGATTCGCGTACAATCCAATAACCACTGTACCCGCAAGATATATTGCCACAATCACCCAGTCGACACTACCAAAGTTGGTCTCGATACCCGACAACATATCCACTGCCATATATGTGCTCCTCATTTACAATTCTGATCACACAATGAGCTCACCAGGAGGAATACAAAGAGAAGTCGGTGTTGCTGTACGCGGTTCCCTGGACTACGATCCTTGTTACCGTCTTTTCCCTAGTAGGCCACCAATGCTCGTGAATCCAAAGGAACAATTCGCATAGCGCTCCTGGCCCCTCGCCCAGCGGAGACGTTTGGTTACTTTTCGTCTTGTGAAAAGCAACTCGTCTAAGACAGGAAGGGAAAGGATGGTTTGTTAGGGGGGAGAAGGGCAAAGAAAAAGCCTTGCTCTGTCCCCAATGATCCCACCTGGTTTCTATAAACGATGTCGAAGGTCCGAAGCCTACGGCCAGGTGGGTCGATCCATGGAAAACGGCTAGGTCACGGTCGTGTAATCGAGGTAGCCTAGGCGGCCGATGGGCTTGAGTTCGACCGTGTCAAGATATCCGTCCTTGATCGCCCTGTCGGCGATGTGAATGCCTACGACTTCACCGAACACAACCGTATTGGACCCGTCCTCATCCGATGCGGGTAGGTTGACGGTTTGGGTGTAGATGCACTCTAGGTGAACCGGACTCTCGGCTACTCTTGGGGGGGTGACAATTTTGGATGGCGATTCGGTAAGACCGCAATAAGTGAATTCATTGATCTCACTTGGTGCAGGAACTGCGGAGGCGTTCATTTGCTCTCGGAGATCCCACGTGGCCAGGTTGACGACGAACTCGCCGGTTTCTTCTACGTTCTTGATACTGTCCTTCTTTCCGCCTTGACTGTGAGATCCTGTTGCTGCAAACATAACCTGCGGAGGTGAGTAGGCAACGGCGTTGAAGAAGGAGTAAGGTGCGAGGTTGACTATCCCGTTCCTGTCGATCGACGAGATCCAGCCAATGGGTCTTGGGACCACGATAGCATTAAATGGATCTCGAGGTAGACTGTGTCCATCTTGTGTACGATAAAACATATTCTCTCACTCTGAAGTGGAATTGATCCTTCAAGCCATGTATTCGCTGGGACAAGGAGCGTACGATGAAATGGTTGGTTTGGATTCGTGAGATTTGTAGCTATCCTGCGACCAGCATAGAGTTGCTCCTGATGCATACGGATCTGTTGACGAACTAGTTGCAGCATTAGGATTAATCAGAGCAGACAACAAACTTCCAATTGAAGTCCAAGAATCTGTACTTAGGATTCAAAGAGAA
>PAQK01000018.1 GCA_002709665.1 Gemmatimonadota bacterium | reverse complement strand
AGTCCCGGCACCGTCCAGATCAAAGCCCGCGACATAACTTTCCAAGCCCCTGAACAAACCAAAAGAACTCGCAAATAGGACAAAGTCGGAAAAGCTGACAATCCAATCTGCATTGAAGTCGGCCGACATCCCCCCGGGCCGTCTCAAAAAGAACATCCCTCTTAAGAGAAGGGATATTATCAGAATTCTGATTCTCGAAATGTTTTTGTCCCAGAAACCTGAAAGTGGATGTTTGCCTGTCGCAAGGTTTGTCCATATATTCTGAAGTTCGCAAAAAGCCCCCCTAATGGGCCTAAACACTTAGAAAGGGCGATTAAATGCTATCCAGCCAAGAGGTAGAATTCTATAGAGAGAATGGGTATCTGGGTGTGGAAAATGTCCTGAGCCGCGAAGAGCTCGAGGTAATGAGGGGAGTGATTGACGAATTCGTGGAGAAATCCCGGTCGGTGACGCAAAGTGACAGTGTGTACGACCTGGAGCCTGGACACACATCGGAGAATCCCCTGTTACGTCGTCTAAAGGAACCTATCAAGCAACACGAAGTCTTCACCCAGACGTTGCATCACAAAAAGATCTTGGAGATCGTTTCCCAGTTGATCGGTCCGGATCTGCGGTGTAACGGTGACAAACTCAACATGAAATTGGCGGAATTCGGCAGTCCAGTGGAGTGGCATCAGGACTGGGCCTTCTATCCCCATACCAACGACGACCTCCTGGCCGTTGGAATAGCGATAGACAAAATGACTGAGGAGAACGGATGTCTCCTGGTTGTCCCGGGCTCCCACAAGGGCAGGATCTACGACCACCATCAGGACGGGTATTTCGCGGGCGCCGTCACAGAAGACGACTTCAATGACGCCGACGCCGTACCTGTCCTGGTAGGGGAAGGCGGCATCTCCATACATCACGTAAGGACCCTTCACGGATCATTGCCCAACACTTCCACCAACCCGAGGCGCCTCCTCTTGTATCAGTACTGTGCAGCCGATGCCTGGCCCCTCGCCCAGCCGGTTAAGTCGTGGGACGACTTCAATGCTACGCTCGTCACAGGAGAGGCGGTGCTGGAACCTAGGGTAACCGAGGTCCCTGTGCGAGTGCCTTTTCCCTCGGCGCCCAAATCGGGCTCCATCTACGAGATTCAGACTACACTCAAGAAACCTCTGTACGGCAAGAAGGTCGGCTAAAACCCATCACGCAGGTCAAAACAGATATGTCTCTCGACCATTTTGGAACAGCAGATTTTCAAAGAGATGGTTATGTCCTCCTAGAAAATGTCTTCTCCTCCGAGGAAGTCGACACAATGCTGGGTGCGGTCAAGGGGGGCTCGCGTGTTGCCGAAACCACGCGCGCGACGACCGACGCCTCGGGCAAGCTGGCAAAGCTAGCGATTTGGCACGAACTCGGGGACGACATCTGGACAGCGGTGTCCACCTGTCCAAGAATAGTGAATAACGTGCGGATACTTCTTGGAGAAGAAGCCGCCTTCTTCCACGGAAAGGTGATACTCAAGGAAGCCCAGGAAGGTGGCGCGTGGGAGTGGCACCAGGATTATGGATATTGGTATAACGCGGGTTTCATGTTTCCCCATCTCATCAGTGCCTTCATTGCACTGGACGACTGCAATCAGGAAAATGGCTGTCTCCAGGTCCTAAGAGGCTCGCACAAGCTTGGACGGCTGGACCACATCAAGATCGGAACCCAAACCTGCACCGATCCTCCACGTATAGCCCAGGTGGCGGACAAGCTTGAACGTGTCCATTGTGTAATGTCGCCCGGCTCAGTGCTCTTCTTCCACTGCAACCTGCTGCACACGTCTGCCACAAACACTTCGAGTGAGCACAGAAGATCGTTCATTATCTGCTACAATGCGCTGAACAATCCACAGCTGAATGACAACAAAACCGAAGATCTCGTCCCCTGTCCCGTATCTTCAGACGATGCAATACTCGCGTATCGACAGTGATTGGGATCGCACAAACCCGCCGGAACTAATGCGACAAAGCCCCTGGATCAGAAAAATCCAGGGGCTTTCCCATGCTCGGTAAAACAGACCGGTCTATCTCAACGTGAGAGAAGCCCAGTCCCGGACCGAAGCGGCTTAAACACCTCTTTCATCCACGCGAGTGCGGACGTGACATTGTCGGTGACCGCGATGTCGGATGACTGTAACACATTCGTCTGCATCCTCGAGTCAAACAGAGTAATGGTCTGGGCCAGCGTGGAGTTTGCGCCAATACAAATAACCCCGACCAAAGCCAGGAAATTTAATTTCCATGTGCTCATGTGGACCTCAAGAATGGGCCTGTTTCTTGGAAGTATATACCTCCCCCTCTCTTACTATCAGCAGAAAGGTTTAGGAACTTTGCCAGCTTTTTTACGAAAAAAAAGGGAAACGCCCTAGAACGGGTATTTTTCGGGATGTCCCACCACAGACTACCACACGTCTTTCAATTCAGATTCGACCTGATCGTCTTTGCAACCGCACGCCCGAGTATCGCGGAGCCCTCTTCGGTGAAGTGGACTCCATCCTGAACCAGCAATCCATCTCGCCCTGCACACATAACTACATCATACAAGTTGTGAATAGGGACCCCCACTCTGTCACATTTCGTCTTCGCTAGTGCATTGTAGGCGATCACGTCCGCCTCAAAGCGATCGAAGCCTTTTCTCTCGTGATGCCAGGACTCGTTCACAGGGGTGGTTTGCGCCCAGATCACCTTGGCGCTGGTACCCCGGATCAGGATCTGTAGAATCTTCTCAACATTCTCGGCGTATTCCTCGGGCGACACAGCCTTGTGGTCCTCTCCGAACTCCGTCTTGAGATCGTGCAAACCGCAGTTTATGTGAATCAGATTGGGCTTGCGTTCGACCGCCCACTCCACCAAATTCTCGAGGACATTCCGGCTGTTCCCCCCATTCAGACCAGGTGCCCACACCACCGCCTCATCCTTCAGCTCCTGTCGTACAGTCTCCTGGTAACCCATTCTAATGGAGTCGCCAATCAAGATAACCTGATTCATGCCACCCTCCCTTAATAATCGTGAATATAGCTGTCACCTTTGGTCTAGCCTTCACCGATCCCCAGGATCTTTGCCAATACAGGTCCAAGACGCTCAGCCATACGTGCGAACCCGAGGTCATTCGGATGCCCGCCATCCACGGCGCCGTCGGTGAAATCACTCCACAAATAGTCACTCGCATCCAGAAGATATACACTCTGGTAGCCACCCGCTTTACGCTCAGTGACCGCACTGGAGGTGATCCGTCGTTTCTCGTTCACACCCTTCTGGTGATTGGTGGACCACAGTTCGGCGTTGTAGAAGATCGGTGTTGTCGCCAGAAGCTGAATCTCTGGTCGCCCTTCACGCAACACATCCAGGAACGGGACGAACCTGTCGCCTAGTTCCTCAATGGACGTGTTCTGACCCACGTCGAGAACGTAGCAGCAAGCTTCGATCTCAGCCAACCTCTCAGCGACCTCCCGTTAACACTAAATCAAAAATTCGCGTAGTCAAGATTCCAGGCTCTACCGATCATTCCCTAGTAGCTCAGACCCAGCCTGAAGGCACACCCGCCTTGCTTGATCGACGTCCCGTAATAGACGGTCGGACCGGGAAGACGGAAGGCCTAGGGCTCCTCGAATCTTGCTTCGTCGTCAACCCCAACTTCGAGGATCTCCACAGGTCCGTACAAAGGCAAATAGATACAGACGTTCCTAAACTCGGAGCCGTATCGGAGAACAAAGACAACTCAACTTCCCCACCCTCTTTACCGGGAATCCTGGCGGACCAGCACTTACCGTTCACGTAGGTGGATATCCCGTGAGCGGTGTACTGGGTCATCTTCGTCCGAATGCCCAACTTCGGAAACCTGGCCCGCACTTAGAGTGAGCCCGTCCGGGTTCTCAATCGGATGCGTTCCCCGGCCATCTACTTTCCGGCCTCGAAGAAGTCGGCAGGTAACGTGCTCTGCATTCGCTCAGGGAAGCACCACAGTTGTGGTGCGCTTTCCTCGAACCAGGGAAAACCACATACCTGCAACGATTCATTGGGGAAATCCAGCCAATTCATAGTGTCACCTCTGCTAAGTGCATTCGTTCACGCTCACCGTTTCAATTCGAGGGTTGCCTCAGCCTTGGGACATCGTCCCTTCACCATCCAACCCAGGCGGCCAAGGGCGTGTCCGTCAAGCTGTCGGTTGGCAGGGTCGTGATCTGTCCAGGTCTCGAATATCCAGTCCATTTCTGCGCACATTTGTGCTAGGTCGGCTTCGTCAAAAACAGACTCCAGCCTGAGAAACCCGTTCTCCTTGTAACTCGCAGTTTGCGCTTCTGTAAGCATCGCTTCCTCGGTTTACATTTATTTATAATCTTACTGACAATAATCCTGACGTATGGAAAATTTGTTATCGAAATGAGATTTCGACATTCCAATATGTTGTTATATTATTAGATATTTATCATATCCCTAACGTATAATTTTATAACATAGTACCTAATAATACTTTAATCGCCTTCGAATATCAAACTTCGTATTCCACCCAGGAACCCAGACAACCGTGACCCCGACGGACGTGAAGCACTCCCTTCGCTGGTTCGGCGATATAACCGGATACCGAGTGCATCCCCTTCTCCCCATGCCGACAGATTCCCGCAGGGTCTCCTGAGTGATCCGCAAGAATCCCCTTCATCGTGTCCACAGTGATCTCTCCTAATTGTGCCTCAACCAACTCGCCAATGCGGTCCAGTCTGGGGCACGAGTCCGCCAGGGTGTTGTCTTCGTATTCCTGGAACGCGTCGGTGAGATAGTGGTTGGTATGTAACAGTATGTCCGGGTTCTTGCCAAAGAACCTCGAAACCCCGTCGGATCTGATCTCGACATCGGCGATCTCACCCGAGCCACTGCAGAACACCATATTTCCCGCAGAACACGCAGGATGTGCCTCGAGGACTTCAACACGCTGCGTCAGATTTTCCTGCTCCAAGATTATCCGTTTTAAGGGGTAGTGGGGAAGTGCCGGCCGCCACGGGCAATTGTAGAGACCGTTGGCAAAGTGGGCTACGCCGTTGGAGTTCATGCCTGCGTAACCCAGTTGTCCGGCAAAAGTGAACATCACCACCCTGGGTCTGCCGTCCGAAGGTTTCAGGTGAAGAACAATGCCCACATCGCCGAACTCCGGGGGAAGATCCTGATTCTGTCCTGCGAGCGCATTACCGTCCGCGGTTGCACTTCTTGTAACGGCAAATGCTGTACAGCCATCCGCAGACACTTCGCGTGCAGCCTCTCCCCTTGCCTGGCACAGCAGGGCTTCTTCCAAAGTGATTTTCGCACCTTCGGACAATCCCCGCACTTCATCCATCAGGTTCGTACTCAGGCTTTCAATGAGGGGCTGAAAAAGCATCGCATTCCTGCAAAGTACATCTCTTGACTTACCCGTTTGTCGCTCAATCCATAGCAAATACTTCTCAATCAACTCGGAGGCTTGTGCCCCGTGTTGGTACCCCATCTCATAGCTGCTGCCGGACGCAACAATCAACGGGAATTTTTGCTTTTCCATAGCCGGTCCTTTGTTCCGGTATCCAACCACCGTTTACGGATCTCCTGCCGCCAGAACGCCCTTTCCGTTACGATCGGGAACAAAACACCCCCCAATGCCCTCGATGCCGGAAGCAGTCCTGACGCGAACCAAAACCCACGCGCCATTTGGGTATTCGTAAGACTTCAGCAAAGTTGTCTTGATCTCGGTGGTCTGCATATTTGAATCCTCCTGACAACTCCCTGAAGGGGATGTGCGAAGTAGCCTCCAACTCTGAATTAATGGAGCAAGATCTCTTTCCAGAATACGGGAAGTAGGGTAGGATGGTTCTGTACTTGTTTTGGACATTTACCATGCCCGTGTCTGGTCCTCCATTCCTTCATCCGGTCATCGGGGAGAACAGGGCCTGGCAGATTTCCCTACAGCTCCTTTCTTGAGACCATGCAAAATGGGCGAGATGTCCCCGCCTATTTGGTTTCCGTTGGAAAAACCTCGGATTCTACCCACTGTGTACTTCGATATCTCGATCGACTCCAGTGAGGGGTATCTCTGTCCAGGCCGCTTTCTTCGCGTGTGAGGCATGAAAACCAACGATCGCCTCCAGGGTCCGAACTGCCTCACCCGCATCGTAAGGAAATCCATCCCCTGTGTCCAGCCACTCGACAATCTCTCCTGCCGCTCTGTCCATCGATGACACACCATCAGATACCACTGGCCAGTGGTCACTTCTCCCGTCGCTGTAATCCAGAGTGACCTCTTTGGCACTCAACCTGGCTCTGCCTTCCTTCCCGTTCAGGCAGATACTGGGAGGCACTGTTGCGTAATCCGCTGCGTCCACTGTACAGATCAATCTATCTCCCAACCTGAGCATCCCCCACCCACCCGGATCAGTGAACGCTTCACCCCTGCAGTCCGGCTTTCCTGCCAGATCCAGATGCCCGGACACCGCCTCAACGGCCTGTCCGGTAAGCATCTGAATCGCATCGATCATATGGGTACCCACATTGCCAAGCCTTCCGCTGCCCCATTGCAGACTTGCGGAAGTGAGTTCTCCCAGTCCGCCGCCTAACACCAGGTCTCTCAGGCGACGGCAGTTGGGGTGAAATCTCATATTGTGATTGATCACCAGGAGAGCTCCGGCTTCTAAACAGGCTTTGTACATGCGTTCTGCATCGTGCACAAGAGTAGCGATGGGTTTTTCACAGTAAATGGCCTTGGGGCCCTGTTCCACACAAGCCACCACGATCTCCGCGTGCACCGGCGCATACGTTGCCACCCCCACGATGTCAAGAGACTCGTTCGCCAGCATTTCTGCCCAGCCCGAGTACGTCTTAACACCAAATCGCGTCTGGAACCGCTCGCGTCTCCCCGCATCCCGGCTGGATCCGGCAACCAGATCGATTCGAGGATGATTCACGAATGCATCCACATGCGTACCATCCAGATCTTCGACACGTTGCCCCAGAGCGTCACCGGAGACCTGATCGGCCCCACCTATGAAACCCAGACCAATTATTCCGGCTCGGAATTTCGAGTCGGCCATGCGCAACCTCCCATGTTCAAAGTATCTGAAGCAACTCCACTTCGAATATCAGTGTGGCATTTGGGGGAATGGCACCTGAACCTGTCGACCCATAGGCCAGGGCCGCAGGAATCACGAGTTGACGTTTCCCCCCGACCTTCATCGTCGCCACACCCTCATCCCATCCCGCGATCACTCTGCCCGTTCCCAGTACAAAGGAGAAGGGTTGATTGCGATCCACGGAACTGTCGAACTTGACATTGTTCGTCAACCATCCCGTATAATGAACGGAAATAGTCTGTCCGATACCGGGAGTTGCACCGGTACCCACGACGAGATCGAAATATCTCAGTCCTGATCCGGTTGTGATATAGTCTGCGTCAGCCACCTGAGTGGGCGGAGTGCCCGTTTCAACTTCGGTAGGTGAATCACTGCCACAGGTGATCGCAGAAACCAGTAGCGTGAGAAGAGTAAGACATCTGAATAGTGTAGATCCAATCACTATTGTATTCTCCAACCTTCGGCCAGGTGTCGTGATCCATCGTCGCCGAAATAAACTTATGGATTCAGCAAGTCTCTGTCTGCGATTAGGACTCCGTCTTCGTCTGCATATAAGTACATGCCGGGACTGAACACCAGTCCCGCAAAGCAAACTATAACGCCTTGTACGCCTTTTCCTTCCTTCTTGCTTCGCTTTGGTAAAACGCCCAGTGCCTTGAGCCCAACCCCTATCCTAGCGACCTCGACGGAATCGCGAATGTAACCGTTCACCACGATGCCGGCCCAACCGTTGTCGCAGGCAATCTGGGCAACCTGATCGCCTATAAGGGCACAGGCTGTGGATCCGCCACCTTCCACCACAAGTACTCTCCCAGCACCTTCCGTCTCCAGAATCCCACGCACCAGCACATTGTCTTCGTGAACTTTGACTGTAACGATTTCGCCACCAAAGGCTTTCACCCCACCAAGATCCTTGAAAACCGGCTCTGCGATTTGCACTTCATCTTCGTTCTCGTCGCATAGATCTGTGGTCTTGATGCTCATAGCTCACGCAAACCTTTCCAATCAATCCAGTTCCAGGGCTCGCCACATATACCAGCTTGCGACAGACCTGTAGGGCCTCCACTTTTCCCCGTGGTCTATCACAGCGGCGGGTTCCGGCAAATCGTCCAGGGCATAGGTCAATTGGAAGCCCTTCCTGACACCGAGATCACCTGCCGGCATCACATCAGGCCTCCGCAGGTAGAACATCAGCATCATCTGGACAGTCCACTCCCCTATCCCCCGCACCTCTGTCAGACGACTCACAATTTCATCGTCCTCCATTCTCCGTAGTTTCCTAGCAGAGGGTACAACACCTTCCAAGGTTTTTCGCGCAAGATCTTGTACCGATGCAATTTTCGCCCATGACATCCCGGCCGCTCTGAGGTGCATATCGGGAAGTTTCAAGAGTTTGTCGGGTGTCGGACCACCATTGTCCGGAAATAATGCAAGGACACGCCCGTGGATGGTTGAGGCCGCCTTCCCGGACAACTGCTGGTAGATGATGGACTGCATCAGGTTCTGGAAGGGTTCGACCTTGCCTCGACGCTCGTGTCGGAAGGGACCAACCTGCTCGATCAGTTTGCCCAGCTTCCTGTCGGATTTGGACAATACTCTGATTGCCTCTTGGGAGTCAAATCCCAAGCGTATCCTCCTAGGTCTTCAGGCCCATTGCCAATGCCGCTGCACCCATGATTCCAGACTTGCCACCCAATTTCGCTAGAAGCACCTTGAGATGAGGACGGTGTACAGGCATCAGGAAACGGTCAGCTTGTTCTCGCAGCGGGCGCAGAAGCACAGTACCTGCCTTGCAGACGCTGCCCCCGATCACGATGCCATCCGGAGCGAAAGCGTTCATCGATGTGGCTACTCCCATACCGAGGTAAACGCAGATCTCATCCACAAGTTCCAACGCAAGCCTGTCGCCTTTTCTGGCTGCGTCGAATACCCCTTTCGCTGTAATATCCCCGAATCTTGACTTCCTGATCACCTTGCCCCTTTTGGGTTGACTTGACACGGCCTCCTCAGCCCGTCTTCCTATTGCAGTGCCGGAGCACAATGCCTCCAGACATCCCCTGTTCCCACAATCGCAGAGCGGTCCATTCGGGAGAATCGGCACGTGTCCCAGTTCACCGGCATTTCCATCGGACCCGCGATAGATCTCTTTGTTGATAATGATCCCACCTCCGATGCCTGTCCCGATATTATAGTAAACCAGGTTCCGGAATCCCTTACCTGCCCCATACACGAACTCGCCGAGGGCACCCATGTTCGCATCGTTGTCAACCACGGCAGGAATACCCAACTCATACTTGAAGATCTTAGGCAACATCACGTCATCCCAACCGGCCACGTGCGTGGAATTGATGATGCTCTGTGCCTCGAAATTCACCGGACCGCCAAAACTGATCCCGCACGCGGTCACATCGTTTGATTCTGCCAGACCCCTGCTGTCTTTGAGGATGTTGGCGATCATCCATCCGGCACCACCCGTCCGATCGGTTGAGCGGGTCACCCTCTTCTGCATCTTGCCATCGCCAGAGACCAGCGCGAGACTGAAATTCGTACCTCCAATATCAACCGCGAGAACCATAGTCCCTCACCACCCGTCGTCAGTCCATTAGGCCATTTGATCGCAGGTAATCCACGGAGTCTTCCACCCGTTTCTCCACACCCTCACGAGACAGCTCTTCCCCTCTTATCCCCTCCAGCTCCATCGTATACAGACCGTTTGCTCCCTTGTCGGCAAAACACTTGAAAATTGCAGGAAAGTTCACAACCCCTTCGCCAAGGGCGGGAAAGTGCCAGGTTTCGTATTCGCCATTCGTATCCTTCAAATGAACGGCGCCCACATAATCCACAACACGTTCGAACTGTTCTACCGCGTCCACATTGTGGTTGTAGTAATACACATTTGCTGTATCGAAATTGATACGTATGTGCGAGTGGTTAACACCTGCCATTGTCTCCAAAGCCACGTCGGCATTCGTAATCATATCCGGATGTGTTTCCATTGCAACCACAATGCCCCGTTCCCCGGCTGCGTCGCCAATGTCCTGTAGTTTGCCGTAGATGTAATCTTTGTCGATGCCCCCTGACTTGACACTGGAAAAGACCACGCCTACACCCATTTCTGATACCGTATCGAGAGAATGGACGAAACGCTGGACAGCGTCATCGGCATCCATCTGACAACTGACGATCACGCTGGTAGCTGTCAGACCGTACCGGTCCAGCTCCCCCTGAACTGCAGAAATCTCATTCCTCTCCGGTAATGGAATCTCAACATTCGTCAACCCGATTCTGGCCAGATGTTCGTACCCTGTTTCTCTATATTGGCGATAGCTTCCAAGATTGCAAGCAATCACATTTCCCATCACACCACCTCAATTGCTTAATGGATCAGGCGTTTCACGAACATCAGGGCGACAAACACCACAATTGGAGACAAGTCGAGTCCACCCATAGAGGGTAGCACTCTCCTGATGGGTGCCAAAACTGGCTCGGTCAATCGTAACACGAACTGAACCAGAGGATTGTAGGGGTTCGGGTTGAACCAGGACATCAGCACCCTGGCGATCAGAATCCATGTGTAGATTTCGAGAAACAAAGACAACAGCATTGTGTGACCTCGCCTGTTGAGGATCTTACATATCCAGGTTGCACCAATCCCGGCTACTCATCTACCGGGCCCTTCTGATGTCCGGACAGGAACGTGATGGTCCGTTCCCACGCCCTGTCGGCAGCATCTTTGTTGTATCGCGTACCTGTGGGGTTTGCAAATGCGTGGCTTGCCGCTCCATAGCTGCATATCTCATACCCCTTGCCTGCTGCCTTGAGCCCCGCCTGGCAGGCTGCCACCTGTTCCGACGAGGGATGCCTGTCATCGGCGCCAAACTGTCTGAGCACTGCACCGCTGATCCCCTTCAGGACCTCCGGATCATTGACCAGCTGACCGTAGTAAATCACAGCCGCGTCCACCTCCGGGTTGTGGATGCCGAGCTGCAATGACTTTCCACCACCAAAGCACCAGCCAATGCTGCCGATCCGAGCCTTTTGCACTGAGTCGAGACCCTTGAGAAACTTGACTGCACCATTCAGGTTGGCCAGCGATCCCTACTGTGTAACCTTTCGCATTGCCGCCCTGGCCTCATTCGTTGTCGTGGCAACCATCCCGTAGTAAAGGTCTACTGCCAGGGCAACATATCCCTCTGCAGCCAGTCGCTCCGCCTCTCTGCGAACAGGTGATCCCGGCAGGTATGATACGGAACTCGCGGACACCTTCGTCGAATTCGTTTCCCCGCTAGCCGATACAGTCTCGGAGTGTGCTGTAATCATGAGAAAACAACACACAACAGACTTGAGCATGATTCCCATTTATCGACTCCTCTCTATGTAGCTCAATCTCACCTTTTGAAATTCTGTCCGACCAAAATTCTTCTCGTTCGTACAAGGTTTGCCCTGGTGGTCTTTAGAAGTGCACCAAAATACCACCAAAGAATGGCCGCCGCAATAGGTCTCTGCAGAACTTCGAAATATGCCGCATCCCTTCAGCAATCTCTCCTCGAGTGAAAGAGGCTTACAACCTCGAGCAACCAAAATAGGACCGGAGACTGTGGCCTTCAACCTATAACTGACTGGACGACAGAACGATGCCCCATTCTTGAATCGGTTTGGTATTCTCGGCAAGGCTTTTGCACACCGTTCCCACGAACTCGAGATAGACTGGTTCTCGGAACTGTACAAACTTGGGACAACAACTTGGAATACGCACAACTCATTACAGAGTTGAAGGGATTGGGATTTGACATCTCCCGCTACGTACTCCTCGGGCTGCTGATTCTGTTCGGTCTATTGATCGCACTCACCATGATCTTCGGATGGCATCTGGGGTTGGAGATCACGGTCGACGCTCAGGGCATTGTGAATCCGTCCAGAAATTTCACTGTAAAGTCCTGGCAAACTGGAGTCTTGAAGACCATACTTTTCAGACAGGGTCAAGGAATTGGTGTGGACGAACTGCTGGCCGAAATCGAGGACCAGGAAACCAGAGCAGAACTGGAGAAGATTGATCTGGAGATGGAAGTACAATACAGTCGACTCTACGAATTGGAGTTGAAAATGCATCGTGAAAGAAAGGTATTGGAGGCCCAGATTCGAAGAACAAGGGAGGAGGTCGAGACTGCAGCTGCGACAGGTACGGGGTGAATATCAACTTTACTTCGCCACATACCCGCCAGTGCCTGGTTCGAATCGTAAGCCTCTTGATGACCTGCTCCCGATCCTGCTCAACAGATCTCGAGTTCGCCGATCTAGAGCTGAGCTGATGCGTGGCCAGAGTCAGTTCGAGGCCCTCGATGCTCGAAAACAAGAGATCCTGACACTCACAAAGCGGATCACCATCCTCCACGAGGAGAGGAGTCATATACTCCGGCAATTGTCCAAATCCAGAATATACAGTCCATCCGAAGGAACGGTGTTGACGAATGAGATAGAAAAAAGGGAGGGAGATCTGATTCGTGGTGGCGAAACACTCCTCGAGATAGCCCCCCTTGGCAGCTGGTGCGCAAAGGTACTGATCCGAGAGTTCGACATCCCAAAGGTCCGTAAAGGTCAATCGGCAAAGCTATATGTCGAAGCCTCCCCCCACATGGAATACTGAATCCTGGAGGGAACGGGAAAAAAAGTCCCGGTCAGACCAACACAGGAAACAATGGACACGACGGAGCCGCTTTACCCGGTGGAAATTGGAATAGGACCATCCGAAATCCCTGGTGGAGAGAATAATTTCACCTTGGCCTATGGCATGCACGTCTCTGCAAAGATCATCATTGAGCGGGGACGTGTTTTCGATCTGATACGCAGAAAGGTGAATAAGGTTGCAAGGGATACCTTCAAGCCCGACTTGCATATGGAAAACTAGCTGATCGTGCCACAATTGCAGTTGTCAACATCACGTCAGTAGAAATCCCTACGCGAGATCCGCTAACAAGATGAAGCAGTTCAGCCAGATTCTCCAATTAATCCAACCCTACTGGCGGCAGATTCTGCAGTCACTTATTGCCGGGATACTGGTGATGATGCTTACGATCCCGGGACCCTTGCTCACCAAGGTGCTGATCGATGAATTCTACCCGCACCGTGATTCAGATCTCCTCACATTCGTGCTCATCGTTGGTGCAGGAATCTCGATTGTCTCGAGACTGACGAATATGTTGAGTGGACACTTTTCTTAGTGCGTCGGGATACGTATGGCCTTCAATTACCAATAGAGATTCTACCGTCACATCCAGGCACTGGACTTCAGCTTCTTCGATCAACAGACACGGATGCGTCATTTACGAAGTCTGCATCTGCAAACCAGGGCAGGAGTAACCGAGAGAGACAGACACGGCAGGTTTCTGGGTATTGTCGCTAAAGAAACAGCGAAACCTGAACTCGGCAGTTTAAGCGATCTGTTTGTGGACATCAAGACTAGTGGATGATCTTCAGGAACCTGTGTCTCAGAGCACAGACGATGTTCCCAGGTGATACGGTTGCTAGATTGGGAAACAAAGTGAAAAAATCCTCGATCTGGAACAGAGTGCACTCGCCGATTTGAACAGATTCCTGTGTCGGAGAGGGCGATTGAGACTCCCTGAGTCAGTTTCAATTGGTGTTGACAAGAGATGATCCTAAGTCTAACTTAATCAATGCATCCCGGACGCTACGGGATCGGGCCTCTGAAGGCCTTGGGAGGGAGCCTTCAGGGGTTTTTTTATGCTAAATACAGGGTTTTTTACCAATTTCTCACTTGACACAAATCTGAGTGCGTCCTACTTTATACCACACGTGAAAGGTGGCCGCGCTGGCCGCCCAAATCGAAAGCATTTTATTGGGGGAGAGTAAAATGGCGAAGGCAACAGCAGTTCAGGCAGCCATGACCAAGACACAGGTTCTGGCAACCATCGCTGAGAACACAGGATTGTCTAAGAAGGACGTTTCTAGGGTCCTTGACGAACTTGGTGGGGTTATCGACAGGCACATTAGGAAGCGCGCGGTTGGCACGTTCACCCTGCCGGGTCTGCTCAAAATCAAGACCGTGAAGAAGCCCGCAGCCAAAGCCAAAAAGGGTGTCCCAAATCCCTTCCGTCCAGGTGAGACCATGGATGTGGCCGCCAAACCTGCAAGTACAAGAGTTAAGATCCTTCCACTGAAAAAACTGAAAGATATGGCCAAGTAGAATTTAGAGAACGGTAACAATCCCCGCCCAAAGTCTTTTGGTCGGGGATTGTCTTGGAGAGCCCCTGGAAGAAATCGCCAGGGGCTCTTTTGCTTGCGTGCAATATAAAAAGGTGCTGGCCATCAGAGACAGCCGGCACCCTTGGGAGGATTGTTGCGTGGTTGTATTGATTAGACGTATAACTCAGAGAAAGGTTTCCAAATTTGGGCCCAACTTCTAAACGTATTCATTGACGTAAGATCCATACCAGATCTGCCGCGACATCGCCTATAAATGCCGCCTTCAAGCAGCAATCCGTGCACGCGACGCGAGGTGTCTCTCGCTTTGCCCAATCTTGAGCAATCCAGGCATCGAATCGTTCGCGAGGGCGTTTCTGATTTTCGGCTGCCACTCAGGGAAGTCCCTTCCTCCTTACGGTGATGGACGAATGAATCCAGGAGGCCAATACCATTGAAAAACGCGGCCAGCCCCTCCATCTCCTCGTCGCTAATGCTGGTCTACGGTTTTCTTTGCCAGCGTTTTGCTTTGCCGAAGAGTTCCAGGGTTTCTTTGAGGCCTGCATTTCAGCCGTTGGGCAGTTTCGTGAAATGGTCGAAGTATGGCATGTCACAATTTCGAATGGCAGCATTCGCTTCTTTAATGCCAGACCCTCAATAGGGGGACGGTCGTCAGGCCGAAGCTAGTCAGTAGGGGCCAACTTCAGTTTTTCTTCCCATCCTGATGCTTGAAAAATACACCCTTTTCAGTGATCTCTCCAGGATAGGTCCAGGGATAAAAGAGGGAGCCATCGCCAGGGGTGAGCCACTTCGGGATAAACTCAGCCTGGAAGACTCGTCGCCGAGTTCCCTCACCTGCTGGTCGAATACAAGGTCCGGAAGCGTGTGCAATCATAGGCCGCATGAATAGAATACTCCCGGCAGGAGACGGAACGGCCAATGGTTCAAAATCCTCCGCTTGCACTTTGGAGTCTTCGACCTGCGATAGGAAATCTTCAAATGAAGTTGAATCATCAATTTCCCCACTCTCCCAATTGGCTGATCCAGGAATGACGTGAAGACAACCGTTTTCTATGGTTTGTTCTTCGATATGAATTCGTGCTTCGCACATCTGGTTGAGGACATCTCTACGAAGTCGTCTTTTCTTCAATGGTGTGGAGTATCCTTTGTCCATATCATCTCCCAGATGCCGATCAACAATTTGTCCGTTGTCCTGGTGCCAGGTCTCCGAGCTTTCGCTCTGTTGTTCTGGACTTTTCACCATCAGGGTGTGTCCACAACATAGTGCCGGTGCGTTCAGAATCCTGGGTAACACCCCTAGTGCCCGGTGGGTAAACGTCAATCTCATCAATTCAGGGTAGAGTTCGAGGACGTTTCTTACAGCCCACAGATCATCATTTTTCCACGAACACCACTCGGGATGTCTTATGGGACCCTCCTCTTCAATAATTCGGAAAATAAACGTAATGAGTTCCAATTCAAAGGAGGAATAAGCATCGGTGACCAGAGCAAAACTATTCCGCTCAAGAGATTCTTTCGCTTTTTTATAGAGACTTTCATCGTTGATGGAAATCACTTCTTCATGGATTTTCATAACAAAGTCAACCCCTTTATAAAGGCTCTAAAAGATACAGGCAGCATAAAATAGCAAGGTCAACTCAAATATGGAGTTCCAATAATCTTTTTGATGTTAATTTCTATCCCTTCAGGATTGCCTAATCATTATCTGAATTAACCGAGTTGCTGCTCTCACGGGGAGATCTCTATAGAGTCCGGCATCAGCACCCGTCCTCCCTTCCGCGTCAGATCGAGGAGATGCTTGCAGAAGGCGACAGCTGTTTCGTCGTTTTCGATGGAGCATATATGGAGAATTGTGTTTTCGGCTCTCACATGAATAAAGGGGCCTCCTTTGGTGGCCCCTTTATCTAACTGTACCACAATTATTTATATTGGTGCCGAAGGTGGGACTCGAACCCACACGTCCTTGCGGACACTGGATTTTGAGTCCAGCGCGTCTACCAGTTCCACCACTTCGGCACCCTGAAATCTAATATCCCATTAGTGTCCCGAAGTGTCAAGAGGAAATGAGATATAACGCATAATCCTCAGGTTTCTGACACCTGTGCCGGATTCGACTTACCACGGCATATTCTCCGCCCGAGGGGGTCCAATCACCTCGTTGTAAATGATAGCCTTCCTTAGCGTGTTTCGACCTAAGGCCAATTTCACGGCTTTGCGCTTCCTCCTGACCATTTTCCTCTCAGGCGCGGGAAGCTCCGATGGCTCATCGACAACCGGCTTCCGGAATTCCTCTTCTGGCGGACCCTCTTCTACCTCACGTTTTCCGTGTACTTCCTGGAATTCATCCCCTGTCGACTCCTCGGAAACCGACCTTCGGCCCTGTATGGGCTGAAACTCGCTCTGCTCGACATCTGGTGGATCATCCCTGAAAATTTCCCACTCGGAAAGGTCTATCTCCTCCTCATCAGGCTCACCCACAGCCCGTTGTCCGACAACCGGTCGTATCGGTCGATCCATCTCCTGACGCTTCTGGTAATCTCTGATCTTGTTTATCAGAGAGGATACCACGCTGAAAACGAGAAATAGGATTATAAGAATCTCGATGTTCATGGCTTACTGATCCTCTCTGCCCTGGTCGCCTTCGTTCCCTTCCGCTATTCCATCGCGCATCGAGGTATCCGCCTGGATATTCCGCATGCGGTAATAGTCCATCACACCCAGATTTCCGGATCTGAACGCCTCCGCCATGGCCCTTGGTACCTCTGCTTCGGCCTCCACCACTCGGGCGCGCATCTCCTCCACGTTGGCGCTCATTTCCTGCTCCTGTGCCACAGCCATTGCCCGTCGCTCTTCTGCTTTCGCCCTGGCAATCTTTAGATCTGCCTCGGCCTGGTCGGTCTGAAGGGCCGCACCAATGTTGTCACCCACATCCACATCGGCGATGTCGATCGACAGTATCTCATATGCCGTACCTGAATCCAGACCTTTGCCCAGCACCGTCTTCGATATCAGATCGGGATTCTCGAGGACTGCCTTGTGAGTTTCGGAGGAACCGATTGTCGTAACGATCCCTTCACCTACGCGGGCGACAATGGTCTCCTCACCGGCCCCCCCCACGAGCCGTTCGATATTTGCCCTCACGGTCACTCTGGAAGTGGCCTTCACCTGTATCCCGTCTTTGGCAACGGCGGTCACCATAGGCGTCGAAATAACCTTAGGATTCACGCTCACCTGCACAGCTTCGAGCACATCACGTCCTGCCAGGTCGATAGCTGCTGCGCGCTCGTGAGTCAGGTTGATGCCTGCCTTGTCTGCTGCAATCAGTGCGGTCACCACCTTCTCTACGTGTCCGCCTGCCAGGAAGTGAGCCTCCAGAAAGGATGTGGGGATGTCCAATCCGGCCTTGGTAGCACTGATCTGTGAGCCCAATATGACGCGCGGCGGTACCCGGCGAAGTCGCATACCAACCAACTCCCCTATACCAATCCGGACCCGAGCAGCCAGTGCGGAAATCCACAGGCCAAGCGGTATGAAATAGAAAAACAGCAGCACCACAAGTACGGCTACCGCTACAACCAGAAGAAATAACACGCCTTCCATAACCTGCTCCTTTATCAAATCAGATACACCTGGGAGAAACTCCGGTCGGCAGAACAGATGCCGCCGCAACCTTAAGATTTATGCTGGATCGGCCTCGCGAACAAGAATTCGGCCACCTTCAACCTCAACCACCGTGATTGGCGTGTCCTTCTCGAGGAACTCACCCTGGGTAGCCACACTTAACCTGCGATCATTGAACACTCCGGTTCCCCCCGGCCGCAGGGGTGTAAATGCAACACCATTGGTCCCGATCAGTTCATCGTAGCCGGAGACCGCCCGGTAACCGTCGTCCGATCGCTCTGAAGTCTGTAATACCAGCCAGTTCCAAGCCGTGGTACTGGGCATCATCCGGATCATCACCACCGCCAGGGCGACCGTCAACACGAAGGCAATCAACAGGGGCCTTGCAGCAACACTCACAGACTCCCACGTCCACAACTCGGATCGTCCGATCAAGCTCAGGAAAAGCCCGGTGATCATTAGAATAATCCCCGGAACCCCCAATACGCCAAATCCAGTAATAAAGAACAAATCGGCCAGGACAAGAAGCACTCCCAAAAGAAAGATCAACACCTCCGACCAGTCAGCTAGGTTCACGAGAAGATGACTCCCGAAGAAGAGACCAAGGCAGAGAAGCCCCAGAGTCCCACCCACGCCCCAGCCCGGGCTCTGAATTTCGAAAATCAGACCCAGAAACCCAAGAGACATTAGTAGCGATGCGAGATAAGGATGGGTCAGCACGCGTACAAGACGCTCCGCCCAATTTTCTGATTGGTGGTAGATACGGGCGTCGCCAAATTTGTAGAACTTAAGCACGTCCTGAAGTTTGTCTCCTTTCTCTGTGGCACTAACCTTGAAGTCTGCCATCTCATGTTCAATCGCCTCTTCTGTAGTGAGGGTCAAGAGCTTCCCCTTTGGGGCGAGCTCTTCCACTTCCACATCTTCGTCCACCATCGCTTCGGCAAGCTCTGTGGACCTCCCACGTTTCTCGGCTGTGGCCTTCATCTCATTCCTGAAATAGGAAATTATCTTTTCACTGGCCTTTTTCCCTTGCATATCCACGGCCGTGGCAGCTCCTATCGTCCCCCCCTCTACCATCACAATATGTTCGCTGGCGAGAGCAATCAATGCGCCTGCTGAAATTGCACGAGGGTTGATGAACGCAATGGTTTTCACATCACTGTACAGTATTGCATCCCTGATGGTGAGGGCGGCATCTAGTGCGCCTCCTGGGGTATCGATCTCCAGTATCACAGCCGAAACACCCTCAGCCTTTGCTTCGGTCATCACGCGGCTCATAAAAGCGGCGAGACCCTTCTCAATTGTGCCCTCGATGGGTACCACATACACCACCTTCTCTTCATCCGCCCCGACAGTGATGCAGGACATCGCGAGCACCAGAATCAGTGTCGTGATTTTCATAAGAAATCCTTTCAATACAGGCGCAAANCCTTGNGTTNAGTGTACCCCATTACNTCTATGATGTCAACGGATATACGACGTGTNCTGTGTTTCAACTGGTTTATATTACCCCTGTATTTNCGGATGCACTTGTAGGAGGATTGNACATCGAACCACCCCAATCCCACANNATTGACAGCGGATCAGGTAAACCACTTCCTGGGAAATGGATACTTGACCATTGAAAAATGTTTCAGCGGTTCCTTTGCAGAAAATTGGAGGAGGCTAGCATTCCAACGTCTTGGTTATAATACGCAGGACCCGGAACCTGGATTGAAGAACGAATCCATCTCCCCCAAATGAATCGGGTAAACACCTCGGAGATGTCTCGCAAGGCAGGGGGAGCCATATGTGACCTGCTTGGTGGCGTGGATAGGATCAGGGACAATCCGACTTGGGGAGACAGCTTCATCATCAATTTCAGTTTTGGAAAAGACAGCCCCTGGCAGCAGCCCTCCCGAGAAGTAAGTGGCTAGCACAAGGACGGTGATTTCTTTCGCCACTTCCTTGACAACCCCGAACAAGGCCTGCTCACAATCGTAATTTGGTCTGACATTCTCCCTCAGAGCGGAGGAATATTCATCGCACCAGACTCGATCGAACACGTGGCACGTTTTCTGAGGCAGAATCCTTAGGGTGTTCTGCCGGATGTAGGATTTGGCGATCACATAGAAAAATGCGACATATTCCTGTAGCTCACGGGCAAAACCGGAGACGTGGTACTGATAAACCCCTTCTTGCTGCACTCGGCCTCGCGAAATCCGTCTGGACGNCCCAGATTCATAACAAACCAGCCCGTTGCCCTCAAGGAGCCGATGTGCTTCAGCCGAGAAAATCCATCCGAATACTCACCCGTGGAATTGGCGGTTCTCAGATCTCTTGGTGTTGACCATCTGGATTTTAGCCCGACTCCACCAAGGGAACGCATTGTTCCCGAAAGAGTTCGACGTCAGCAGAAATGCTTGAGGAACAACAAAGTCGGNTTTCGAATTCGACCTGATCGNACTGCAGGAAGCGCACTTCTTGTGGCTCCCGGGTCCTCTTTTCAAACCTTGACAATATCGAGNGATCCTTGTAAGTTTTATCCCCTTNAAACTGGTGAGGCGGCGTAGCTCAGTTGGTAGAGCAGTGGAATCATAATCCATGGGTCGGGGGTTCAAGTCCCTCCGCCGCTACCAGACTTACCCTTCTCGATTTCGAATCCTGANCGNCCCCNTGTCNGGGCCGNTTTTTTGCATTCACCNTGCCGTTTTGATATCGANNAAAGCGCCTGCGAACCCTCGCAGGCGCTTTACTGATAGGTTTATTGCTGTNATGTATTATCGACCGGTGCGCTCCCTCATTTTGCTGATGGCGGAATCCACCTGGGCTGCATCCTGGTAGTCTTCCCTTTTCACAGCCCGTCTGAGCCGCCCTCTGAGAATTCCCAGATTTTCAGACGCATCCCATCGGCCGGTTGAGTCGAGCCCGACTTCGCTCACCATTGCATCGTAATACCTTCCCCGGACCAGTCAACCTCGGGCTCCTCGATTAGGAAGTCGCGTTCTTCTTCTCCGTCTGGATCAATTGACTCGATCTCCTCCTCGGACAGGTCCAATTGAGGAATCTCATCCTTGGGTTCTACCCAACCTTCGTTCTCTGCTGCGGCCGTCTCCACCAGAGATGGCCCCTGCTAGAGCACTCGCTCCGAAGTATATATCGGAGCTTCATACTTCAGTGCAAGGACAATGCTATCGCCTGGACATACCTCCACTCTGAGCTCGTCCTCGCCAAATTCCAGAACCAGTTCGGCGTAGACTGCTCCGTCTCGCAATTCACCGATATTGACCTGAGAAGCCCGAGCATTCAGCCGATCCAAAATGGCTCCAGTCAGGTCGTGTTCCAGTGGCAGGGGGGGATCTTTGCCGGTAACGCTCAGATATATTGAAATAGGATATACAAAATTTTCGCCTTTGGATAGCGACTCCCACCAACTGGCCTGACCCAAGAATTGTCGGATATGCCCCAGAAGTGCCATAACCTGGTCGACAGAATTGTGGGGCCTCCATACACAAGAAAGGTGACGCCTTCCAATAGATGACGTCGCCCTGGAAACACCTGTCCAGCAGAATCCATCAGAAGTCGAACAACCGCAGTGGGTTCTCCTCCAAAATCTGATTCCTGAGGTCGTCCTCCACATTTGCCCTCATGAAGAGGCTCAGGCGGTAATCGACTGGATCCGAGAACCCGAAGCCGAAGTCTGTTCCCCAGAGCAGCCGATCGGGGCTTGCCTCACGGCACAGCACCTCGATTGCCCTCATGTGCGGCCCACAGAGGCATGCCCAGACATTCGGCAGCTGTAGGGCCTCGAGGGCGCTTCGCCAACTCCACAACAGACCGGCGTGTCCCAATACAAAGCGATTGTCGGGGAATCGCCTCGCTAGACCAGCTACCTGTTCGGGCAGGCTGTAACAGGGAGTCCCGTCGTGAAAGAACACAGGAGCTTTCAGCTCACCAGCCATTGCACAGATCTCACCCAGTATCGGGTCACCCATGCTGAATCCCTGCAGCCAGGGATGGAATTTCAGGCCCTTCAGGCCAAGTCCATCAAGGCATCGCCTTGCCTCGAACACGGCTTCTGCTCCCATCTGTGGCCAAACGGACCCAAAGGGTATGAATCTCTCCGGTTTCTGCCGGGTGATGTCGGCCAGCCTGTCGTTGTCCTCTCGGGCAAAATCGCAGCGATGGAGGTTATAGTGTCCAAGCAGGTATGCCTTTCCAACGTGATACCGATCCAACACCTTTAACCGCTCCGACGGGTTTCCCTGGTCCCGATCCTCCCAGACCATCCCCCAGTGTGTATGGCAATCAACAATCATAGGTCGCCTCGCTTTTCAAGCAACCGGAGGAGGTTGTTGCCGCAAACATCCTCCAGGACTTCCGGCTCCAGAACCTTTCTCATCTGTTCCCACTCGAACGCCAACCCGTTCAAGGGAGCGAAGGAACCCATAATCCCCTTCTGGCCCCCAATCTGCTCTACATACCGGGAAAAACTGAACGGCCTTGCAAGCGATGATTCAAAATAGACTCTGTCCTTCGACTTTGCTGCCTCGACCATGTCGTTCCAGAAATCCGTTGCCCCACAGTGCCCAATGATGACATCCAGGTCTGGGAATCGATCCGCCAGATCCACAACCTGCCACGGAGTCGCATTGCCTGGCATCCCCGTGTGGAAATATACCGGCGTGCCTGTCTCTGATGCAGTTTCCAACAAAGGCCAGACCAGCTCGTCGTTCGCAAGAAACCCCTGGACAAGCGGATGCAGCACCAGCATTCGAGCGCCTTCACCTATTGCGCGTTCCACCTCGGCAACGGCCCCTACCCCGTACCAAGGGTTTGCCGAACACGCAGGAATCAACCGATCGGGGTACTCTCCTGAAGCCTGCAGCATCGTGTTGTTTCCTGTTTGATTGCTTACTGCAAGGCATCGATCCAACGGCGCTACCACCGCCCGATCCACATTCGCCTGATCCATCTGTTCGAGCAGCATGTCGACCGTGAGGTCGTACTCACGGTCGACACCAATTGTGCAATATCCATCAATGGTCATCTACAAACTCCGATGTGCGTGAATTGACGATGGGACCTGATTCCACAAGAACCCCTTGCATTTGCGTCACCCTATTGCAACAACACGGGTGACGGCTTTCAAGCTCTCCAACCTGGAATAATGTGTTACGCAGAGAGAATCTTCTCCCGAGTCTCCTACCTGTGTAACCTCCTGTATGACGAAGTCTGCAAAATCGGAAGTGTTGTAGGCTACATAGGCAGGTGAGAGTCGCTCAAATTCATTATCTACGTCCACACCAAAGTCAGGAAACGCGAGTGGCCCGGTATCTACCTGATACATGCCATCTATGTCATTGGCATTTATTGTTTTGATCGGAAACTCCAGTTGAGCCTCATAGGCGCCGTCGGATGAAGTCAGTTCAACCTGTCCGACCATTGGTACATTTGCCAGAGAAGATTGTACAACATCTGCTGCTCTTTCCAGATAACACCCTTCAACATCTACGATATGCCTTTTCACATCCTCAAAGCGGTCCCGCCACCTGCCCTGTTCTCGAAAACGACTGGTGTGCGTGGACATCGTGCGAAAAAGGATATACTCTTCTTCCGAAAACACCCCGCAGAAATCATAATTCTCCTCGTAAAAGAGGTTCTCCTTGGCAAATGTGTCTTCGGACTTGCAGGACGCAAAGAAATAGTACGTCTGTGACTTGGATGCCGTCTTGTCTTTCAGCCGGGTCACGGACTCAACCTGGAGCCGTGCATTGTTCCCTCTGCCCTGGGTAACAAACGTGAGAAACGAACGAGAGAAATCACACACCTTCATCGGTATTCCTCCAGATACATTCGTTTGAATCATTCGTGACTGATGGCTGAGATCGTCTACGGTGGGTCCTTGTTTCGGCTGAATGTAGAACGCTATGGCATTAATCTGGAAGATTCAGTATCAGGAATTCCGGTCTACGAGAACTGCAGCTTCCCCTCTACGGAATCGGTTGACCTCCGGCAGTCCTTCCTCGCGGAAGGCGTTGCTGAAATCCATAATGCCGCCGAAATAAACCTGTGGCTCCTCTCCCGTGTCCCCCACCCGCCCACCCCGAAGAAATGGGAGTTAGCAGGTACGGAAAAAGGAACACTGCGCAGCGAGATTGCGTGTGGGTAATGTTCAATGCGATGTCCTGCAAGTAACAGATGAGGAATTCAGACGATCCCGATCGGCAGGCACGACAACATCTGACCAGATTTTTGTATTCACTTTACTCTTCCTTCGACCCAGTGGCGGTACAGGGGTTTGACATCTTCAGGAAGCTTCTTGAATACATCCTTTGGGACGCCAGGTACGACATTGTCGGTCGCACCTGGCTCATCAACAAGCCGGGCTCTCTCGTCGGATCCAGGCATGAGAACATCGGTATTGAGCCACCAGGGTGCATACCTGACAGCAAGGGCAACACGGGGTTCAGTTGTTTCGTTTGCAGCCGAAGCGTGCCAGAGTCGACTATCCATGACCAAGACATCGCCTTCTGAACCGGTGGCCTGGAGTTCCCCTGGGAGCTCTTCGTCAGGAGAGATCCCATTGTTTCCCGTGGGATTATTGTCTGAGCGGTGGCTCCCAGGTTGAACCAGGGTTCCCCCGTTTTCACAGGTAAACGGAGACAGCATCCACAGCGAGGTCAAGTGGCTGACTGCGTCTGGATAGGGCGCCTCCATGTGACCTGCGTTGTTCTGGTTGTAGGGCCAATCCGCGTGCCATCCCCCCCGGACATTCCCCGGATTGTTGACAATGGCGGATGTGAACGAAATCCTGACGTGGGCTCCTAGAAGTGCTCTCGCGATTATCATCAACCTGGGATGGGCCAGATATGGAGCAAATTCCTGGTTATGGGCGATGACGCCGGGCACAAACCCTGTCCCCTTCTTTAGGGACTCCGGGTTACCGTGTGTGACAACGGTCTCCGATACAGCCCGTCGAATTGCCCCCACACAATCGGTAGGAATAACACGTTTGACAAGACACCAACCGTTGACTCTCAAATTCAGCAGACATCTTTCCACAGCTCCATTCCCTCCCGGAATTGCACAAAATTAGCGCGATTTCTGGGTGTGACGGTTCGATCAGGGTATCCTAAAATCAACGTTTGAGGACCTGCAATGGTTCCCGCTTGGAGACCGTAACGCCCGCATGCACACGGCGTTGCCATGCCTTGTCTTGCCAAATGAACGAGGCTAAAGTCTCTTTACCAGGTTGTAGTCCATAAGGGTTCGCACCCTGTATCCGGACCCAAGATAGATTTCTTGTGCGGGATTGTGGAAGCCGGTGTGCAGGGTATTCCGAGTCGTCCCTCGCCGCTTGAACTCGGCACACATCAAATTGAACAGTACCATCCCGATCTTCCTCCTCCTGTAATCTGGGTGTGTCCCAATCCCTGTGAAAGCCCCCAAACCATTATCGCTTACCCGGATAGGTCCCGCGAAGCCCACCACTCGTTTACCCTCCGTCGCTACCATCACCGGGTATGGGGACTCACCCTCCAGCTGTCCCCGCACCGACGACTCCCATCCTCCTGGAAAGACCTCGGACATGAATTCGATAAGTGAATCTCTATGATCTGCACTGCAAAGACTGAACTGGACACCGTTTGAATTGTTCCTTGAAATGTAGCAGTCGATCTCCTTCCGCCACTCGTAATGGTCGAAATCGAGGTCCATAAAGAGGCTCAGGGATCCATCGTTCCGGAACCCGTTGTTCAACAAATAGTAGTATCCTGGCGTGCTCACATCCGCACCTGTCGTGAACGACGTAGGATTGCCTTTGTAACTCACCCAAATCTCTTGCTTGCCTTGGTCTCGAACAAACGTTTCTGAACGATTCAAGAGACTTGCACCGATTCCTTGCCTTCTGCACTCCGGATGAACCATCAAGACACTCAGGAATGCACGGTCATCTGTGCTGGTGGCGAGCGCAAACCCAACGACTCGATCGGCTACAGTGGCTACAAGTGCACCCTCTGCGGAAAACGTTGGACCGCTGGTAACAGAATCGAGTTTGCCCTGGTCCATTTTGTAGTCATACAACCTGTCGGAGAATACGTCCTGCCACAACTCAAGAATCCCGGAGTCGAATGTCCGGTTCCAGAAACTTAGAATGTAGCTCACCATGTTCTGCCTTTCTTCGAGTCATTATCACAATTAACCAATGAATCAGGGATGGTCCAAGGGACTGCCTTGGGACTGCCTGTTCTGCCATCGGAAAGTCACAAGAAGCCGTCTTACAGTCATCTCGCCCACATGCCCATTGCCTCTGGTTATTGACCACGATTCTCCACCAGAGTGAACTGAAGCGGTGTCGTTATCCACACCTTGACGGCCTTGTCGTTTTGAATTCCAGGACTGAAGGTGAACTGCTTTACTGCATCCAGCGCTGCTTCGTGGAAGACCTCCAGTCCCTTCACCACCTCAGCCCTTAGCACTTTCCCATCTTTGCCCACAAGCAAATTGACATAGACGACACCCTCTATTCCTGCCCTCCGAGCAAGCACCGGATAAGCGTGAGCAATATGCGTAATCAATTCCGGTTTCTGCTCCACCTTCCACAGCTCAACAATCTCCTCCTCCTCGGGGGGGTCATCCATACCTAAAACCTCTTTGCCTATGGGCAGGTCCAAGGGAATCCTGTCAAGTTCCAGATCGGTTATCTCTATCGTCGCATCTTCAGGAGCATCCTCATCATATACTGCAAGTGGAACACTGGGCTGTTGAGATCTCGGGGCGGATCTTCTCTGAGAGGTCTCTGGGATGTCTTCGAGGTGAATCACCTCCGGCGCCATCTGGCACCTAACGACGTAAAGCTGATCTCGGGGAATATAACGAAGCTGAGGAGAACCGTGATACAGGGCAGAACTGAGGATACAGCCAGCTTTATCAGATACACATGTCTGTAATCCCTGGCAGTGGCAACCGCTCTGTTTTCTATTGTCCTACCAGTTGGCTTGTCTTTCAAAAGACGCTGAAATCTATCATGTCTGCACCTGATCCGCGCCAGTGCGGCCAGCAGCGAGTTACCGTATCGGAGGTGGATCAGGTTCATCGGGCTGTTCCAGACAGACCCGTATCATCAATCCTTGGTGTCGTGTTGCCGATTGCTTTGAAAGGCATTTAAGGCACTTGAAATCGCCTGGTTTCCCGGCAGTCGCGCCAATCCCTCTTCCAGTGCGGCCTGGGCACCAACATCATTCCCCATCTGCTCGTGGATAGCCGCAAGTGCCAGATAGGTCTGAGGAAGATCCCTGTTGAACTTTAGTGACATCAGGAGTTCGTCTATTGCTCCCTCCAGTGCGCCCAAACGCTCGTAGGCTTTGGCCAAGCTATAACGAAGGCGGGCATTGTCCACCCCATTTGAGATGGCTTTTCTGAATGCCGAAATCGAAGCGTCATACTTCCTCAAATCATAGTACAGAATCCCGAGATTCAGGTGGACATTCGGGTATTCAGGTATGCCGGCAACCACATCATTGTAAATTCCAAGGGCTTTTTCCATTTCTCCATTACGCTGAAATGCTCCGCCCAAATTGAAGTATGCAATCCATAGTTCGGACTGTGTTGGAGCACGTGTCAGGGCCCTAGACAGGAGAGTGGAGGCCCCATCCAGATCACCGTCTTGTAATCTCTGATGGGCATCTCTGGATAATCCTTCCATGTCCTGTGAATCGGGAAGCGTCGAAATTCGACCCAGCTCCAGCACATAGGTGTCGTGATCCGCAATCTGGTGCAGAATCCGGAACCGGTCTCTATGCGTGTTCAATGCTGGAACGAGGTGTTCCGGAGTGGAATTGTATGGGAGTTCATCCAATACGACAAGGTTCACACCACTCTTTTCCATCTCTGCCACCACCTCGTCCGGTTCACCCCAAACATATCCTGTGGTATAACGTCCGGAAACAAGATGCATCAGAAACGCCTTCCTGCAAGCCACCAAGGCATCTGGTGATGAGTGGTCTCGTATCCATTCCCCTGCCTTGAAATATGCGTCCCAGTTTGGTGGATGGGTTCCCCTTCTTGCATAGAGATCAACTGAAGCAACCGCATTTGAGCCGAACAGCATTACCGCAGCCAGGAGGGAAACCCATCGCCGCCATTTTCGCCTTGCACGTAATCTATCCCCGATCTCCTGTACGCTCCAGATCGATGCGAAGTAAAGCAGGGGCGCAATCGGAATCAGAAATCTGTAGCCACTCCAGATATTCGGCCACAGCAGGATAACGCAAAAGTAAACTCCAAGGTATACTCTGGATGATGTCAATCCCTCCAGCCATAGGCCGGCAAAAAGGAAGTAGAGCACAAGCGCACTCGGAATTGCGGCCACAAGGTAGAGCAGCAAATTAAATTCGGAGGTAGTCGGATACGAAAGGTATGGCACCGGGAGGACTACGCTGGGAATGATCCTAAAGAAATAACTCCAGAGATTCTCACCCACCCGTTCCAGTAGAGTTAGGATACTCAGCGTGCCCAGGTCGGAGCGGTATGGATCAACGTTGGTGAACTTCTGTAGATACTGACTACCCCCGTGTATATGGGTATGAATTGACCAGGGAAGGGCAAGCAGAATAGCGCCTACAGACACGATGACCAGCAGCTTGTGCTCTTTTCTCAATGCCAGCAAAAGGAGGANAGAGACGATAACCGCGACGCCCGCCGTTCGCGTGTAATATGCGGCCATCATCGCAAGTAACGTNGGAANCATCCCGNCAATCCCAGGTTTTCTGTATTCGAAGCAGACAAATGCGCCAAGAGAGGCCAAGAGAAAGGGGACCTCGGACATAAGCTGATGCGAGTATTCCAGCAGAATTGGTGAGATCAGACAAAGAACAGTTACCGAACACGCAATCCCTCTTGTAGCGTGTCGTATCAACAGCAAATAGGTGAAAGGAATTGAGATCGCATAGGCTAACACCACGAAGGCCTTCATTGCCGCGATACTTCCGGGAAATCCGAGATCTGCAGCTGCCAGGATTGTAGGAAAGCCTGGAGGGTACTTCGTGCCGGGAGGTAGCGCGGGATTGTTGAGATACACCAGACCCTTTCCCGCCGCCAGGGCACGTCCAAGAATCACGAATTCCGCATTGTCTCCCGATAGGGACAGCTTCACGTCGAAAAAGAGAAGTCCCATTCCAAGTGCGGCGCTTACAAAAATCAGCGAATCCCTGACCCTTGTGGTCATCGTTCCCACCCCTTAAGTGGCAAACCTGGAAAAACTCAGGCAGGGACATCGATATGTCCCTGCCTTGGGATTCTCTGCGGACAGCATCTGAATCTAGACCGAGTCTCCCGTAATCATATGGATTCGACCACCTTCCCTGAACGTCACGGGAGGTGCGTCTACATCTTCACCTGCTATCATTTTTCTCAAGATTTCCGATACCCCGTCAACAGCTGGTTGAAGCAACTGTTCACCCTTCTGCTTTGTTCCCAGTGCTGCAGACTCGTGATCCAGATCCTCCTTGTGTACTCGTTCAGGTGCCAGTACCAGCATTGTGGATGTCTCGAATTCGCAAGCGTGTCCGGGCAGTCGGTTGTGCTCCATAAGGTCAAACACAAGAGTGGGATCATACACATCCCAATACGATTGGAAACGCAGATTCACCTTGAGTTTGTCTCTATATTCGCCTATCCGGCGCATCAATGGCTTCACATTACCACCATGTCCATTGAGGATCAAGATATTCTCGATCCCTGCACGCTTCAGCGAATGGCACACGTCGAAAACATATTCACAGAACACCTCGGGGCGAACCGTCAATGTTCCGACGTGCTCCATCCAGTGCTCGGAAACGCCAATGGCGATAGGCGAGGCCACAACAACCTGTGGGTGCAGAACCTTGGCAGCCTGTTCGGCCATGTAGGTCACATGCAGTGTATCATGTATCATCTCCAGGTGCTCATTATGCTGCTCGGTAGCTGCAGCTGGTACAATCGCCGCCTTGATGGTCCCTGCATTCATCCGCTCCCGAAACTCCTTCCGGGTCAGATCCCCAACAAACACGCGTGTATCAGACATTTTCAACTCCGTATTTAGTGAACCTGCGTCCTCGCCATCGCACTCAACTCTCACTATCATTGCTTATATGATCTTAACTTCCCTGCCAGCCGAGTAAATCCGGTGCATTATCTTTCACCTTTGAAACGGCCGCAGCGACCTCAGCCATCCCATCCGGCTCGTCCAGCAATAGGGACTGCGCAAAATTGAAAACACCGGATTCACAGGCCCATTCCGTAACAGGACACGGCATCTTCCTGAACCCGCCCTGAGCACCTTCGATTCTACCAGATTCCGCATCAAACATAGGGTTGTCATACAACGGAAATGTGTATCCACCACAGGGCACACCTTCTGCAGCCAGAGCTTCACGAAACGTATTCATCGACAGACCCTGGAATTCCTCGCTGTGATAGGTCATTACAAAAACATGCCACCCGTGGCGCGTAGTATCAGGGCCGATGTAAGGAGGATCAAGGCCGGCGATTTCACTCAANCCTCTGCTGAGCAACCTGGCGTTCTCTTCTCTTTTCAGGCTCTGCTCCTCAAGGCGTTCGAACTGGGCCTCTAGGATGGCCCCTTGGAATTCTGTCAGAGGATCCGAAAATCCGAGACAATGATGTTCATACCAGGGACGCCCCTTCTTTCTCCCAAAGGTTGAGAGTGAATAACGAAGGTGGTCCGCCAGCTCCTCATCGTTTGTGGTTACCACACCCCCTTCGCCACAGGTCAGGTTCTTTGCGTGGTTGAAGCTGTATACGGAGACATCGCTCAAGCCCCCAACCATCTTATTGCGCCACTCGGCNGTGTGNGCATGCGCGGCGTCCCAGATCACCTTCAGGCCGTGCTTTTCGGCAACCGCTCGCAATCCTTCCACATCCGCAGCCTGACCTGCGAAGTGAACCGGGATCACAGCCTTCGTCCTTGGTGTGATGGCAGCTTCCAGCGCCTCGGACGTCATACAGAAAGTCTTTGGATCCATGTCCACGAAAACGATGTCCGCACCGGTGGCCAATGGGGCTAGGGCCGTAGCAATAAAGGTATATGCGGGCACAACGACCTCATCACCGGGACCAATACCGAATGCCCTCAGAGACAATTCCAGCCCTGCTGTACAGCTTCCCATTCCCACAGCGTGATCAGCATCGGTGTAGTTCGCCCAGGTCTGGCAAAATGACGTCACCTTCGGCCCGTGGATGGTACCACCCCACTGGTTGGTATCCAATACCGATTTGAGGTGATCCAGGTCCCTGCCATCCGATTGCGGCCACGACGGAAAACTCTTCCTTCGGATNGGCTCGCCGCCAAGCAGTGCAGCCTTTTCCATTTCTGTCTCCTTTCAAAACCCTTCTTCGTCAACAAAATCCGACCGACCGCGTGTCAGGTCCCCTACCNACCTTTTGAAACTTGCTACATGCTCTACCGGCAATTTGAGCCTGAATGTCACGTCTTTGCCGAAATCTTCTTGTACAACTATGACCTCGTAGTCTGGAAGCAGCAGCTTGAAACTGGAAACCGAGGCATAGTTCAATGTAACTGTGAGTGCAGCGTACTGCACGCGGTAGGTCAAGCTCATTTTCTTAAGTGCACGCTGCACGCCGTCTGAATATGCCCTGACCAGACCTCCTTTACCCAACTTGATGCCACCAAAATACCTTGTGACTACCGAAACTATGTCCCCTACACCGCTGTGGATCAACACGGTAAGCATGGGCCTTCCCGCCGTTCCATGTGGCTCTCCGTCATCGCTCATTCCGACATTGCCCGCGTCACCTGGACGCCCGATCAGAAACGCCCAGCAGTTGTGGCTGGCATCAGGGAACTCGCACTTGATCTGGTCGACAAATTGTTTTGCAGATGAAACACTGTCGGCAAGCTGAACCGTAGTGACGAATCGGCTCCGCTTTATCTCCTGTTCGGTTCTACACCGGTTTCCCGGTATCGGATACCGTTCCGATGACATAGGGCTCTGCACCGTTTTACATGGTTAACATTGCCTTCACCACACCCTCGGAGGGNTCCANCCAGGTGGGAAACTTCTCGAGGAGATTGGTGTAGTCCGCCCTGTGTGTAATCCAGGGATCCGTGTTGACGACACCCGACTCCATCAATGAGATGATCCTTGTGAAATCGGTGGAAAGCGCGTTTCTCGTACTGTAAAGAGTCATCTCGCGTCGATGAAACTCGGCGTCTTGAAATCTAATTTCGTCCTGAACGATGCCGACAAGAACCAACCTGCCGCCACTTGCCACAAAGTCGAATGCAGTGCACATAGAGTCTGCATTTCCGGTTGCATCGAACACTGCAGTGGGCAACTCGCCACCCAGCGTATCCTGAAGTTCCGATACGATATCGCCACTTGAACCGTCCAATGAATGAGAAATTGAAAACCACTCCCTGCAAAAGGCGACCCTTTTCGGATTCTGTTCGAGAATAAGCACTTTTGCACCAGCGAGTAGGGCAAATTGAACAACCGAAAGCCCAATGGGGCCCGCGCCGATCACCAACGTCCACTCGTCCTTCTCGACACCCCCACGATCCACAGCGTGGGCCCCTATTCCCAACATCTCGATCAATGCGAGCTGATCCACCGAGAGTGTTTCTGATTTGTGCAGTCTATTGGCCGGAACTAGAATTTGCTCTCTCATGCCGCCATCCCTGTGTACACCGATCAGCTCCAGCCGCGTGCAGCAATTCGTCTTGCCCATACGACAGGCGATACAGTCTCCACAATTGAGATAGGGTTCTACCGAGCACAGATCGCCCTTCTTGATACCGTTACATTCTGGTCCAACCTCCAGGATCTCGGCACCCAGTTCATGACCCAGGATGCGGGGGTAGGTAAAGTAAGGTTGACGGCCACAAAACGCGTGTAAGTCGGTGCCGCAGATACCTATACGACTCACCTTCACGACGACCTCGCCAGGTCCGGGTGAGACGGGATACGCCGTCTCGATCCTCCTGAATTCCCCTGGTTGCTCAAGAAGTATTGTCTTCATGTCGTTTTATAGGCCTTCCTTGTCATCTACCGACCGAGAAGTTCACCCAGTATCGGGGGCTTCTCACCGAACTTTGAGACAAAGGCCTGATAGCTGGGCTCGAGTCTCACCCTGACCTTGTCCTCTCGATGAAGCGCGATGTCGGCCAATCGATGGTCCAGAAATGGATTGGCGAATCGTTCGAGAGACTTCTCTGCAAACTCTGCAGGTTCATCGACAACGTCCTCGAGGGTGGGCACGATCTCTTGGAACAGCAGCCGTCTCAGCCAGGACCCAATGTTCGGATGTTCTATTGCCTCCCTGACAGTCCCTATGCCCAGTGGCATCGCCTTCAGAACCAGGGCGATATGCGCGGCATTCAGAATACGAACCTTTCGCAATGAAAATGGGGCAACATCCTCGACACGTCTGATTGCGGGGTGCTCAAACATCCTTTCGCATTTCCAGGCCTGCTCGATGGCCCACATCGCATAGGGCTCCGCAACCGTCAACAGAGAATCGTCCATCAAGAGAGGATGTTGATCAGGACGGCCGCTGACGATGCGATCCACAAGTGTGTTGAGCCATATTACCTTCTGCTCGANCCAGTCGCGCAGGTCAGCATCCAGGCCCCACCGGTCTGCTTGCTTTAGTACTAGGCCGCGAAGACAATCTCCATTCTTCTCCACCAACTCACACGGAAGGACGGTGACTCCGGGGCAACCTGCCTGGAAACGGGATTCCAGCAATACAAGCAACTTCGCCGGAAAAGAAACTGGCAAAACACCATCGCGTCTGTCCTCTTCGGTCAACGATAGACCTGCCTCCGTGGTATTGGAGATAATGAACCGGAGGTCTTCAGACTGTGCAACGTCAACAATACGGGTCCACGCGTTCCTGGCTTCGATCGCCCTGCTGATGCATCCCACCTCAATGGTCTTGTCAACTCTGCAACCCTCATCGAGACCCCTGAGAACTACATGATAACAGCCCTTCTGGCTGTTTATCCTCTCGGCTCTGTCGCTGTCTGTAGACTGAACCACAACAACACCGCCTACCGGTGTGGGCGTCTGATTCACCTGGTTTATGAACAGATCTGCAAAGGCCCTTAGGAAGTTGCCCCCACCAAACTGCAAGACTGTTTCGGGAAGATCAGCCATAGTCCATGGTCTCAAGAATTGGCACTTCTTCATGCGATCTGCTGAACGACAAAATAATGGAGGATGTTTACAAACGCAAGAAGTCGACCAGATTGAACAAGAAAAATGCCCCGGCGGTGTATCCTACCGGGGCATCGATTCCGACAAACCATCATTCCTAGGCAGTAAAATCGACATGCCCGCCAAGTCCATTGATTCCACTGGTGTTCAACACCCTGGTAATCAGATCAATCCCGGCGGCTCGGGTAGAACTCGTCGCCCCGTTTGCATTTGAAGTAATGCCCTGAATCGACGTGAGAGTGGATATGCTTGGACGCGCGTGCCCCAATGAAGGGATGGGATTGGGAACTGAAAGTTGGTTTGGCATCTAATCGATCGTCCTATAGGCAGTAAACCAGTTTACCCCCCCGATCAATGCCGGAGAGATGACAAGCGCCGGGAGAAAATTTGCGACTCTTGGCCTGGTAATGTCCAGAATCACAAACCCTATGCCCAGGATCATCAATCCACCTGAGGCAGTCATCTCATCAATACATGGCAGGAGACAACATAACTTCGAAGGAGCCTGCATCAAGGGTGATGCCCCCTTGAAACAGAAGTACAGTAATTGCAGAAAGGAGAACCCCTGGACCGAAACCTGCCGCAAGTGCCAGCGATGNGAACCCATCCAGCATCGACTTTACGGCAAGCAACTGGTAATCACCCGAGAGACCGCCCTGGATAGAACCGAGAACGGTCATAGGTCCGACACAGAGCACAATGCTGGCCGTAATGAAACCTTCACTGAAGCGAGTATCACCTGTGGAAAACCGGAATTGGAGAGATTTTCCGAGCCGGTCCAGGCGGCCCTGCAAATCCAGCACTTCGCCACAGATGCCGCCAACCTGGATACTACACATCAAGATAAGAATGTTGCCCGTCTTGAGGGTCATATGCATTCCAATGACCAGGGTGAGCAACCCCAAACCCTTCAATGACCGTATCTCTGAGGTGCTCGGTCAGATACTTGCCGAGGACAAGACCTAAGCTGCTCTCAATGATAACTGTGGACACATTCAAAAGGGTGCCGGTCATCTATGCATCGGTTCTAAGAGATTCCCAGTCCATGTAGGGTAGAGAAGTATGCGTTTGTTCAAACTTCCATTCGCCACTTTCTCGAACACATACAATACTCCACCGCTCTGCTTCCACGCGATACTTCTGCTCACCCGCCCATCCGCTACCACCCCACAGGAAGGTCCCCCAGGCAACCTCTCCTCGAATGCGTATGACAGTATCCCGCCGAGCCAGTTCGATTCTCGACCAGCGCGAAAGATGACGATTCCATGTTTGTATGATTTCTGACCTGCCACGAACCCTAGGACCGGCGCCAGCGAACAAAGCGACGGCGTTTTCGCTGTAGATCCCGCCCAGTTGTGTCGAGTCTAGCTGCTCTATCGCCGTTTCAAGAGCTTCCAGGAGATGCTCGATGTCCCCGATATCGTTTGATTCTTGCCTCGAACTCGACACGCGTACTCCTGCCCTAGATAAGAACCTGTGTTGAGGTTCAAGCATAATCAATCGGATAACCACTGTCAAGGGAGCGTCTATATCTCACTTAACAAATAATAAGGGACAGGTCAATCGACCTGTCCCCTAGGTTGCATTTCTGTGTTGGAGGTTCAGATTTCCCGAATCGGTACACCCGGGCCCTGGTCTGACCCGAGACCTGAGTCTCTCACGAGCCGAACCTGTTTCCTAGCAACCCTGACGGTCACATTCACCAGCTCACCTAAGTTCTCCAACTGGCTGGCAACGTGAGAACCAATCTCCGCCTGGCCCACACCCATCTCTGCGAGCAAGTCCGTCCTTTCATCCNCCTCGGTCAGATCTCGTTCGATACGCCCGAGTGCATGTTCCGCCCTCCTTGCCAGACGTCCTCCCGCACGTGCTTCTCGCCGGTCCTCATTGAATAAACTGACCATATCCTCGACCTCATTTCGGATCTTGTCGAGTTTGGTCTCCACATCCTTATTCAACCTGGTGGCTTCTCCACTGAGCTTCTGAATTTCGTCCACCACCACCTTCATACCGGAACCCGCGTCGCCAGCTCTCCCTATCTCTAATCTGGCCTCCAGGACAAGATGGTCGATCGAGTCTGCGAGATGAGTAACGGAAGAAGATATCTTGTCTGCATCGTTGAGCCCCTTTTTGAGNCGCTTTACCAACGTATTTGATGCCTTGGACCTTTCACCGACACCGTTCATTTCATTTACCAGATCCCACAGGACTTCAGATCTTTCGGAGGTTATATATGCTGCATTCTGCGTTCTTTGTCGGGTCTCTTCCAGACTCTTTCGGAGACTGTCACCTTCATTACATAGAGCCTCCACCATAGAGGAAATCGTCGAAATCCGATCTTTAATCAAGCGTACACTTCTGCCAACCAGGGTGGCCCCACGTTTGAACGAATCCGGATCCTGGATGGGAGAAGCCTGCGCCTCTTCAACAGAAGCAGTGGCCTCCTGTTCCTCCACTTCCATCTCCTCAGCCAGCAGAGTCAGTCCCATATCTTCATCAAGGTCCTGGATATCAGGATCATGGGCCATCAATTCGAATTCATCCCCTTCGGAATCTGCCGACTCGAGTACTGTATCCCACATTAGCAGGGGACCCAGATAATCCCCTTCCTCCAAAGTGATTGGTACCGCCATTAGCTGGAGGCTATAGGGTCCAACGCGTGCACTGGACTCATAAGGTAGGCGATCCTGATCGCTGAGTATTCCTCGCGCTTCTTCCTCATCCTCGTAGAGAAGGGTCAGAGAGCGTCCAACCACTATGTCAGTGTTCCAGGACAGCTGGTCGGTAAATTGCAGAAATCCAGTTTCCGAGGCCTCATTCTGATAGATAATATTCAGATCGTGATCGGCCAGAAGAATCCCTACCGGGGCCACATCCAAAGCTGCCTTGAATTTTTGACTTGTCTCGAGCTGCACCTGCAGGAAGTGCCTTCCTCTTTCTGCCGAATATTTCTCCTCCGTAATGTCCCTAATCTGGATCTCCAAATCCTCAAGCATATCGTTGAATGTATGAGCGAGTTGTTGCATTTCTTCAGAGCCTTCCACGGGCAGCCGCGGATTCAGGTCTCCGGCTCGCATCCTTACAANATTGTCNGAAAGGTTCATCACCGGGCTCAATGCTCGTTCTACCAACCCATGAAACAGTACACCACATAGTCCTAGAAAAACAAAGGCCGCCACCGCAAGATGCTCGTCTTTGATCTGGTCTGAGGCATCAAGCGCCACGCGAGGCGCAAGCAGCCCAAGAAGCATTGAAACCAGGATCAGGCCAACGGCAATCAATGTCAGTCGCAGCTTCAAGTTTTTCATGGCAATTCCTTTGGTTCGGGGAAGAACCTTCTGGTCCTAGGGATCGCACGTCCTGATATGGCACTCCACAAATAATATCGTCAGGTTTGCAAAATCCTTGAGATCTTCGACGCTTGCTCCTATTGGGAGAGGGATTTAAGGGTCCGAAAGTTTAGCCTCACGCACCCAAATGTCAACAGCATAACCATCAAGAAAAGGGTTGGCCATATACAAACGAATAAAGCCTCCGCTGCTTTGCGGAGGCTTTATTCATATACCAATCCCCTGAAAACCAGGGGACAATAACATACCTAATCTACCTTCTTCTAGCCTTCTTTGCAGCCTTTTTAGCGGCCTTCTTTGCAGGCTTCTTGGCGGCCTTCTTTGCAGGCTTCTTGGCGGCCTTCTTTGCAGGCTTCTTGGCGGCCTTCTTTGCAGGCTTCTTAGCAACCTTCTTGGCAGCCTTTTTCGCTGGCTTCTTAGCGGCCTTCTTGGCAACCTTCTTGGCAGGCTTCTTGGCGGCCTTCTTGGCAGGCTTCTTGGCGGCCTTCTTTGCAGCCTTTTTCGCTGGCTTCTTGGCGGCTCTCTTTGCCATCGCATTCACCTCCTTCTTTAAAGATCGAGGGAGGCTAGCCTCCCTCGGACGCTCCGTTTGTAATTCTTCTTGTTGATTTATTCTAAGCGAGAATATAAGCCCGATGCAGCGAAAGAATCAAGCCCTATCTTCATTCTTGTTGGAATTAGACCAAGGTGGATAGACCATCATCGCAGACACTACGCTTACAGGCGATGCGTATCTTTGTTGTGATTCAACGCCTATTGCAACCTGTAATTCGGCGCCTCCTTTGTAATGGAAATATCGTGGGCGTGACTTTCTCTTACTCCGGCGGAAGTTACCTTTACGAACTTTCCATTAAGCCGCAACTCTTCGACGTTGCGCGTGCCACAATACCCCATTCCCGCCCTAAGTCCGCCGACCAATTGGTATATGAATCCAGAGATGGAACCCTTGTAAGGAACCTGACCCTCTATTCCTTCAGGGACGAGCTTTTCGGTCTCGACATCTCCCTGAAAATACCGGTCCTTGCTCCCCCTCTGCATTGCACCCAGAGAACCCATCCCCCGGTAGACCTTGAATGTTCGGCCCTGGTAGATGACTGTTTCGCCCGGGCTCTCATCCGTCCCGGCAAACAGATAACCGATCATTACAGAGTTTGCGCCTGCTGCGATTGCCTTTGCTATGTCCCCGGACTGTGTAACGCCTCCGTCCGCTATAACGGGAACACCGGCCTCCTGCGCCACTTCCACACAATCCATAATAGCGGTAATCTGTGGAATCCCGACTCCGGCAATGACCCGGGTAGTGCAGATGGCTGAGGGTCCCATACCTACCTTGATGGCATCCGCCCCTGCAGAAATCAAATCCTTGGCTGCCTCTCCTGTGGCAATGTTGCCGGCAACTATCTCCGTATCCGGATAATCCGTTTTAACCTTTTCAACTGCCTCAAGAACACCGTGCGAATGTCCGTGAGCGGTGTCCACAACAATAACATCCACGTCTCTTTCAACCAACGCTCGGATACGTTCTTCGGAGTCGCCTCCTACCCCAACCGCTGCGCCAACACGAAGTCTGCCTATATCGTCTTTACACGCATTGGGGTATTGTGTCTTCTTCTCAATGTCCTTCACTGTAATCAGACCCTTCAGAATATCCTGGCCATCCACCACCGGCAACTTTTCGATCCTGTGCTCCTGAAGAATTTCCTGAGCCTCTTCCAACGAAATACCGAGCCTGGCGGTCACCAAGTCCTTTTGGGTCATCACATCTGCCACCTGGCGGCCCACATTCTTTTCGAATCTCAGATCGCGGTTCGTCAATATACCAACAAGCTTTTTGCTTCGATCAACGATTGGGACACCGGAAATCCGGTACTTGGACATCAGTTCGAGGGCCTCGTGGATGAAATCTTCCGGAGAAAGTGTCACGGGATCCACAATCATCCCACTCTCTGAGCGTTTTACCTTTTCCACTTCTTCTGCCTGTTTATCGACTGTCAGATTCTTGTGGACAACCCCAATACCACCCTCCTGAGCCATTGCCACCGCCAACCTGGCCTCGGTTACAGTGTCCATTGCAGCACTGACCAAAGGAATATTCAGCCTGATTCGATTGGTGAGCCTGGTTCCCAGGTCGACCTCCTTGGGCAACACTTCGGATTTACCGGGAACCAGCAAAATGTCTCCATAGGTCAAACCCTCTTTGATAATCTTGTCAGTGGACTTGTCCATACAGCCTCCCTTCAGATAGGATCTGGAACATCCTTCTTAACCGGAAGATTCATCTGAGCAAAATCAGTGGAAATCAGGCAAGTTTTGGATACAAAAAAGCCCCTTGACAGACGTATCAAGGGGTTTGCGTCAAACCGTACCCGGCCTCACCGGGGTTCTGGTAACAGCAACTCAAGCCCCCGGCATGGGATGCGAAATCACGATTGGGCAACTTCGTGGCCATCCAGGCCCCTTAAGCGGGTATATTCTCCTGCGTACCAAGAATAGAATGGACAAATCTACGGGAATCGATTTAAGGTGTCAACGCCTTTTTCGGACAACATGACAATCGAAGTTGCACAGACAGCGCTACCTTATTGCTACAAGTCTTTTAAAGACAATTCTTTCTGTATAGAATCATGTTGACCCCCTTGGTTGCTCGACTTATAATCCTCAAAGAACGGTCGATCCCGGAAACTAACTGGAGTGCAGCCGGATATGCCTGTTTTATCCAAGTTACTCTTTGCAGTGTTGGTGCTCACACCCATCCTTTTGGCGTGGGTGAAGGGCGATCGAATACTTGATTTTATGGAGGCACGTCGCAAAAAGCGCAGGCGCCAAAAGAGGAAAAAGAGAACAAGGTCTTTGCCTTTGAGAGAGGACGCCGTTCTTTCCATACTGGATGCAGAGGACAGATGTGATGAAATCGACGCCCGAATCGCCGGGTCGCTAGCCAGTTACCAGATCCTGCAGAACCGGGACAGGGAGGGAACCGTACTGCCTGTCCTCTTGGAGGCCGAACACATGCTGCTATCCAGGGAATCCCACTTCAACTCCTATCTGGATATTGCCTGGCTGCAAAGTGAAACCATAGAGATCCTATCCAAGGAAGTATCATTGCTCAGGAATATGGCACAACTTGGTCCGCATCAACACCGCCCCGCTGCACCAGCCGGCGCCACCAGTCATCTGATCGAAAATCTTGAAGCCGCCATCAGAAAACGAGCGGATGTGGATCGAATGCTCGACAATGTCGGGAACCAATCAACCGACAATGATACAGGCTCAAGTTTCGACGCTACAGTAGGCTGATAACCCCCACAAGAAAGAATCATAAAGCTTTTTAAAACAATGGTTTGTATCCTACCCCAGGTCTTTTCTCACGGAACTTTTACTTGCCTTTGCTCGTTCAAAAAGCACCCCTTCAAGGATCCTTGATTTTACCTTGACATCCCATTTTCTATTCATTAGATTTGGCCTTTGTTCTGGTGAATAGTGGTCTATCTTCAGTGTTATTGAAGGCTTAAATCTTCATCCTTAGACTGAATCGACCCCAAGGCCTGGCTGTAATTCTACCAGGAGCCTGCCAAGGAGTACCCTCGCGATGAAATCCAACATTCGTTATCTCATTGTTGCCCTCATCTGTGGGTCCTTCGTGATGAGCGAAGTGCCAACTACAGAGGCAAAAAGAAAAAAGAAGAAAGAAGAACCCGAACAAGCGCCAGTCGACTCTTTGCAGCAATCGAAGAAGCACTTGTCCTTCGGCTACAGGTATTTGAAGAACAAGCAGTATAAAGATGCGGAGATACAACTTACAAGATCCTGGAAGTTCAATCCGACCAGCCCCAAGGCTGCCTACTATTTGGGTAGGTTGTATAATGAAACCGAAAAGGTTGAGGAGGCCATCAACTGGTTCACCACAGCCATCCAGTTGAATCCGGCAGGGACAAACGCGAAAAATGCATATTACTTCCTGGGTCAGCTCTACGTTCTACAGGAGAACAGACCGGAAGCGATAAGAGTCTATGAGATCCTGCTGGACATTGCCCAGACACCTGAAAAGGAAAAGCAGTATCTCCATCACCTCGTAACACTGTATGTTGAAGAGGAAGATTTTGAGACGGCGTTGACTCATACCCGCCGTTGGGGCGAACTGGCACCGGGAGACCCCGACGTCCAGGACACCATAGCCAAGCTTGCATTGCATACCGGCGAGGATGATGAAGCCCTTGTTCAAATGGAAAAAGTGCTTGAAATGAACCCTGAGGACTATGCCACCTTACAAACCTTGGCTCAAATGTATGTGCAAAAAGACATGAAACTAAAAGCCTTTGAGGCATATACAAAACTTCACGATTTTGAGCCCGACAATTTTCTCTATCTGGACCAGCTGCTAACCCTTGGGAAGGATCTCGGCAAAAACCAGAGATACCAAAACAGTCTCTTGAGGAAAATGCTGAAGCTCCAACCGAATAATCTAAGCGTTATTGAACGGTTGGTGGACTCCACCGGATCCATCCGACTGGTCAATCAGGGGCTCAAGCTGGATCCAGGCAGCGGTAAGTTAAATTATATGAAAGGGCAATACTTCTACGACAAATGGAAGAAGTCTGCCGCGAAAGCAGATTCGATGGACGCGCTCAAATGGTTCAAGAGGGCGAAGAAAGATCCGCAATGGACAGGTAATGCCAAACGAATGATCGACGAACTCGATCCGCCCATCACTGAAGAAGAGAAAATGCGGCAGAAGTTCTTCAACAAAACAAAGAAGAAAGAAGAGGAGGTGGATATTGAAGGTAAAAAGTAATGGGATGTTGACAATATTCTTTATATCTTGAAGAAATGTTTCTATAGCACATCATTTTAGTCACTTTGATAATCCAAATTCAGAGACAATTCCGTCTTTGAACTTTTTCCAACCGGCGATGGTGAGTGGCCCTTTATGGTGAATATAAAAGAAGCCTTTTTGGGACCAGCCACTGACGATCCAAAGCACCTGGGGGGATGAAGCATGCTTGAGCTTTTCTTTGATGGTGGCCCTTTTATGTGGCCGTTACTGATCATGCTGCTCTTTGGAATTGCAGTAAGCTTTGAGCGTTTGTGGTCTCTCAGCCAATCTTCGATCAACACCAGAGAATTCTTTGCTGAAGTTCAGGAAGCCTTGAAACAGCGCGGTCCCGAAGGCGTTGCCGAGGTTTGTTCCAACCATAAAGGCCCGGTTGCTTCGGTAATTCATGCCGGCCTGCTCAGACTGGACCGAGGAATTGACCACGTAGAAAAGGCGATTGAAGAATCTGGCGCAATCGAAATGGCCTTTCTTGAAAAGGGAATGGTCTGGTTATCCACTGTGGCCAACATTGCCCCGCTCCTTGGTTTCCTGGGAACGGTGAGTGGTATGATCGGCGCCTTCGACGCTATTGCCCAGGCAGGCGACGTGGAGCCAAGCATTGTGGCTTCCGGTATCTCAGAAGCCCTAATCACAACAGCATCCGGACTCGTGATTGCGATTCCGATCCAGGCCTTCCATAACTTCTTCGTCTCCAAGATCGATAAGATCATCATCGACATGCAGGAGAGTTCCACCCAGTTCGTCGATGAGCTGATCCAGGCCGGCTACGACTCACCAGAAGGAGAGTAAGTCATGGCCAAGAAGTCAGGGGTCCAGCGAAGGAACAAATCAAATCCCGAGATTCCGACCTCTTCGATGGCGGACATCGCCTTCCTCCTGATCGTGTTTTTCCTGGTTACAACCACCATGAACCAGGACAAAGGCATAGGGATGCAGCTCCCGCCGGCTGGGGAGAACAAAAAGATTCAGAAGAAGAATATCTGCAATATCTGGGTCAACTCAGTGGGCGATATTTTGATCAACCTGGAATCGGAGATTCCCCTCGGAAGATTAAGGGCTGAAATGGATCGCCGTCTTCGAGAGAATGAGAAACTCATCATCTCTCTCAAAGCGGATGAGGAAACTCCGTACACAACATTTATTGATGTCTTGGATGAAGTTAAACTTTCGGGCGCAAAGCGAATCTCACTTGCTTCACCCGAGAAGTAAGTTGTTTCGCCCGAATCAGGAGAATCGTCCATGCCAGACTTTGTGAAAAAGTCAGGGGTGCAAAGCTCAATCCCAACCGGCTCAATGGCAGATATTGCATTCCTGCTTCTTATCTTCTTCATGGTAACCACGGTCTTTGTCCGATACCGGATACCTGGCATTGTACTTCCGAAAGCTGAAAAGGTCGAAGAAATCAAGATGCGTAGACACATCAATTATGTTTGGGTGTCCGCAGACCGAAAAGTTTTCATCAACGACAAACTCGCACCTATGGGTGCGGTGGCCGCCACATTTTACGAATTCAGGCGTGTTAACCCAAGACTCATAGTTTCGTTGAAGTGCGATGTACGGGCTCCATACGGGATCGTATCAAGGGTCCTGGAAGAGCTCAGAAAGGCGGATGCCCTGAGGGTGAACTTCGCCACCGACAAAGAGAGGTGATAAACCGATGGCCTACATTCGCGGCAAGGATGTAATCCGGACAAAGAATCCGGAACATGATCTAAAGCAGAGCTATCGGAAGGTGTTCTGGCTGAGCACCGGCATATCCTTTTTCCTGCATGCATTGGCGGCGATCCTCTTTCCCACCTTCGAAATCCAGGCCGGTGCCGGAAAGAAAGATCAGATCATCATTCAGATGGAGGATATCCCTGAAACCAGGCAGATCCAGCGTCCACCCCCACCCCCAAGGCCCGCGGTTCCCATCGAGACCGAGAGTGACGATGTCCCGGATGACGTAACCATTGAGACGACCGACCTGGACTTCGATCAGGCCCCGGTAGATTTGCCACCGCCACCACCACCTGGTTCCACGGATGCTCCCGAAGAGGAGGAAATCCTGGAGTTCTGGAAGGTGGAAGAAAAACCCGCGCTGAAAAAAAACGTAAAACCCAAATACCCTGAAATTGCAAGGAAGGCCGGACTCGAGGGAAAGGTCTTTGTCAAGTTTATGGTAGGCCGGAATGGACGAGTTCAACAAGTACAGGTGTTGAGGGGGCAGGAGATCTTCCGCCAGGCCGCCATCGACGCCGTGATGCAGTTCGTCTTCTCGCCGGCCATGCAGAATGACAAACCGGTAAACGTATGGATGACTCAGGCGATCACCTTCAAGCTGCATGAATAGGCCGCAACGTCTGCTCATCTGATTAACATTCACAAAGGCTGTCGTGATCTCCTACGGGAAATTATGATAGCCTTTTGTGCATATGTTGTTATATATTAAAGCGCTTGACAGGGTAAGCGAAATTAGCAATATTACTGTGCGCCTGTTGGGTTAGCCTTTAAACTGAAAAAAATATACGAGGTCCATTTCATGCTTTTGCGAGTTTTTACCGCCGTTGTCCTCTCTGCTGTCTTACTCGTGCAACCTGCCTGGACACAGGTCAGTCCGGAGTCCGCCGAGAAGTACAATTCCGGCCAGGACCTGTTCAAGAAACGACGCTATCAGGATGCCCTGGCAGCCTTTGAAGACGCGGTGAAGCTAGATGCAAAAAATGCGCAGGCCTATCGAGGCATGGCCAAGACCTATCAGAAGCTGAGAAACTACCCGCAGGCAGTTGAATCCTTTCAGATGGCCGTCGGAGTAAAACCGGATTATGTGGAAGCCTACTACGAGTTGGGTCAGTTACAGCTCACAACTTTAAGGGAGTATGAGAAGGCCCAGTCGAGCTTTCAAAGCCTTCTGGAAGTCAATCCGGATTTTCAGGAGGGCAAAGTCAGAGACCTGCTGAAGGCCGCATATGTCAAACACGGGAGTGGCTATCACAGGCAGAAGAACTACAAAAAGGCTGCTGCACAATACGAAAATGCAACCCAGCTTGATCCCACAGATGCAACGGTATTCTACAACCTGGGCCTCGCCCATAGGTCTGCCAGGAATTACACGAAAGCCAGGAATGCCTTCACCACTGCCACCGATCTGAATCCCAAGTATGCAAAAGCACACCGGGCACTGGGTGACCTTTACCGCATCACAAAAAAGAACAGCCAAGCGATTCGGAGTTATAAGAAGGCTATCGACAGCGATCCCAGTTGCAAGATCAAGAGTACAATTCACGCTTACATCAACCTGGGGAAGGTATACACCTCCACAAAGCAGGCCGCCAAAGCTGTTACCATGCTCCAGAAGGCTGTCACCGTATCACCGAAGAATCGCAAAGCAAAAGTCTACATTGCCCTGGGCTTTGCCCACACACAACGCAAGCATTTCAAAAGCGCGGTTTCAGCCTTCACTCAGGCACTCAAGTTCGATGGTAGAAATTCCGAAGCCCAGTACCGCTTGGCATCCGCACATTTCGAGTTGAAAAACTACCAGAATGCACTGAATGCTGCCAGAAAAGCAACTGGCTCCTCCAAATTCAGAGTGCCCGCTCATGTGTTGATGGGTGATGTTTTTGATGCGTGGCGCCCCGATGGTTGGAAGGAAAAGGCCATTGCGAACTACAAAAAGGGTTTGAAGGACAGGAGAAATAAGAAGTATTGCGAAGACAAGATCGATCGAATCCTGAATCCTATGGGTGAGGAAGTAGAAGGAGAATAGATATCGAAATAATCCCCGGATTCGGGGCGGTGATGGGAGGGGGCTCAGAGGGCCCCTTTTCCATTTGAGGTAATCTGCAATAACCCGTTAGACTCATAGAGGTTATGTGAGTTTTCTCCAAGATAACATTAAAGCGGCAATATTTTTCGTCGATATAAATAGAGCTCACATAAAGAACATATAAACAGTGTACTTAGGGCCGTCCGCACCAACCATTTTCGAAATTTCAAGTGGTAGGTGCGATTCCCCCATGGGGTCAAAAACTGGACCCCAATAGTCCATTCGAGGAAATCATCATGCCAGACGAAAGAGAAACCCCAACTCCCCCTGAGAATCAGGAACGCGAAGCGTCTCTTGACCAAGAAACTCTCGACGCACTGGTCGGCGACTCGGGCAGCGAGGACACGAAAGATCTAGAATCTTTATTGTCCAACCTGGACGGTGTCGATGATTCGGACGAAGGGCCTTCTGAAGGTGAAGCCGATGCCAGCGATATGGATAACATGGAGGCCCTGATCGATCAAATGGAATCAGACGTTGATGCTCCTGCAGAGGAAACTCAGACGGATGAGGCACCCTCAGAAGCCGAGCGTGACGAGATGAACGACCTTCTATATCAGGACACCATCGCTGATGTGGATCAGGCAGACGGAGAACCTGAAGAGAGTGCCACCGATGAGCAGGAGGAGTCTACAGAAGACGATCTGGAATCTCTATTGTCCGACCTCGATGGACAGGATGAACCCGAGGATTTGGCCACCCTGTTGGATGAGACCGACGATTCCTCGGATGTCGAAGCATCATCCGATGTGGACTCCGAAGAAATCGATGAAGACCCGGAGTCTCTCTTGGCGGAACTGGATGGTGAGGACGTTTCATCTACTGAAGAGATCGACACCGATGACACACCCGAAAAATCGACAGAAGAGGTGGTCGTAGAGGATCTGGAATCGGTCCTGGAAGAGACAGCGGATGAGGATGTTTCTTCAGGGGAAGGTGAAGAGGACCTTGCAGGAGAAATTGAAGCGTTACTCGAAGATGACAAAGAAGTCTCGGACGCAGATGAAACACAAGAGGGTTCCGGCGACGAGGAAACCGCAGCGACCGACGACACGGAAGAGGACCTAGATGCACTACTCGAAGGACTGGACACTGAATCCGCGGAATCTGAGGACGTTGAGGCGGAGATTGAGCTAGAACTGGAACCGGCTGAGGAGGATGATACAGAAACTCCGGAGCCAGAGGTCGAGGAAACAACACTTGAGTCGGAAGACGGAAGCAGCGATGAATCCACGCAATCTGATGAAGATGTGTCGGAATTGGATCTGGACGAAGCCAAGGACAATGAAAGTCCGGACGATCAGCTTGATGAATTGATCGAGGACATCATTGATGAGGATGCAGCCGGTGATTCGGAAACCGAAGAAGGTGTCGCAGAGGAGGAAGTTTCAGAAGAGGACGTCGCGGAATTACTTGGGGATGATGAAACCCTCCTGGAGGATGTGGACGCAGGGGCTGAGGACAAAGAAGAGGAATCTGAGGAAGGCGCAGGAGATCTGGACGATCTTTTGGATGATCTAGATTCAGGCGCTCTGGATGAAGCCTCGGATGAAGATTCCGACGACCTTGATTCGCTTCTGGATGGCCTGGACGACAGCGACGCCGGCGATGATGTCTCCGATGAGATGAGCCTGGACCTGGACGAAGAAGGAGACGACGATCTTGATTCGATGTTCGACGACTTGGACACCGATGACGAGTCACCTGAGGAAGTCGATGCCACAGATGACGACGATCTTGGTGACCTGTTCGATGAGAACTTGAACGTGGGAGTTGAAAAGGATGTTGCCCACATCTTGGCTACAGGAGAACCCGCTCCGGAGTCAGGTGACGATTCGTTGCTGGATGACGACATTCTCGACGGCTTCAAAAGCGTTCAGGAGAGTATTGTTTCCGGTGGGGAGGAGGCAGGCAGCATTACCGGCACCATCATGCTTTTGGATGATGACGAAGACAATCGCACGTTGTTCAAGGACGCACTGGACGTATCGGACGAAACCTATAATTACATCGAAGTCGACACGACCGATAAAGCCCTTGAAACCCTTTCTTCTCAGAACGCCAGCCTCATCCTGATGAACCTGGACGGCAACACCGGAGATGCAGCTTCGTTTCTCAAACGGCTTTCATCCAGCCAGGAATTGCCGAGCATCCCCATAGTCGTCAACAGCACCGAGAACGACCAGATCGAGGAAGCGATACGGGCAGGCGCAACGGATTATTTTTCACGTCCGCTGGATGTTATGGATGTGGAGTACCAGGTACCCAAGAAGATCTCGAATCTTATCAAGCTTCAGAAGGCCGAGCACCTGCTTGCCGAAGGCTTGGGGGACGATCAGTCAGCCACAGACTCTCAAGACTCCGATGACCTGGGTCTCGACAGCGATATGGACGAGTTCGACGATCTGATGCTGGATGACGGTATTGAAGATGAGGACGACGCGTTGCGCCCCGAGGACCTGATAGCAGGAGTATCATCGGGAGGCGGAGGAGCGGCTACAGCCACACGCAAGAAAGGCAAGAAACGACTCATACCCATTACAGATCAAAGACGGATGATCCGGGGACGTGAGCGGAATGCTGTTGCCACCAGAGACCGATCCAGAAAGCTTCCCCTGATCCTGGGCATGGCCCTCCTGGTGATCTTTTCCGCCGGACTCTCCGCAGTCGCAGTAAACTACGTAATGAACCAGAGACAACAGGAAGTCGCTACTGTCACACCTGCGGCACCACCCAAACCAGCTACTGTCTTGCAGCAACCCAAGTTTGCTCAGAAAGACTTCGAGATGGCGAAGCAGCGAACCGAACGCCCCAACACATTCCAACGTCAGGCGGACGAAGCCAAGATCCGGATTCGTCGAACTGTCCAGGAACTGGAGAGTTCCGGAGGCGCCTGGTGGTCCCCCTGGCGAGTAATGCGCAGTACAGGCGTATCTCTTGACAGGCTTGTAAACCGGAGGCAAGTCTCAGATATTATGGACGCCTTCGGGGTCAACCGAGCAACCGTAAATGCCGGACTAGGAAACAGTTCAACACTGGATTATCTTGCCAGTGTCGGGTTCGACATGAGAGGCAAGAGTGCGGATGAACTTAATGCAAGAGAGACCTTCGAATTACTCTCCGCCCGTCAGATCAAGAACACCAACCAGATCGTGGACATCCTCTCCTCGCTTCAGGATAAACTTGCAAAAGACCGGGCGCAGCAGGCACGAAGAAGAGCGAAGCAGAAGAAGACGAGCGAAACTGCGGCACTGGACCGCAAGCCTGAGGTTTCGGCGTCCTCCACGTACAGCACAGCTTCTATCGAGACACATCGGATTCACACCAGCAAGGTGGCACAATTTGAACCCTTGACGGAGCACCATGATTTCTGGCGTAGTACGTAAAACCAGTGGGAGAATTCTATTCCCCTGCCAATGATAGGAATAGCGTGTGGGTTCCGCCACACGACGCCGGCCCCATACGATCGGAACACCAGTCTTGAGCACACCGTGCGGGAGCAATATGTAAACGCGGTCATTCAAGCAGGAGGAGTTCCGATACTACTTCCTGCCGTGGAGGATGTGAAATCCCTCGACCGGATCGAGTCTGCCATAGACGGTCCGCTGCTTCCCGGTGGAGATGACATATCACCGGTCCACTATGGACAGGAGCCACATCCGGCTCTCGGAGATCTCTCCCCCGAATGTGATGAAAGTCAGCTGCATATCACACGCCGCATATTAGCTCAGGATCGTCCCAAGCCCGTTCTGGCCATCTGCCGGGGCGCACAGCTTCTGAATGTTGCGGCAGGCGGCACCCTGTTTCAAGATATTCCCTCCCAGATTCAAAACCCGATTCAGCACCGGCAAGTTTCCCATACCAGTGTTGCCCTGCATACCATCCATATAAAGACAGGTTCGATTCTGCACACGGTATTCGGTTCGGAACTCATCCAATCGAACAGCTATCACCATCAGGCAATCGACAGTATAGCGGACGGATTTGTCCTGTCGGCCGAGTCCTCGGATGGTGTGATCGAAGCTATCGAAATGCCGGGAGCTCCATTTGTTTTGGGCATTCAGTGTCATCCCGAGGCACTGTGCGAGGTGGATCCTATCTACCAAACCCTCTTCGGCGAATTCGTAATGGCCACAATCTCTCACAAGTCCTGATTTGACCCATTCCCCAGAATGAAGAAAGAACCGTTTCTCTACGCCATCTCCTTTGTGATCGACGCCGGCTTCGGCGTGGTTGGAATCGCCGTTCCTCTCTTAGCTCTGCAACTGGGAGCAACCTACAATGAATTGGGGCTCATCGGTGCTGTAAGCTTTCTGGTCTACTCCCTCGGTTCCGTAGTCTCCGGCAGGTTGTCGGAGCGTCTGGAATACCGCAGAACCATGATCGTTGCGAGCTCCCTGACCGTCCCTTGGTGCTCCTCTTCAATTTTGCTTCTACGGTCATCCAGATTCTCCTGCTTTCCGGAATTATTCGTCTTTCACTCACCGGACTCTGGCCTTCCAAGCAAGCCTGGCTGGGTAGTGGCAAGGATCGGTCCGAGTTGCTGAATACATTGGGAAAGTACAATGTCTGCTGGGGGCTTGGAATTCTGGTCGGACCGTTAGCCGGAGGAGCGCTTTACAGCCTTGGAACCGCCATGCCTTTCGTATTCGTTTCCTCGCTAATGGGGCTCATTTCCATTGTCCTCATCCTTTTGAAAGTACGTGATGAGTATGCTGATAAACCCTCTCCCTATCAACCACAGCATCAAGCCAACGCAAGACAGTTTCTGCCTATCGCCTGGAGCGCGAACTTCGCTGGGTTTTTCAGCGCCGGGGCGATCTGTGCACTTTTCCCTAAGCTCACGAGCGATCTTGACATTTCGTCCCACATTCTCGGCCTGCTCCTGTCTCTAATTGGTGTAGCCCAAGTTTTCGTCTTTTACGTGGTTTCTCGAAACAACCATTGGGAATTCAAGTTTGCTCCCCTCGCGGCGGTCCAGATTCTGGCAGCGTGTGGGCTCCTCCTTCTCGTCTTCGCCGATACTACCCTGGCA
>PAQK01000017.1 GCA_002709665.1 Gemmatimonadota bacterium | reverse complement strand
ATGGAATCAGTAAACGGATAAATAGGATACACCAGAGGTAGAAGGCAAATACCGTAGCCAAAATAGAAGGAGGGCAAGGTTAGATGAGCATTCCCACTGTAACGGCATATCTCAAACCCAGCTGTGGTTGGAGCCGAGGTGTCAGAGCGGTTCTGGACAAATATGGCCTCGCATTCGAGGACAAGGATATTATCAACGTACCCGCAAACTACGAGGAGATGGTGCGGAAGAGTGGACAGCCGCTCCAGCCCTGCGTTGAAATAGGGGAAACGATGCTGGCAGACATAAGCGGAGACGACCTGGAGGCCTACCTGATTGAAAATGGCTACAAGGTGGCCGGTCCCGATTCGGATGTCCCTACAGATCGATCCTGCACGGATGAAGAACATGAAGAAATGGCTCGCGCCCAGGCTCAGCAGGTCGTATTCGTCAATAGCAAGAGCAGCAAGTAGCGTATCACCTAGTTTGACTGTGCCAGGCGGCCCTTAGAAGGGGCCGCCTTTTTTAGTAATCCTTCACAGGGGCCGGCGCATTGTCAACGGCAAGAGGTCGTGAACAGATAGACAGGCGTTATTCACTGCTACCGGAAGAGATATCCTCCTGCCGTCGGTGTGATCGCCTGGTCGAATATTGTGCAACATTCAATGACTCCTCCGCGCAAAAACACCCGGAATACCATTACTGGGCAAATCCAGTACCTGGATTCGGGGATCTCAGAGCCAACCTGCTGATTATCGGTCTTGCACCGGGGGCTCAGGGAGCAAACCGGACCGGCAGACCCTTTACTGGAGACGCAGCTGGAGAGGTCCTCTACAGGGCGCTCTATAACCACGGTTTCAGCAATCAACCAGCGGTCAGGGACAGGACCGATGGCCTGGTGCTCAGGAATGTCTTCATCACAAATGCAGTGAAGTGTGTTCCACCCAAGAACCGTCCCACCGGACCTGAAAAAACCAACTGCCTGGATTGGCTGAAATCTGAGCTAGGGCTTCTCAAGAACGTGCGGGTTGTTCTGGCAATGGGGAAGGACTCGTTCGAATCTTACGTTAATCTGCTGAATCGGGAAGGCAAGATAAAACGGAAGAGTGACCTGCGTTTTGTTCACGGGAGTGTTATTCGACTGGAAGGCGAGCGTAGAATACTGGTATCGACATATCACTTCAGCCGCTACAACTTGAACACTAGGGTGTTGACCGAGGAAATGGTAGACATGCTATTTGAAGATATCAACCAGATATTGTCGGAGGGATAAGCTAACAGCCGCTAACGGGTACCAGGTTTGGGCCTTCGTCAGGTGGCATCGAGCACACCAATGTAGGGAAGATTTCGAAAAGCTTGGTGGTGGTCCATCCCGTAGCCAACCACAAATTCGTTTGGAATTTCAAACCCGCGGTAGGCGACAGGCACCTCGATTTTCCGTCGCTCCACCTTGTCCAGAAGCGTGCAGACTTCCAGCGACTTCGGTTTTCTCGTTGCGAGACTCCGAAGTAGATAATCCAGAGTCAATCCTGTATCCAGGATGTCCTCCACAATGACCACGTCTCTTCCCCTGATGTCTCTATCGAGATCCTTCAAAATCTGCACCTTCCCCGAACTCTCAGTTTGACCGCCATAAGTCGAGATCTGCATAAACTCAATTTCAACAGGAACGCTGATTTTTCTGGACAGATCTGCCAGAAAATAAAACGAGCCCTTCAATATCCCAACTAGGATGAGGGGCTCGCAGTAAGAATGCTCTGCTGAAATCTCTTTGGCCAGCAGTCCAATCCTTTCCTGAATCTGTTCGCCGGTAAGCAATATGTTACGGATTTCTTTAGGATGTGTCATCGCAAGGGCATTATGCGAAGATATCCACAAGCCACTTCAATAAATGGTCGTGCAGGCGCATCTTGCGTGCATTGGCGGTAAACTGGGCAGAGGAGGAGATACGCTCTACCGTTTCGGAAACCTGGTCAACGTTATTGTGTGGGCCATCGGCCTGCTCGACCAATAACTTCACGTCGTCGGTAAGCTCAACGGGGCCGGTCCGTGTCTCGACACCGGCGTGTTCTCGAGACTGGACCCGTTTTCGCTCAAAACCGTCTGTGGAGACATTTGCGGTTTTGTGGGCAGAGGCTTCAAGTTTCCTCTCTGCTGCCCGCATTCCACTCAAGGAGATTTGCTCTGAGGGCATTTCGATCTCTAGTTTTAACTTGCCAGAACCGTCACCTATTACAAAGATAGCAAATGCCCAGGTGATTCGCAACCTGGGCATTGCGACACCATCGAGGGAGATGATGCGAATTCTGTCTGGTTCAGAACCTGCAACCAAGGTGCAGCTGCCTAACAAGGCTCAAAGGAATGGACACAGGTTCGGGAGCAGGAGATCAAGCCCGACCAAAGGGATACCCCTAAAGGGAGGACAAGAACTGCTAATTCACAGTTGCGTTCTTCAGGGCCATTGCTTATTATGAACAACTTATCAGTTGATTCCGTTTGATCTGTTGATACAGTAAATGCTTGCCTGATAAAACACGGTTTAAAAACCAAGGAACTCCTTGTGTCGGAAAAAGTTGAAGCGGACAGGATAGAGTATTTGGAGGCTCTTTCATCGTCTTCGAAACTTTATGAGAAAGCGTGTGACATATTTCCAAACGGTGTCACGCACGATCTAAGGAAGTACGAACCCTTTCCGATCTATGCCAGCCATGCGGAAGGTGGCAGGAAATGGGATGTGGATGGCCGGGAATACGTGGACCTCTGGATGGGCCATGGTTCTCTGCTGTTGGGCCACTGTTTTCCAGATATGGTAGATGCGGTCGGTGCGCAGGTTGCAAAGGGTACACATTACGGTGCGTGTCATGAGTTGGAAGTTGAGTGGGGTATGTGGGTAAAGCGACTAATCCCGACGGCAGAACGGGTTCGGTTTACCGGTTCCGGCACTGAAGCAACCTTAATGGCGCTTCGGCTGGCCCGAACATATACGGGCAAGAGAAAGGTCCTGAAATTCATCGGGCATTTTCACGGCTGGCACGACAACCTGATGATCGGGGGGTTGCCTCCCTTTGATGAACCTGTGCCCGCCGGTATACTCAAGGAGGTCGCAGAAACCGTTGCGCTGTGTCCACCCAACGATATCGAACGCGTTGAAGACATTCTCGGATCGGATCCAGATATTTCCTGTGTGATTGTTGAACCAACAGGGGCATCTTTCGGGACAATTCCTACTCGTCCCGGTTTTCTAAATGAACTCAGAGAAATTACCCGGAAGCACGACGTTCTTCTGGTTTTCGATGAAGTCATAACAGGGTTTCGATGTTCGCCGGGAGGGGCACAGGCGCACTTCAACATCAGCCCGGATCTGACATCTCTGGCAAAGGTCCTCGCGGGGGGCCTTCCCGGAGGCGCTCTTGTGGGGAGAAAAGATATTCTGGAGCTCCTTGAATTCCGGGGAGATCGGGAGTGGGATTTTTGCCGGAAGATGCCTCACCAAGGCACTTTCAATGCCAACCCGGTTTCGGCAGCTGCAGGAATCGCCACCCTCAAGGCCATCGAGTCCGGAGAGCCGAACCGACAGGCCGACAAGAACGCCGAATTCCTTAGAAAACACCTGAATGACGTCATACGCACCCAGAATGTTGACTGGGCGATCTATGGTGATTTCTCAGGGGTTAAGTTCCTGCCGAATTGCGGAGGCCAGGAGGCGGCACTGGCCTCAATCAATGCTGGAATCTACGACTATAAGAAGCTCAAAGGATTCCACCCTGAAATCGGGAGAGGGTTTCGGACCGCGATGCAGCTGGAAGGAGTGGATATGAACGGGATGGCAGCCATGACCTCTTCCGCCCACACAGCTGAAGACCTAGAGCACGTTGTCCAGGCGTTCAACGCAACTTTAACCAGACTCAAAAGCAGCGGCCTTATCAAGGCGTAGTTCACAGGCCAGAAAAAGAAAATGGCGGAGGAGGCACCAAGCATCTTGATTGTAGACAGAGAACGGCTTTCCACCTTGATTGCAAAGATGTTGTCCTCCAAGTTTGCCACGGATACTGAAGTGGAAGGTATCCAGACTATCAAAAAACTCAGGTTGGAAATGTCGAACATTGACGAAAGTGTGATGGATCGCTTCACTCTTGGCGACAGGGGAATTGGAATCCTCAAAGAGGCGGCCGAAAAAGATCTGGCCAATGCAGACTCATTAATTCAAGGCCTTTCCTAGCAAGACTTCCTTCAGATATGCCCAACCGCATCCGAATTCTCCCGGACGAAATCGCCAATCGAATTGCCGCCGGTGAGGCTGTAGAACGCCCTGCCTCGGTGGTCAAAGAACTCACAGAGAATGCCATAGATGCTGGCGCAGACCGCATCGTCATCGAGATCGCCTCAGCGGGCAAAGAGACGATCCGAATCAGCGATAATGGCAGCGGTATGTCTCAAGACGACACCCTGCTCTCGCTCGAGCGGCACGCAACTAGCAAGATCACGGAATTAAAGGATCTGGGCAAGCTGTGCACCCTGGGATTTCGGGGTGAAGCCCTGCCCAGTATCGCAGCAGTGTCCCGAATGGTCATCGAAACGAAGCAAGAGGAGGGCCTGGAAGGTTCTCGAGTGGTTGTGGAAGGTGGACGGGTTCGAGATGTCTCATCAACAGGTCGTGCACGGGGAACTACAATTATCGTTCACGGCCTGTTTTTCAATGTGCCCGCTCGCCGTAAGTTTTTGAAGGGTACCGATACAGAATTACGTCACGTTGTCAATGCTGTTACCGGACTGGCTCTGGCTTATCCGAAAATTTCCTTCGTCTTATCTCACAACACCCGGCAAATTCTCAACCTGGAACGAAGTGAAAGGAAGAACCGAGTGAAGGCCGTTTTCGGCCAACACTTCGGGGAGGATGCCATATTTGTGGAGCGCGGGGGTGACGGGGTCGACATATGGGGATTCATAGGCCGTCCGGAAAGTGCTAAGAAATCAGGCGCTCACCAGACGCTGGTCGTCAACGGACGTTGGGTTCAACACAAAGGCATTACATTCGCCATTCAGGACGGTTACGGCGGCCTGCTCACCAAAGGATTTCAACCTGTATTTTCCTTCTTCTTGGATGTCGACCCATCCCGTTTGGATGTGAATGTCCATCCGACCAAACGTGAGGTCCGATTTGCCGATCAACGTGCTGTTTACCGCTCAGTAGCTGAGGCTGTTCGCCAGGCTCTGCGGAAGGAGGATATGATACCGGAGGTCAAACTGGGTTCATTGGAGCCTGCCGCAATGCCACAAGAGTTATCAGCGACCGACATCACTGTTAATTCGCCTATCATCCCTCGGTCACAAACCGGAATGGTTGCGGACAAGCCGATTGACATCGAGCAAGATCTCTATTTTTCGCGCTCGACCAGTTTGGACCTGGACCGACAGATGCCCCTGCCTCTAAATGTTCGAAGATCGGAGACAGTACTCGAAGTGTCGGATAGCCCCGCGGGCAAGGATCTGGGTGAAGACGCGGGACAGGTATCTGTGTGGCAGGTACATGAACGATATATCCTTGCTCACATCAAAAACGGCATTATCATCGTGGACCAGCAGGTCGCCCATGAGCGCGTGATTTACGAAGACGTTTTGGCATCATTCCAGGGCACACCGAATGCAGGCCAGCGCCTGCTGTTTCCTCTAACTCTCGATTTTGGCCTTAAAGAGATTCAGGTGGTTAGGGACGCGATCCCGCTTTTGAGTCATATGGGATTTGGCGTTCGAGATTTCGGCGGAAACACGGTTGTTGCTGACGCGATTCCTGTAGATCTGATTGTATGGGCAGAGGGGATGCTGCTTAGAGAAATCGTGGGTGATCTCCTCGAAAGGGAGAATGAGGCCTCTATTCCGGTTGGGGAGGGGGAGACCATATCCCCTCTGGAGCACAGTCTGGCAATTTCTTACGCCCGTCATACCGCTATCAAATCCGGAGAGATTCTGTCCATCCAGGAGATGCAGGCCCTGATCGATCAATTATTTGCCACCCAGGAGCCCTTTGTATGTCCCCAGGGCAAACCCACCGTTGTAAAAATGCCCCTTGATGAAATCGATCAACGCTTTGGAAGATAGTATCGTGGTTGTTGCCGGACCCACGCATCCGGAAAGACGGCTGTGGGAATAGCACTCGCCGAAGCGTTGAATGGGGAGATCATCTCTGCAGACTCACGACAGATCTTCCGGCATATGGACATCGGTACCGCCAAACCCACAGACGAAGAACAGGCCTCCGCTCCGCATCACCTCATAGATATTGTAGACCCTGATGAGTCCTACAGTGCAGGCCAGTTTGCGAAGGATGCCGCCGCACTCATTGTAGATATCAAGAGACGAGGCCGGGTGCCCATATTGGTGGGTGGGTCCGGTTTTTATCTTGAGGCCCTTGCAGACGGATTTTCACCCATTCCGGAAATCCCTGACCACATACGAAATGAATTCAAGCAAGCAGCAGCATCTGATCTGGCGGGAATGTTCTCGAGGTTGAAGAATTTGGATCCTGTCCTAGCGGATCGCCTCCATCCGAACGACACTCAGAGGATCGTGCGCGGGCTGGAAGTCTTCGAAACGACAGGTCAGAAATTGTCTGAACTGCAGAAGATCCCGAGGAAGCGCCCGGGAAATTGGGCTGTTGGCTGGTTTGCCCTCGATGTGGAGCGAGAGTTACTCTATTCGATGATCGACAGGCGTGTGGATTGGATGATAGCTAGGGGTTTGGTGGAGGAAGTCAGGCAGATGAAGGCGAAGGGGTATGGACAGGAGTTGGACGCTATTAATACGTTCGGGTATCGAGAGATCTATCAACACATCAGCGGGCAACTTCGTCTGGATGAGACCAAAGAGCTGATCAAGACAGCAACTCGACAATATGCCAAGCGACAACTCACTTGGTTTCGCAGGAATGACCGGATCAAATGGGTCGAAAACCCGGGAGATGCAGCGTTAGAAACCATTCTGAAATCTCTTGACACAACAAGAGGCAGTAGGTAGATTTTTCGTACCTGGCGCGGGAGTAGTTCAGTGGTAGAACGCAAGCTTCCCAAGCTTGATGTCGCGGGTTCAATCCCCGTCTCCCGCTCCAGTAATAAATCACTTACAAAAGAGTGTTTACGAGAGTCTCAGGTGTTCGGACCAGCAGATGAATATCATCGGTATGGCAGGTAGTACGGAAACAATGGTGCAGGAGACCATCGAGGCAGGTTCAGATCGGATAATGCAGAAACCTCTCAGGCTTCATCCTATCCTGGATTTGGTGAACGAACTGCGGGACTTGACGTAACGCGTATAGAATCTATGTCGAAAACGGGCCGGTGCTTCTCACCGGTCTTTTTTTGTGTGTATTATGCAAATCTTCCCTTGCGTAAGCGCCTATACAGGCTGGAATAGCCACATTTTACTTGACCCCTTTTTTTCTTTGCTTTATCTTCCAAAGTTATTGTATAGGATTATTTTGCACTCTTTTGTGGTACAAATAGATATAGAGAATTTATGTCCTCAGATATACCTTGTTCGGTAGAGGGACTTCCTCAGGTTGAATCCCTNGNTACAGGTGTCTGCGTAGAGGAAGTCATTCCAGAAGGAATTGGGGAATCGATCGGTATCTTGCCGGGTGACGTGATCGAGGCCATTAATGGGCATCCTGTTCGAGACCCGATCGACTACCGATTCCATATTGGAGAAGAAGAGGTCGAAGTCAGTCTCAAACGGGACGGTCAACACCTTTTGCTGGACATTGAAAAGGACGCGGACGACGATCTGGGGATCACCCTGGGCGATATGCCAATCCTCAAATGCAATAACAAGTGCGTGTTCTGTTTTCTCCACCAAATGCCCAAGGGTATGCGGAAAACCCTTTATTATCAGGATGATGACTATCGACTGTCCTTTCTACACGGGGCCTATGTAACGCTCACGAACCTGTCTGAGGAAGAGTTTCAACGCGTCATCGATCAGCGGCTCAGCCCAATGTATATCTCCGTGCACGCGACGGATCCTGCTCTCAGAGCCGAACTCCTCGGCAGAGAGGGCGAGGTCGAAGTTCTAGACCGAATCGCNTACCTGGCCGAGAACAACATTCAGATGCACGCCCAGGTGGTGTTGTGTCCAGGAATCAACGACGGCAAACACTTGAAGCAGACGATATTCGACCTCGCCACCTGGTATCCACACTTGGCGTCTGTTGGTGTCGTACCTTTAGGGCTTACCCGATTCCGAAAAAATCTGCCGGGTCTTTCGCCTGTAACTCCTGATATTGCAAAGTCTTGTCTATCGCAGGTTACAGATTGGCAGTGCCGGTTTCAGCAGAGCCTTGGGGTAAATTTCGTCTACCTTGGTGACGAATTCTATCTGCAAAGCGAGCAGGCGTTGCCACCACAGAATCACTACGACGGTTTCCCACTTCTGGAAAATGGCGTTGGAATGGTACGGCGATTCCTCGACGCGTTTGATGCGGAATACCCCAGCCTGTTGGAGTTCGAGAACGAGACAGTAGATATCGCACTGGTCACAAGTGTCCTAGGTGCGGAATTTGTCAAACCGATGTCTGAACAGTTAAACCGNNTATCCTGGCTGACCACCATCCCCGTTGAAGTACGGAACAGTTTTTTTGGCAGTGGTATTACCGTGTCAGGCTTGTTGACTGGCGCTGATATTCTGGGTGAGATTCAGGCATTGCCGGAAATACCCTCAACCATTCTGCTCCCTCCAAATTGCGTGAGTCATCANGGTCTTTTTCTTGATGACATCACACCGAGTGANNTTTCTAATGNNTTGGGCTGCAATGTTTTAGTTGGATCNTATAGTCTTGTCAAATCCGTCTTGATGGCTGTTAACCGCCGAGGGACTTCAGGGCGTGAGGGTTCACAGCCTATTGAGGATCATCCCTACATATCTTCACACCAGATGGTCGGAGATGACTGAAACCAGCAGAAGCAACCAGAGGATATAGACCGTTGCCGAAGGGAATGGTAGTAGCGATAGTAGGCCGGCCGAATGTTGGGAAGTCCACGCTGTTCAACCGGATCCTTGGTGAACGCCGTGCTGTGGTAGATGACTTCCCCGGGGTTACAAGGGACAGGAATTACGCAGAGGTCGCCTGGAACAGGCGGGTGTTCACCCTGGTGGACACCGGGGGATACGTTGCACACCCGGACGAAGACATCACGGAGGCGATCAGCCAGCAGGTAGAAATCGCNCTGGCCGAGGCGAACGCCATAATTATCCTGGTGGATGCCAAGACAGGCCCTACAGACGATGATGCCCAGATGGGCAAGATGGTGAGGGAAAGCGGAAAACCATTTCTGCTGGTAGTAAACAAGGTGGATTCCGAGAAGGATGAATCCGATGCCTCCCGCTTCTACGGTCTGGGCCTGGGCGACCTGGAGGTCGTGTCCGCGATCTCAGGTAGAAAATCAGGCGATTTGCTTGATGAAGTGATCAAGCTCCTGCCAACCGGCGANGAGGATACCAAAGAAATAGATGTGCCGAGAATCGCAGTCGTTGGCCGGCCCAATGTAGGTAAATCTACCCTGGTGAATCGGTTGTCCGGCCAAGAGCGTGTCGTTGTGAGCGCCATACCCGGAACAACGAGAGACGCGATCGATCTTCCGATGAAACGGGAAGGACGGGAGTTTCTGCTGATCGATACTGCTGGATTGAGACGCCGGGCTCGTGTAAAGGAACAGGTTGAATACTACAGTTCGATTCGGACGAATGCGAGCCTGGAAAGGTGCGATACGGCCATTGTCCTGGTGGATGGGGAAGAGGGCTGCACGCTGCAGGATGTGAAGATTCTGAGTCACGCCGTAGATCTGGGAAAAGGGGCGGTGCTCGCCATAAACAAATGGGACCTGCTCCAGAAAGACCACATGACGTCGACTCAGTACAGCAGGGACCTGGTAGGGCGNTTTCCTTCGGTCAGAGACTATCCGATTACGTTTATCTCTGCCCTTTCGGGGCAACGCACCTGGCGCGTCATGGATCTTGCCCTCAAGGTATACGATAGACGAATGACTAGAATCTCTACCGGGGAGTTGAACCGATTTCTTGAGGAACTAAACGCGACCTCTCCGCCGCCCACCAGAAAAGGGCGCGTCGCGAAGATGTATTACTGCGTTCAGCCAAAAGCAGAACCCCCTACGGTATTGTTTTTCACCTCCCGCCCTCAGGATGTTCCCGACCACTACCGCCGGTTCCTGGAGCGTCAACTGCGGGAAAGGTATGATTTCGAAGGTACGCCTGTCCGGATTGTGTTTAAGCAGAAGTAGCTAATTTACAAGTGGNAATATAGGGATCGATATGAAAAAACTATATTATTCAATTCGAGAGGTCGCCGAAAAGACGGGCATTCAGCAGCACGTCTTGAGGTTCTGGGAAAAGGAATTTCCGATGTTGCGGCCAAAACGGGGCAAGAGCGGCAATCGGTTTTACCGGGAACGCGATGTCAAGATCGTTTTGGCAATCAAGGACCTCAGACAAAACGACAAGTATACCATACAAGGTGCCATTGAACGGCTCAAGGAAGATCCATCCCTTTGGGAGACCATTTCCATCGACAAGGTCAAGGAACCGGAATTGGATCCTCAGCCGGCGCCTGAAAACGATGCCGACCTTGTGGCCGAAATGCGAACCAAGCTGCTCGAATTGAAAGCCCTTGTAAGTGGGGTTGACGTAAAGCCCTGAGGACCGTTAAATCTCAATTTATCCTTGCGTTACATTCATCCTTCTTATATATTTGTGCCTCTGAGGCAGAGTGGGCGCGGTTGCCCACTCTTTTGAGTATCTAGGCATCCATTTCAAGCCGTGAATTATGATTGATTCTTCGCTCCAGGTGTCTATCGAACAGCTCTTGGAACCCTTCTTGGAGGAGCGCGGAGTAGAGCTTGTCGAGTTGCAGATTACAGGCAATTCCCGCAAGCGAACCTTGCGCCTTTTCGTAGATCAACCCGGTGGAATTACCGTTGGCGAATGCACACAGATTAGTCGGGATTTTGCGGACGTGCTGGACACCGACGACCCTATCGACGGCAGTTACGTGTTGCAGGTTTCCTCCCCAGGTCTAAACAGGGCATTGAAAACGGCCCAAGATTTCGATCGATCCATCGGGCAACTGGTCAAGCTGGTTGTGGAGGGTAAGGGGGATCTCGTGGGGTCTTTGGAATCGTATGACGACACCGAACTCCATCTCAGAATAGAGGACGAGATCAAGGTCCTGAAGACCAGCGAAATAACACGTGCGAATCTACACTTTGATATGCAGGCATCGTTGCGAAATTCCACCTCATAANCAAACCGAATGCGGTTANANCAGACCACTGACCTTGCAAAAGNTTGAGAAGGATTGGGAGAANCGATTTGAACTACGANGTGCTAGAAGCTCTTGGGCAGATTGCCCAGGAAAAGAATGTTAACCGGGAAATGGTGATTGAAACCCTTGAAATTGGCCTCCTTTCCGCTGCCAAGAAACGGTTCGGATTGGGCGACAATGTGGAAGTCAATATCGATCAAGCCTCCGGCACCATCGAGGTCTGGGCAACCAGAACGGTTGTCGGCGACGACGACATCGAGGATCCTGGACTGCAGATCGGGTTGTCGTCCGCCAAGGAAATCGACCCCGACGCCAAACTCGAGCAAGACCTGAGAGAGGAGCTCCATTTCGCNGACTTTGGGCGAAATGCTATACAGTCTGCCAAGCAGATCCTTATTCAGCGTGTGCGCGAGGCGGAACGGGAGAAGATTTACGAAGATTATCAGGGAAGAATCGGCGAGATCATCAGTGGGAGTGTCCAGCAGATCAGCCACGGGGATATCCTAATTAATCTCGGGAGGACTGAGGCGGTCATTCCTCTGAAAGAGCAGATCCGCAAGGAGCGCTACCGTCAGGGCGATCCCATTCGTGCCTACCTCGTGAATGTCTTGAGAACATCCAAGGGACCACAGGTGGTATTGTCACGGACTCACCCTCAGTTCCTGGTCAGGCTTTTCCAGTTTGAAGTGCCGGAAATTTATGAGGGAACGATCGAGGTGAAGGCCGTAGCGCGTGAGCCGGGGGAACGGGCAAAGATCGCAGTTTTCTCAAACGATGCCCGGATCGATCCCGTTGGTGCCTGTGTAGGTATGAAGGGGTCGAGAGTTCAGGCTGTGGTTCGCGAGTTGAGCAATGAGCGGATCGATATTGTCCCCTGGAGTGACGACGAGGCCATTTTCCTGTCCCGAGCGCTTAGCCCTGCTGTCGTCAGACGTGTGGTTGTTGATCGCCGAGAAAAGAAGATGACCGCCATTGTAGATGACGACCAGCTATCGCTCGCGATTGGGAAGTCCGGTCAGAACGCCAGGCTGGCCGCTCAGCTTTCCGGTTGGAAAGTCGACATCATCACCGACACGAAATTCCAGGATATGCAGGCAGAGAAGGAGGCCACCTTTATTCCGTTGAGTGACGTTGCCGGCATCGGCAAGGTTATGGCGGAACGCCTAGAGGAATCCGGCATCGTTTCCGCAAACGATGTGGTCAGAGTCTCAATCGAGGTGCTTACAGAAGTGCCGGGGTTGGGAGAAGCCACCGCCGAAAAGATCCAGGCGGCTGCAAATGACGTCGTCTCGGTCAAGGTCGAGGCCTACCGTGAGGAATTGGCCAAGCAGCGTGCTATCGAAGCCGAGGAGCAGGCTGCGCGCGAGGCCGAAGAGGCTGCGGAAAAAGAAGCGGAGGAGGCTGCAGCAGCTAAAGCCGCCGCCGAGATCGAGACCGGCGAAGACGAATCTGAAGGTGACACATCGAAAGATGGAGATGGCCTTGGTGATTCCGATGAAAGGGGACCCGACAAATATGGTGTTTCAGAGGCAGTAGCCGAGGATGAATCGGATCCGGCAGAATCATCAGGAGACGATATACAGGTAGGTAAAACCCAAGATCCGGGTGGTGCTACAGGTGAAACCGCGGCTGAACAGGATACAGAATCGCCTGTGGAGGAAAATCAGGAACCTGAGCAGGACGGTGAAGAGCCGGCCTCGCAAGAATCCGAGAGGGGGTGAAAACGGCTATGGCAAAAGCAAAAAAGGCCGACGCTGGTGACGGTGCGTCCAAAAAGCAACGCATCTATGAGGTCGCCAGGGAATTTAACCTATCGAGTGTCGCGATGGTCGAGGTGATCACGGGTCTAGGGTTCGAAATAAAGAACCATATGGCCGTTTGCACACCGGAAATGCTGCAAAGTATCAAGAGCAAGTTCGATGAGGAACGCAACGCCTCGCGACAGGAGATCAAACGAAAAGCCGAACAGAAGCAGCAGCGGGAAGAGGCCGATGTGAAGGAAAAGAAGGCCGCCAAGAAAGCTGCAACTGCCAAGAAGACTGCCAAGATTAAGGCACAACCTGTCGAAGAGATTGTCGAGATCAAGGACACGGAGCAGGCCGGAGGCCGACGTAGGAGACGCCAGCGACCAACGGGCAGGGATGAAGCGCTGCCAGTGGTGGATGACAGTGGAAACCGTTCCGCCGATGGTGGGAAATCCAAGGACGGAGGAAAGGCTGCTGGTGCAGAAAAAGCTGATGGCAAGAAGCGGCGCAGGAGACGTGGCCGTCCCCAGGTGGATCAGCGCGAGGTGGAGGAGAGCGTTCGGCGGACTATGGCGCAGATGGAAACCGGGACCACCCGAACCAGGCGCCGTAGACGAAGAGAGGACGAAGACGGGGAAGAGGAGGAAGAAACCATAACAATCAAGGTCAACGAGTTCACCACCGTGGGCGAACTGGCCTCGCTTATGGAAGTACCTCCAACTGAAGTCATCAAACAGTGTCTGCTTATGGGGATGATGGCAACCATCAACCAGCGATTGGATATGGATACCATTGCGCTCGTGGCAGATGAATTCAATGTCGAAGTGGAAGAACTCGAGGAATTCGCCGAAGAGATCCTCGAGGAGACGGAGGAGGATGATCCGGCCGATCTGTTACCCAGGCCGCCGGTGGTCACCATCATGGGTCACGTCGACCACGGTAAGACGTCGCTTTTGGACTACATCCGGAACACGAATGTGGTTGCAGGTGAGGCCGGAGGCATTACCCAGCATATTGGCGCCTATCACGTCGAAATGGAAGGGGACCGAATGGTTACCTTCCTGGACACCCCTGGTCACGAAGCCTTTACGGCGATGCGGGCGAGGGGTGCACAGGTTACAGACGTGGTCGTGCTTGTCGTTGCGGCGGACGACAATGTTATGCCGCAGACCATTGAGGCCATCGACCACGCGCGTGCAGCCGATGTCCCGGTTGTCCTGGCGCTGAACAAAATCGACCTGCCTGGTGCCGATGTAGACAGAATCAAACGTCAGTTGACCGACCACAACGTCCTTGTAGAGGATTACGGTGGCAAGGTGCAGGCCTGCGAACTCTCTGCGCTCACCGGTCAGAATGTGGACGGTCTTCTGGAATTGCTCGCCCTCGAGACAGACCTTCTGGAACTCAAAGCGAATCCAGACAAGCGGGCGAGGGGGACCATTGTCGAAGCCCGCCTGGATCGTGGAAGAGGAAATGTTGCCACGGTTCTGGTGCAACAAGGTACGCTCCGTGTAGGAGACCCATTTGTTACGGGGCTCTACAGCGGCCGCGTCCGGGCAATGCTGGACGAACGTTCCAATCCAGTCGAAGTTGCCGGTCCTTCGATGCCCGTTCAGGTACTCGGTCTGGCGGGGTTGCCGCAAGCAGGTGACTCCTTCTATTCGGTGGAAAGTGAACGACAGGCCAGGGAGATCAGTACGAAGCGTCAGCAGCTGCGACGTGAGCAGGACTTCCATCGTGGCAAGCGTGTCAGCCTGGTGGACATCCACGAGCGGATCCAGGCCGGTCAGGTCCAGGAACTTCGACTTATCCTGAAAGGTGATGTGGGCGGCTCGGTCGAGGCCCTGCACGACTCTCTGATGCAAATTGTTAGCGACGAGGTGCGGACAAATGTGATCCACAGGGGCGTCGGGGCCATTTCCGAAACCGACGTGCTCCTGGCCTCTGCCTCTAATGCGATCATCCTCGGATTCAACATCCGACCTGACGCACGCGCCAGAGAAGTGGCCGCACAGGAAAAGGTGGACGTCAGGTTGTATCGTGTCATCTATGAGGCGGTCGAAGATGTCAAGGCCGCCTTATCCGGGCTGCTCAAACCCGCTATAGACGAAGAGGTGTCCGGATCCGCCGAGGTTCGAGAAATATTCACAGTACCGAGGGCGGGTACCATTGCAGGGTGTTATTTGGCCAGTGGCTCCATCAGCCGTAACTCGATGGTCCGGGTGCTTCGGGATAGTGTGATCATCTACGAAGGTCAGGTTGGCTCTCTCAGACGCTTCAAAGACGACGTCAGGGAGGTCCAGTCCGGTTTCGAGTGTGGCATCGGTGTCGAAAATTTCAATGACGTTAAAGTTGGCGACGTGATAGAATCTTACATACTGGTGGAAACCGCCCGGACGCTCTAGAAAATGACGATTGGATTCTGTCTCCTGGAGCTCTACCTTCCGGAAAGTGGATCGCTGAAGGGAAAACGGAGCATCCTGGAAGGACTTACCAAGCGCGTACGCAACAAGTTTAACATCTCCATATCCGAACTCAGTGACAATGACCTCTGGCAGAAGGCAGTATTGGGTGTGGCAATCGTTTGCAACGATTCCCGGCACGCCAATCAGGTGCTTTCGAAAGTGGTCGATCTGGTTCAAAAAGACCACCGCGTGCATTTGGTGGATTACTCTCTGGAAATGATTTGAAGTGGCGAACCGAAAGTGTGGGGCGGCAGATTCAAGCAGAATTGAGTGAACTGATTCAAAGACGGCTCAAGGATCCCCGTCTGGGATACGTAACCCTCACCGGTGTCCGAATGACACCGGATCTCCGAACTGCCAAAGTCTATGTGAGTGTAATGGGAGAAGCAGAAGAACGCGCAGCCTCTCTCAAAGCCCTCAACCACGCAGCCCCCTTCTTGCGGAGGGAGTTGGGAAAAAGGCTCCGACTACGAAACACGCCGGAACTCCTTTTCGATCAAGACGAGACCATTGAACACGGCACCAGAATAAATGAACTACTGGACGGTTTGAAGTCCTGAGGAGGCACCCATCGGACTGAACGGGTTTCTCCCAATAGACAAACCTGGCGGGTGGACTTCCCACGATGTTGTGGACCGAGTCCGGCGCGAGTATGGTCAAAAAAAGGTCGGACATACCGGAACACTGGATCCATTGGCCACCGGGGTGCTGGTCCTGTGTCTGGGTTATGCAACCAGGCTCAGTTCTTTTCTNTCGGACCACAGCAAGTCGTATTGGGCGCNGATTAGGCTGGGAACGACTACCGATACNCTAGACTCGGATGGGGAAGTCACCTCGACATCGGGTGATGTGCCGCAGGGACTGGATGCGATTCTAGGAGTTGTGCACCGGTACCTGGGTGAAATCGAGCAGATTCCGCCAATGTACTCAGCCCGAAAGGTCGGAGGAAAAAAACTGTATCAGCTGGCAAGAGCCGGGAAGCAAGTCGATCGCAAAGCACGATCAGTCACCATTCACGCCCTGGAGGTGGATGGGTTCGAGGCGCCGGACCTGGATTTGAAGGTGACCTGCTCCAAAGGAACCTATATCAGGGTACTCGCGGACGAAATTGGCAGGGAATTGGGCTGTGGCGCCCACGTTACCGTTCTGCGCAGAACCGCTGTTGGAAATATCGGATTGGACCGGTGCAAGACACTCGATGAGCTAATCACGCTATCTGAAGGTGGGAATATCGAAAGTGCGTTGATCGAACCGAATAAGGCACTCGAATCGATGCCCGGTCTCAGCCTGAGCGGTGATGAGGCACTTAGATTTGGGAATGGCAATCCCGCCAACACGGTCGAGGAAGGTGAAGAGGCAGGCATGCTGTACAGGGCGGTAAAGGGAAACGGAACATTTCTTGGAATTGGGCGCTGGGTGGCCGAAGAAAGCGTGTTGAAGCCTGTCAAGGTGTTCAACAACGCGAACAGTTGAGTCCTTTACCGTAATGCAANCAATCACCCTCAAGGAGCGCCTCGATCTGGAACGTCCCGTCCTCACGGTCGGTACTTTCGACGGCGTTCACTTGGGTCACAGAGGGGTGCTCAGGAAGGTTCAGGAAGAAGCCGCATCAAGAAAGGGTACGTCCGTCGTAGTAACCTTCGATCCGCATCCGCGAAAGATAATCGAGCCAGACCCTGCCACGGGCGTTCTGACCTCATTGCCCGAAAAACAATGGCGAATCGAAGCAGCAGAGATGGAGGTCCTGGCGGTTGTTCCTTTCACGCAGGAACTCAGAAACCTCACACCTGAGGCCTTTGCAGAGCGGTATCTGGTCGAATACCTGGATGTAAGCGCGGTTGTCTTGGGTTATGACCACGGGTTTGGGAAGGGTCGCAGTGGCGACTTGGAAATGATGCAGCTGTTGGGTGATCGTTTCGGATATGAGGTCTATTCCGTGCCGCCTGTCCTGATCGAAGGGGAACCCATCAGCAGCACTAGGATCAGGGGATTACTTTTAGAGGGGAACCTTGAAAAAGCAGGCCGGCTGCTCGGCGGGGGATACACGGTTATCGGGCAGGTGGAAAAAGGAGACGGAAGAGGCACGCAAATAGGGTTTCCCACCGCAAATGTCTCAGTTGTAGAATCAGATAAGATCTTGCCGGCGGATGGGGTATATGCAGCGTGGGTATACACCTCGGAATGGCATCCTGGAATCCTGAATTTGGGGTTCAAGCCCACCTTCAATGGAAAATCGAGAACCTTGGAGGTCCACATCCTGGATTATTCNGCCGATCTTTACGATCATGAAATCACACTGGAATTGGTCCACAGGATTCGTGGCGAACAAAGGTTTGAGGGTCCTGAAGAGTTGATTTCGCAAATTGAAACGGACATTGAATCCGCACGAAAGGCATTATCACAGATAGATGTAACTCTTACACGGAGGTAACAAAGTTGGCGTTAACAAAGGAAAAGAAATCCGAAGTGATCGAGGCGTACGGAAGCGATGCCCAGGACACCGGGTCCGTTGAGGCCCAGATTGCCCTGATCACGGAGAGGATCCGCACCCTCACGGAACATTTCCAGACCCACAAGAAAGACCACCACTCTAGGCGTGGCCTTCTCAAGCTCGTGGGTCAGCGCAGGCGATTGCTGCGCTACATGCAAAAGGAGGATGTTGCGGGTTACAGAGAACTGATCGGGAAACTCGGAATTCGTGGTTAAGCGGAAAACTGGCCAGGGGCCAGAACATTTCAAGGGCACAGGTATCGTCACCCCTCTAACCAATGACAGCTTGGATGCCCGCAATATATGGAGTTTTACAGGAGGAGTNTTTGGATGATAGAAAAAGTTGAGCTGGAGTTAGAGGGGCGTACACTGTCAATAGAAACGGGTCGGGTGGCCAAACAGGCACACGGGGCGGTGTGGATGCGCTATGGAGAAACAGTGGTCCTCGTGGCTGCTGTAGCCGACAAAAAAGAAGCATCAATGGATTTTTTTCCATTAACCGTCGACTATCGGGAGAAGTTCTATGCCGGTGGACGAATTCCCGGCAATTTTTTTAAGCGGGAGGGTGCTCCTTCCACAACAGAAAAGCTTAGCGCCAGGCTGATCGACCATACGGTTCGGCCGTTGTTCCTGATGCGCAATGTGGAAACCCAGGTGCTTGTAACCGTGTTGTCCTTCGACGGTGAGAATGACCCTTCGGTTCTGGCCATGGTTGGTGCATCTGCGGCAGTGTCCATTTCCGATATTCCGTTCGATGGACCTGTTGGATCTGTCAGGGTGGGTCGTGTTGAGGACGAATTTGTGATCAACCCCACCTATGAGCAGCTCGAGGAAAGCGACATCAGCCTGATCGTTTCGGGTAACCGTGATTCCATTATGGCGGTGGAAGGGGAATGCCACGAGATACCGGAGGACACGGTAATCGAGGCGCTGGAGGTCGCTCATAAAGCAATTGTCAAACTCATTGAGGTGCAGGATGAACTGGTAGGGAAGTGCGGCAAAGAAAAACGTGAAGTCGTGGTTGAAGAGGAGAATGAGGATCTCGCAAAGGCGGTACATGAGTTTGTCGCAGAACGCGTAAAAGAGGCCAATCGGATAACGGTCAAGGAAGAGCGCGAGGCTGCTCTCATCCAGATCGACAAGGACGCCCAGGAGGCATTGGCCGAGCAGTTCCCCGAAATGGAAGGTGAAATTTCCGGCGTCGTCTCCGCGATCGAGAAGTCGGACATGCGTGAGATGATCCTCGAAGAGGGTCTGCGCATCGATGGACGGGCGCTTGACGAGGTCCGGCCCATTTCGGTGGATCTGGCGGCTCTTCCTCGAGCACACGGATCCGCCATTTTCACCAGAGGGCAGACACAGGCCCTGTGCGTGGCCACGCTCGGAAGTAAGATGGACACGCGAATGGTCGATGACCTGGAAGGCAAATCCTTCAAGACCTTCATGCTCGACTACAACTTCCCTTCCTTCAGTGTGGGTGAAACGCGTAGAATCGGACCCGCCGGGAGACGGGAAATTGGTCACGGTATGCTCGCGGAAAAAGCCCTTGAGCCCGTGATACCGACCGAAGAACATTTTCCCTACACCATCAGATTGGTTTCTGAAATTCTGGAATCTAACAGTTCTTCTTCAATGGCCTCGGTATGTGGAGGAACACTCGCTCTAATGGACGCCGGCGTGCCGATCAAGACACCTGTTGCGGGAGCCGGGGTTGGGCTTGTGTTGGAGGGAGACAAGTGGGTCGTACTCACAGATATCTTAGNAGCTGAAGATCACCTGGGTGATATGGATCTGAAGATCACCGGAACAGCCACCGGAGTAACGGCGATGCAGATGGATATAAAGATCGCCGGGATCAGCTTCGACATTTTGAAAGTTGCCTTTGGCAGAGCACGGGAGGCACTCGATCACATTCTGGGAATTATGAATAAGGCCATTGCTGCACCACGAGAAGAGCTTTCCCAATATGCCCCAAGGATCATGTCCATCAAGATTGATCCTGCTAAGATTGGTGCGGTAATTGGACCTGGTGGGAAGATGATCAGGAGCATCGAGGAGAATGGTGCAACGGTATCGGTCGAGGACGATGGCATGATCACGGTCAGCGCGGTAGACGCCGAGGTGGGCGAGGAAGCTATGAATATGGTTAAGGCCATTACAGAGGATCCGGAAGTCGGTCGCGTTTACAACGGTACTGTTAAGCGACTGATGGATTTCGGTGCGTTCATTGAAATCCTCCCGGGCAAAGAAGGTCTTTGTCATATTTCCGAACTGGAATATCGTAGGGTAAACAAAGTTGAAGATGTCCTCGCTGAAGGTGACAAAGTGCCCGTAAAGGTCATCGGAATCGATGACCAGGGTAAGATTCGACTTAGTAAGAAGGCCACCGAAGAGCCGCCTGAAGGGTATGAGGAACCGCCTAAGAGGGAAAGCAGCCGCGGCCCCCGCAGACCCAGGCGTTGAAATAGAAGGGTTGAGGTGAAGGAGATCAAGGCGATCGGACTTTTCCCCGATCGTCTTTTTCGGTTTCAAGTGGGAGAGGGAGAGCGAAGAAGTGCTTGCGGGTGATTATCAGAAGACACGCCTGGACAACGGCATACGGGTGCTTACCGAATCCGTACCTCACGTCCAATCTTTGTCGATTGGTGTGTGGATCCTTGTTGGCTCACGCGATGAGGAGGAGTTTGAGCGTGGCATTTCGCATTTTCTCGAGCATATGCTCTTCAAAGGTACGAAGAAGCGGGATACCTTTGCGATCGCCAACAGTATGGAGTCGCTGGGGGGCAGCCTGGATGCCTTCACTTACAGGGACCTGACCTGTCTTTACGTACGGTGTCTCCAGGAGCATATGGACNAGGCGCTGGACGTGTTGGCGGACATGCTTCTAAACTCGGTGTTGGACCCTTCAGAAATCGAAAAGGAGCAGGCCGTTGTCATCGAGGAGATTCAAAATGTAGAGGACACACCCGATGACCTGATACACGATCTGTTTGCGAAATCCATATGGGGTTCACATCCTGTCGGAGAGCCGATCCTGGGTACGAGAGAAACAGTTCGGTCCTTCAATCGAGAGATTCTCAAGCACTTTCTGGATACGCACTACCGTCCGGACAGGATCGTGATCTCAGCTGCGGGAAATGTGAATCACCGGCAGCTCACAGAGCGCGTTCGAGAGCTCTTCGATATCTCCCCTTCATCCCTGCCTCCGTGGAAACGTGAACGCCCTGGAGATCCTGACCGGAGAGAGCAGCATTTNCCCAGGGACATCGGCCAGACCCATATCTGTCTTGGCACCACGGCATATGCCTATACGCATCCCAAACAATACGACCTCATCGTTGCCAACACCGCTTTGGGTGGAGGCATGTCTTCCCGGCTGTTTCAGCAGGTAAGGGAGCGGTTGGGCCTGGCCTATTCGGTTTACTCATATGTCGAGGCCCTCGAGGATACGGGGCTTTTCGGTACCTATTTGGCGTGTGACAGGAAGCGAGTCACAACAGNGATCGATGTCGTTAAGTCTGAACTCCTGAAGTTTCAGGATAAAGGGATTACAGACGCTGAATTGTCAAGCTGTAAGGCCCAGTTGAGAAGTGAATTGATAATGGGCGTCGAGAGCATGGACAGACGGATGAGCAGAGCNGCNACTGAAGAAATCTATACGGGACGGTATTTTCCACCGGAGGAGATCCTGGCATCTATCGGTGGAGTGACGGCACAGGGGGTGTTGGAAGCTGGTAGAAAGCATATGAATGAAGATAGAATGCACCTAGTGACGGTGGGACCGTAGCACCAATGGCGTTGCCAGGGGATGGAACCATGCGTATTGGCATACCAAGGGAGATGAAAACCGCGTTGCACTGTTGCCAGTAAGGGCCGAAATACTCGTAAGGACGGGCCATCAGTTGCTAAAACCCAGGCCGGCTCACCCAGCGGGTCTACCGATGAAGATTATTGAACGGCTGGAGCGCAGATTGTTACCTGTCCCAAGGAAGTTTCCGGTTACACGGATATGGTAGTTAAGGTGAAAGAGCCGCTCGATTTGGAGTACGGTCTGCTAAGACCCTGCCAGATCCTCTTTTGTTATTTTCATTTTGCGGCAAGCAGGGCGGTTAGGACGGCGATATAGGAGTATGGCATCACCGCTCTGGCCTATGAAACGGTGCATTTGGCAAATTTTGAATTTCCGCTCCTGATTCCTACGAGCGAAGTTTCCAGCCGAATGGCCGACCAGGAGGGTGCGAAGTATCTTGAAAGTNCACAGGACGGAAGAGGGNTACTACTTGCCGGGCTGCTGGGCGTTTCTCTGNCNGAGGTGGTGGTATTTGGCGGAGGGATTGTCGGGTCCAATGCAGCCAGGATTGCTGCAGGGATTGGAGCAAATTCGTTTGTCCTGGACGTCGACCTGAAGAGACCCCTGTATCTCTCGGATGTTATGCCCGCCAATGTGACCATACTGATGCCTAAAGAGAGTAACCCGGAACAACTGTCTGGAGTGATTATGTCCGAACGCATAACCGTATCGAACATTGATGATTACAAGGATCAGGAAATAATCCTGGAAGGGTGGGTCTACAATACACGCTCCAGCGGGAAACTGCATTTTCTGCAGGTGCGGGATGGCNCCGGCGTNGTTCAGTGCGTGGTGTTCAANGGCGAGGTGACGTCCGAGACCTTCGAAAGATGCGGCGGGCTCGCCCAGGAATCCTCGGTGCGTGTCAAAGGTACGGTCCGGGAGGACAAACGCTCTCCCCTGGGCTACGAAATNGGCGTTTCAGACCTTGAGATCGTNCATTCCGCAGAACCCTATCCGATTACACCCAAGGAACATGGTATCGCATACCTGATGGACCATAGACACCTCTGGCTAAGATCTTCTANACAACATGCGATATTGCGGGTGCGCAGCGAGATTATAAAGGTGTGTAGAGATTACTTCGACGACAACGGGTTCGTATTGCTCGACGCACCCATATTCACACCCTCCTCGTGTGAAGGGGCGTCGACGCTGTTCGAAACCGACTATTTTGAAGACAAAGCCTATTTGACTCAGAGTGGTCAGCTCTACGCGGAGGCTGCCGCCATGGCCTTCGGTAAGGTCTACTGTTTTGGTCCGACATTCCGAGCCGAGAAGTCCAAGACCCGCCGCCATCTCACGGAGTTCTGGATGATTGAACCGGAGGTGGCATTTATGGACCTGGAAGGGAACATGAATTTGGCTGAGGATTTTGTTTCTTCAATTGTTCAGCGAGTTCTCGAAACACGAAAGAGTGAACTCGAGCAATTGGAAAGGGATCTCGCTCCCCTCGAGCGTGTGATTAAGCCCTTCCCACGCATCACCTACACGGAAGCGGTTGAAATGCTGAAGACTGATGGTGTGGAACACAGGTGGGGGGATGATTTTGGGGCGGAAGACGAGACTCTTTTGGCGAACAAATTTGATCGCCCGATTTTCGTACACCGCTATCCAGCCGAGTGCAAGGCCTTTTATATGAAGGCCGATCCCGAAGATGTGAATCTTGCGTTATGTGTCGATATGCTTGCTCCCGAGGGTTACGGTGAAATCATAGGCGGGGGACAACGAGAAGACTCNCTCGAGGAGCTGAGGCGTAAAATCGCCGAACATAGACTTGATGAGGAGCCCTTCCAGTGGTATCTGGATCTCAGGCGTTACGGCTCTGTACCGCACGCTGGATTCGGGCTCGGAATAGAGCGTACGGTCGCCTGGATCTGCGGCCTTTCACACGTCAGGGAGACCATTCCATTTCCAAGGATGTTACAGCGGCTTTATCCCTAACCTCTCCAATTCTCGAAGCAGAGATGAAATGTTAACAATAAGGATACATTGAAGATGTCTGATAAGGGCTATGATTTCGGCGCCATCGAAACCGAATGGCGGAATAAGTGGGATGAGACCGGTTTGTACAAGAGCACCGTCCAACCCGGTAAACAAAAACACTACGCATTAACCATGTTACCGTATACCTCGGGCGACCTACATATTGGTCACTGGTATGCCATGGTGCCATCNGATACCCGGGCGCGATGGATGCGAATGCAGGGCAANAACCTTNTGTTTCCAATTGGNTTCGACGCATTTGGACTTCCTGCTGAAAACGCGGCAATCAAGCGTGGCATTCACCCTTTCAAATGGACTATGGACAACGTGGAGCACATGAGAGGGCAATTGAAGCTCATGGGCGCCATGTTTGATTGGGATAGGGAGATCATTACGTGTACACCCGAGTATTACCGTTGGACCCAGTGGCTCTTCCTTAGGTTCCTCGAGAATGGCCTGGCATATCGGCAGAAAGCGCCGGTTGACTGGTGTCCGCAATGTAACACCACANTNGCTCGAGAACAGGTGTGGGGAGATGATAGACATTGCGAACGTTGTGATACTCCCGTCATCAAAAAAGAGCTGGATCAGTGGTTGCTCTCCATTACCAAGTATGGCGAGGAATTGCTGCGTTTTTCTGATATTAAGTGGCCGGAACGCGTCCGAACGATGCAGACGAACTGGATCGGAAGGAGCGAGGGCGTGGAGTTCGAGATGGGAATCAAAGACTCTGATCTGGTCTTTCGGGCGTTTACCACTCGTCCAGACACAATTTTCGGCGTCACATTCGCCGTACTCGCCCCTGAACACCCGCTTGTAGACCAGATCNCANCGGNCGAGCNGCGAGAAGAGGTGGCTGCCTNTCAGGTTAAGGCCGGCCGTCAGTCTGAAATCGAGCGCCTGGCGATGGACAAGGACCGTGATGGGGTTTTCACTGGCACATTTGCCGTCAATCCAATGAACGATGCGCCTATTCCGATCTACATCGCCGACTATGTGCTAACCACCTATGGTACCGGTGCGATCATGGCCGTTCCAGCTCACGATGAGCGGGATTTCGATTTCGCCAACCGTTACGGACTCGAAATACCTGTTGTGATATCACCGCCGGACTGGGATGGGCAACCCCTGGACAAGCCCTTCATAGGACATGGTGTTATGGTGAATTCAGCCCGTTTCGACGGGATGTCCGACGAAACAGGCTGGAAGGCTGTAGCAGACGATTTGGAATCCCGCGGGATAGGGGAGCGAAAGGTCAACTACAGGCTGCACGACTGGCTGATTTCGCGCCAGAGATACTGGGGATGCCCGATTCCCATTATCCACTGCCATGTCTGCGGTGTCGTACCGGTGCCGGATTCGGATCTGCCGGTGATGCTGCCTGATGACGCAGAGTTTTTGCCAACAGGGGAATCGCCCCTGCGACACCACGATGGATTCCTTCACACGAAGTGTCCGAAATGTGGCAAGGAGGCCACTAGGGAAACCGATACGATGGACACGTTTATGTGTTCCTCGTGGTATCAATACCGTTATCTGAGTCCAAATTACGAGTCGGGTCCTTATGACCCTGAGGAAGGCGCATACTGGCTGCCGGTTGACCAGTATACAGGGGGTATCGAGCACGCGACGATGCATCTGCTCTACACGCGCTTTTTCACTCGTGCGATGCGGGATATGCGTCTGGTGGCCACGGAGGAGGAAGAGCCAATGGTTCGCCTCTTCAACCAGGGGGTAATCCTGGGTGAAGACTCGGAGAAGATGAGTAAATCTCGAGGAAATGTGATCAATCCGGACGACCTCATCCAGTACTACGGCGTTGACAGTCTCAGGCTATATTTAATGTTTATCAGCAGGTGGGATCAGGGCGCACCGTGGAATTCTGCCAGTATGGAGGGGATTCCACGGTTCATCAACCGTGTGTGGGCGCTTGTTGTGGAGGAACCTGAAATTGGCGGGTCGAAGGAAGGGCAAGATGAACATTTGGAGATTCAGAGATTGACACACCAAACAATCCGAAAAGTCTCCGGCGATATTGAAACATTCGACTTCAATACAGCCATTGCTGCCCTGATGACATTCAGCAATGCCTTGAACAAAGCAAAGTGCAAAAGAACAGTTGAAACCGAGATTTGGGAGCAGGGGATCCGTTCGCTTATCTTGCTGCTTGCCCCTTTCACGCCCCATTTGAGCGAGGAACTCTGGGAAAGGATCGGTGGGGAATACAGTGTTCACGAACAAAGCTGGCCAAAATGGGATGATGAGTTAGCAAAACCAGCCATGATCGAAATGCCTGTGCGGGTGAATGGCAAGGTACGAGCCCGTTTCAAGGTCGCCGCCGAAGCTACTCAGGAGGAAATTGAACAGCTAGCACTTGCACAACAGAACGTGAAGACTCATCTTCAGGGCAATGAACCGAAAAAGATCATTATAGTTCCCAAAAGACTGGTGAATATTGTTGCATGATCATTTCCGACAGCATTCCTATAAGGAAGGGCCCCCGCATCCTGCTTCGTTGGGCCATTTAGTGTTTTACAACCAGGAAGCGTACGGAGTTTTTTCGACCGCGACTGAGATATTGTGAGATTTTTCTGTATAAGCAAGAGTTGGCTGCAAGAAGGGATGACGTATGACAGGAAACGAGAACGCCGGGCTGGCTATGCCGGACTACGTGCCGTCGCCGGTACCGGCGACGGCCGATCGGCTGATCGGCACGCACTATTTCCCCGGGTGGAAGCCGGGAGCGTATCGGGGCTGGTCCGTGTTGCCCGACTATCCCGAGCGCAAGCCTGTACTTGGATGGTATGACGAATCCAATCCGGAAGTCACGGACTGGGAGATCAAGTGGGCCCTCGAACACGGAATTGGTTTCTTCGTCTATTGTTGGTACCGAGAGAAAGAGAATGCGGGCAAGCGGGTGGGTGTCTCCGACGTCCGCATGGGGCACGCGATCCACGAGGGCTTGTTTAGCTGTCGCTACAGGGCCCAGTTCCGATTCGCCATCATGTGGGAGAACTACGGGGCCAGAGGTATGATCGCCTCCATCGAGGATCTGGACCAGAACCTAGTGCCCTTCTGGGTTTCGGAGTACTTCTCTAAGCCGTTCTACCTGAGGCTCGACGGCAGGCCTGTTCTTTTCGTCTATCACCTGGATTCCCTGATTGAACAGACGGGAGGGCTCGCAGGTGCAAGCCGGGCAGTCGAGACAATCAGGAGACGTGTTGAACGAGAGGGCCTTGGGGAGATCATGCTCTTGTGCGAACACCGGGAGGCTTCTCGTGATTT
>PAQK01000016.1 GCA_002709665.1 Gemmatimonadota bacterium | reverse complement strand
GGTATTGTCGCACTGACCAGCGCGGTCTTCCGACCTACGCTCGTGGCGGAATACCCGCATTTTTTTACACGCGAGAACGCCAGCAATCTCAGAGTTGTGGTGGAGAAAGGGAAAGTGGTCTCTCACATTGGTACCCTCAGAAGAGATGCGTCTATTCTGGGGTGTACGGTCAGGAATGCCGCATTGGGTGGTGTGGCCACCTATGAGGCGCATCGTGGTAAAGGACACGCCACCGCCCTTTTCGAAGACACGATGCGTGCGTGCAGAGAGGATGGCGTGGATTTCATGCTCGTATCGGGATATCGGAAGATGTATCACCGATTCGGTTGCAGATATGTGGGGATGGACTGGCGATTCAAAGTAGATCGCGCGCAATGCGAGGCATTCGACGATGAGGCATTAGAGATCGACGAGGCGACAGAGGCTGATTTGCCGGAACTTATGCGGCTTTATCGAAGGGAGTCGGTGAGGTGGATCAGGCCGCCATCTGACTTCAAGCATGCCTTGGCTGGAGTTGTTATGAACCAGCCATCGGTCATTCACGTCCTTCGGAAGCAGGGAACAGTAAGCGGGTATATGATTGTGCAGGATCCAAAGGGGCAGACGGGCATAGAGGGAAAGGTCTTTGAGTTCGCAGGTGAGCGCGAGGCGGTGGCCGGGGCGCTTGGGGGAGTCATCAAAAAACATGACTTGGCAGGGTTGTCGCTTCACGTAATGGGATGCGATGGATTGCTGCAAGACATTCTAAAGGGAAGAGGCGCCCGATGCTCGCGCGAGGCTGGGTCGGGGACGGTGACTCTCATCAACTTCATACAGTTTATGGAACGGATGCGACCCTATTTCACAGAGGTTGTTGGGGAAGCGTCCGCCAGAGGGCTGGTTTTCGAACAGCGTGGCGATCAGATGATTTTTCGGTATGGCGGTGAGGCTGTAGTTGCTGAGAATCAGGGAAAGGCTGCAGAGATTATCTTTGGAACGCACGGGGGCAAAGAGGCCAGGTCCTTGAAAGAGGGAGGGAAGGCCGGTGAGGTCCTCGCTGAGATTTTTCCGATTCCCGCCCTGTGGTATGGGTTGAATTTTGTTTGAACAGTTGGTAATGATAATCTGAAGAGGGGTTGCCTTCCCTTCCCTTGTTCCGGCGACTCCTGTCGACGTGGCACTTTTGGCTGCGCTCCAAAAGTGCCCAAAAAATCGCTCGCTTCCCTCGATACACACGCTTCGCGTGCACTCTGGACCGCCGGGAGCTTTGGTTTGGAACACTGATCGAAGGTGGACGGCCAGGTGAGTAAGTAAATTCAGGGCTCCCCCAACCCCTAGGCCCACAGCGTCTCCACACACCCCTTCCGCGGCTTCAGCCGCCCCAGCCACACACCCCAACCACTCCTGCGACACTGCGAACGGCCCCCGCCACGATGGAGGTGGGATAATTGTTCGTGGAGGCTGTCGTGTATCCAGGACCGAATGGAAACAGATCGGATGCCCCACCCTCCCGCAGCTTCGGAGAAGGTTCGGACGTATAATAGGCAGGAGGGAATTAGATAAAATTCACTAAGGCTTGGCTGTGCCGGTCCCTCCTGAATCTCAGTTGTGTTGCAGATCCGGGCCCTTCAGGCCAGTTTGAGGTGGGACCGGCCAGTGACTACCCCTTTGTCCCGACAGGCCACGATTTGGCTTGGAGCCGGAGGGTTGGTCAGGAAGACCGACGAGTTGACCGTTTACAACCCAGGTTTCGTCGCTACCGTAGAGTTCAGCGATGAGCTTGTTGGTGAGGTCCTTTCGAATTTCCGTATGATCGGCCGAGTCCGATAGATCGTTCAACTCGCGAGGGTCCTCGTTGAGGTCGAAGAGTTGAACTCTGTTGCCGGTGGCATAGTAGATCAGCTTGTGGCGTCCATTGTGAACCATACGCGTGGCACTCGCGCCTTCGGTGCATTCTCCGTACAGCGCCTCCCTCCTTTTGTCTCCTACCATAGAAATACCTTCCACTGATGGTGGAATGTCGATGCCCGCAAGGTCGAGGAGTGTGGGCATCACGTCCTGCCAGCCTACGAGCCGATTTTCGGTTCGGTGATGGCCCACTCTATTGTCCTCCGCGACCCCCGAAAGCAGCATCGGCACGCAGGCGGAATCTTCGTAGAAAAGGCGCTTGGCCCACTGACCGTGGTTGCCCAGCATATCCCCGTGGTCGGATGTAAAGAGAATGATCGTGTTGTCGAGCAGGCGCTCTTCGCGGAGCGTCCCTATTACGACCCGGATCTGGTGATCGATGTGTGTGCAAAGGGCGTAGAAGGCTCGTTTGGCAGAACGAATCTGCTCCGGTGTCAGGTGAGACCATTCTGTGCGGTTCCTGAGGGCGAATGGCAACGCATCGGGATCTGCGGACCAGTAGCCTGAGTAGGGTGCTTCCGGGTCTACATCCATGTACATATCCAGGTAGCACTGAAGCGGGGCGAGCGGCGGATGCGGGTGACAGTAGGACAAGAACCAGAATCCGGGCTTGAACGGGTTCCGCCTCTGGATTGTTCTGGCCATCTCCCTGGTGGTCCAATTGGTGATGTGACAGTGCTCAGGCAGGTGCCAGGGCCGGTTAAGATAGTCGTTGTTGCACATCCCGTGTGTGAATTGTTGCCCCGCAAAGCCCTGGTCTCCAAGGAAGAGTTCATAGTCGTCAACGGCCCCGAACTGCATTCTGCCTTCCTCTCCAAGTATAACATCATCGAAGCCGATACGATCCCGCTGAGGATAAACGTGGAGCTTTCCCACCGCGCAGGCTTGATAGCCTGCATTTCTAAACGTCTGAGCTACCGTGGGTACGTCGGGCATCCGAAGCGTTTCCTTGAATACCCGGTCGTCGTGTGTACGAGGTGATACCCCCGTCATCAGGGTCCTTCGCGCAGGGATGCAAACCGGACACTCACTGTAGGCGCGTGTGAACCGGGTTCCATTTCGGGCAATCTGGTCCAGCGTTGGCGTCTGTACGTGAGGATGGCCCGCTTCTCCGAGCAGAGAACCGAACCAGTGGTCAGTGGTTATGAGGAGAACGTTCGGTTGTTCCAGCATGGCCTGGGGCTCGCTTTCTCGGATCGTTGTTAAGGGGTCAGGGACTGCAGCGCAGACCTGGCTTGCTGGTTGTCCGGATCCAGTTCGAGAACCCGGCGGAACGCAGACACGGCGTTATCCTGCTTCCCGGATTTCAGATAAGCAACCCCAAGGTAAAGATGGACTTGAGGGTCTTTCGGCGTGATCTCTGAGGCGTGTCGCAGCCATTTCTCTGCCTCACCCAGCCGGCCCGATTCCAGTTCAAGGACACCCAGGTTCAGGGCGGCTTCGACAAGATCGGGATTCAACTGAAGGGCTTTGAGATAGACCGCACTGGCTTCGACGAGCGCGCCCTGGCGGTACAGCTTGGTGCCCAGGTTCATCAGGAGAACGTGATACGCCTCATCCTCCGGATTCAACTGCATGGCCTGGTCGATGGCGTACCAGGCCTTGCCCAGCTCACCGATCTGTTCCTGGGATTTGGCCAGGAGGAACCAGGTATCGGCCGGCGCATCACCAAACGATACCGCCTGCGAGAGCGCATTGACAGCGGCTGCCCACCTCTTCTCATTTACGAGGCGATTGCCAATGTTTGCGTAGGTTGCGGTGAATCGTGAAAGGTGGCCCGATTGCTGGTCCTGTGTACTGGTGTAGGTTACGTACTCTCCTCCCTCCGTGTCGAGCCCCATTCTGTAGAGGCTGGACACGGACTGAATGAGTTTGTTGGTAGGGAATGTCGATGAGACCTTCCATTGTGCGTGGGCCTCGTCGAGCCGCCCCAGCTTCAGGCAAGCCGCTCGCCTCAAGACGTTTCCGAGGACCAGTCCCGGCTTGATCTGTAACGCTCTATCGAACTGGTTATAGGCATCCTCCCAGTTTTTTTCGAGGTAGGCGTCAAGCCCCCTGTCGAGATAAAGATCCGGAAGCGCGGGGTCCTGCCCGGTGGCATAGGACCAATGCGACAGTGTGGCCGGTAGATCGTGCTCTTCGCGCAGCTTGTAGATTACCACCTGCGGGTGGTCGAACGCGCTAAAGGTAGGTTCCACTTCAGTTTCATCCCAGGTCAATCCAGCCAGGCCGGGTGCCACTTTAAATTCCGCAACTGCATCGAAGCCCAGGGATCCGTCCCCCAAACGCTTGTAGAACTGGTGTGCAATTGGGAAGATGTCCGGGACGGCCTCGAACTGCCTCATTCGATTTTCCCGAATCAAGACGATCCATTCGATGTCTTCCAGCCTGCCCTTCAGAAACTCGATCTGGCTGTAGTAAGGCAGACCGCCGTCGGCAGTAATGAAGAACGTTGCGTCATCCAGTCTACGATTGTATTTGTCGTCGGGAACCATCCAGGAAGTCGGGTAGCCACCCCGTTCTGCAAGTACGTGGGTGCCCTCACCGATATTGTTCTGAATCCATTTCATCGCGGCAAACCGGCTGTCTTCCAGGTGATAGATTCTGCTGAATGCAAGACCGTAAGCCACGGTGGGCAGGGCGACCAGCACCCAGGGAATGAATACGATCCAGTTCGGTACCTCCCTTTTCCGGAGTATGTCGCTAAAATACCCCAGAGCCCAAGCCCCCATTACAACCAGTACCGGCAACAATGGGATCATGTATCGGAATGGTTTTGAGTGCAAACGCCCGATAAACAGGAAATAGATAAGTAGCCAGGAAAGGATGACGATGCCCGTGCCCGGTCTCTTGATCAAGAATAGAACTGCACCAAGAATCGAGACAATGGTCAGGACGGTGCCGAAGGACAGTGGCAACAGGTTGGTGATGTGGAAGAGGTATTTTGTAGTGGCAAAGTCCGAGAGGGTCCAAATGTAGACGCTTTCACCTGTGACAACCTTGATGCTTCCCATCATCTGGAGGACATCGGTGGCGGCAAAGAAATGGGTGGGATCCAGGAGTAGGTAGGGTTCACAGATTGATGTGACTAGGAAGGCGGCCAGGAGGTAGCAGCCTACCTCCGGAGTAAGCAGCTTTTTGAACCTCTGGCCGATCCCCTTACCTTCCATCAGGTGCGTGATGATGAATGGCACCCCGAGCCATACACCCGCCAGGCGTGTTCCTGCAGCCAGGCCGCTGGCTACCCCGCAGGCGATGTAGATCGCCCTGCCGGCTCCGGGCATACGCAAGATCAGGTACAACGAAAGTGTAAGCCAGAAGGCGAAGGGAACGTCTACCGTATAGTAATGAGATTGCTGTATGTGACCGGCGCTGAATGCGAGGAAGAGGGCAGCGAGCAAACCGACCCATTTGTCACCAAGGCGATTTCCAATCAAATACACGACCCAGACGGTGAGCAGACCCAGCATGGCGGTGATTGTCCTTGCCAAACGGTAGGTGCTGCGTGCGATGGTGTTGTCGCTCAGATCGAACGGGTCGATGCCCAGAAGCCCACCAGCAATTCTGGCAACCGACCACAGGATGTACATCGGTGCCTTACCGTAGGGGGCGACGATCTTCTTAAGGTCTGTATCCACCCATCTGGAGTTGTCAATGATCGTGGTCTCGTCCGGGTGGAAGGGATGAAACGCGCCTGTGGCGTGATCAGTTCCCCAGTCGAGTCCCGTGAAGCGGAGGTAGGCCGCGGCAACAAGGATGATCAAGAGGCAGATGTGCATTTTGTAGTCCGTATTGTCAGCCATAATGGTCAGGACCATTTCCTTTGGTGTTAGTTGTCTCGCTCTGATAGGGTGCCCAGCTGTTCTTTGATCGGTGTATCGTCAGGGTCAAGCTCCAGTGCACGGGTAAGGGCTCTTGCTGCTTCTAGGTTCTTGTTGACGGCGATATAAGTGAATCCCAGGGCGCGGTGTGATTTGGCTTCATTCGGGAAGCGTTTCGTGGAGGTGCGAAAGTGGTGGATGGCCTTGTCGTAATTCCCCAGGCTATGGTATGCAACGCCAATGTTGTAGTGAAGGTTTAGCATCTCGGATCCGCCGCCAAGTACCTGTTGATAGAGGTCCAGGGCCTCTTTTGAATCTCCACGGTTGAAGAGTGTTGTCGCCAGGTTCATCTTGGTGATCTGGTAGGCCTCCCGCGCGGGGTTCAGAAGCAGGGCCTTGTCCACGGCGGAAATGGCTTCCTGAATTTGTCCGTTTTTTTGATATGCAACCGCAAGCAGGTTCCAGGCTTGGTGCCTGGCGGCGTCCAGGTTGACGAGCTCTTGGATAGCCCTGACATTTTCATTCCAGCGTTCGAGACGAATGAGCAGCTTGCTCAGTTTCTGGTATGCGTCCACGAGGGAGACGTGGTCATCGGTGACCTCGGTCGTGAACTGGATCAGGAATTCCGCTGCCTCCGAGTTGTAACCCGCGTGACTCAATCCTACAGCACTGGAAATGAGTCCCGAGTATCCCATATTACGAAGCTCCTCCCACACCTTCTTCGCTTCAGTGTTTCTCCGCATTCTAAGGTATGTCATGCGTTGCAAAACACGGCTTAATATATGATCTGTCTGGACTTCTGCCGCTCTGGTAAAAGCTGCCAGAGCGCTTGCCCAGTCTTCGGTCGCGTAGGCTTCGAATCCCTCAAGGATATGCCGATCAGGAAGTGACGGGTCCTTGTCCAGCCGGTGAGACCAGAGGTTGAGCAGGTCCTCCGGATTGGCGTCCTCCCTGCGCTGATAGATCATCACCCGCGGGTGGTCGAAGGCGGTCTGTGTTGTCTCCGCGCCATCTTCCGATCTTGTCCATCCGAACACACCGGGGGAGACCTTGAAGCTGGTGACCAGATCGTATCCCAATTCGCCTGAGGCGAGCTTTCGATAGATTGTGTAGGGTATCGGGAATTTCTCGGGTACCGTGACGAACTGCCGCATCCGATTTTCCTCGATTATGATGATCCAATCGGTTCCCTCGATCTTCCTGTGGAGATGTGCGATCTGGTCTCTAAACAGGATACCTCCTGCCGCTCGAATATAGTAGGTGGCGTCGTCGAGCCTCCCGTTGTATCGATCCGGCGGAGCCATCCAGGAGGTGGGGTAGCCTCCCCTTTCCGTGAGTACGTTTGCTCCAGATGGCACATTGTGCTGTATCCAACGTGCCGCCGCAATCCGGCTGTCCTCTTCCCGGTATATGCGCATCATCCCTACACCGTAGGCCAGTGTCGGGCAGATTACCAGGAGGGCCGGCAGGTAGTAGGGTCCCCAATGTCGGCGAAGCCAGATGATGGATTGCCAGCAGGCCCAGGAGCCGAAGATGGCCAGAGCAGGAATCATTGGAACAATATAGCGAACCGGTTTTGAGTGCAGCCTGCCAATGACCAGAAAGTAGAAGACGCACCAGGATAGGATCAAGAATCCCGATTTCCGACGATACCAGGCGAGAAGCGCAATGCCTATTCCGGCGGCGAGTTCCAGCGGAAGGCCAACGGCATAGGGCAACAGGTCGGTCAGGTGGAACAGGTAGGGGAGGGTAGAAAAGTCGGAGAGCGTCCAGACATGGATGCTCTCTCCAGTTGCGACTTTGATGCTGGAGGAGATCTGGAGCACGGTATCGGTCTTGAAGTAATGCGCAGGGTCGAGCAGGAGGAAGGGTTCACAGACAGAGGTGACCACCAACAGAGCGAGCAGGAAATAGCCGACCTTAATGGTCGCGAGGTGATTCAGCCTGTCTGTAATCGATTTACCGTTCCACACTTGTGCGATTACGAAGGGCAGAATCAGCCACAACCCGGCCAGTCTGGTACCCGCTGCCAGGCCGCCGGCCAGGCCACAGGCGATATAGGTGCGCCTACTCGCCGACGGCATCTCCTGCATCAGGTAGATGGAGAGTGTCACCCAGAAGGTAAAAGGGACCTCTACCGTGTAGTAATGGGACTGCTGGATATGACCGGGGCTGAAGGCGAGGAAGAAGGCTGACATGAGTCCGACCCAGGGTCCTCCCAGGTGATCACCGATTTTATAGCAAAGCCAGACGGTGAGAAGGCCAAGCAGCGCGGAAAGTGCTCTTGCCAGACGATACGTGAAGCGAGCCGTGGTGTTGATTGTAAGGTCGAAGGGATCGATGCCGATCAGGGATCCTACGGTATTGGCCACCCCCCACAAGATGTACATCGGTGCGTTGCCATATGGTGCGACAATCTTCCTCAGGTCCGTGTCAACCCACCTGGAATTGTCTATGATGGTGGTTTCGTCCGGGTGGAAGGCGTGGAATTTTCCCGTGAGATGGTCGGTTCCCCAGTCCAGCCCGTAAAACCTCAGGAAGGCCGCCGCCAGGAGGACGGTCAGCAGCAGGATCTGCATCTTTTTGTTGTTGGTTTTTTCTGGCATTTGGTTAAGGTGTGTCAGTTGACAACGAGGGATTGATTGCGAGGCAACGATGGGTGATCAGTCTGTTTTAAGCGAAGGACGGTGGTCCTGATAGGGTGGCAGGAGTACGGCCTGTTGATCGGGTGTGAACTCGTCGAGAAACCCCTCCACTCCGGGTGGTGGGTAGGGTTCGTTTGCCAGCGGACCAGGTGAGTATTTGTATAGAATAGCCCGACGTTCGCGGGTTGCCTTCCAGGGCAGTGTTCCGTGTGTGAGTGCCTCGGTAAAGATGATGGCCGAGCCAGCTTTTGCCTCTACGTGCTTGACGACACCGATGTCGAGGTCCATCAGAATGACGTCTCGTGGCGCTTTGTAGTTGGACTTGTGGCTACCCGGAATGCAGGCGAATCCACCATCACCGGGACCACAGTCGGTGAGTGCCCAGGCGACCACCGTGAGGCCGCAGCGCATTCTTCCATTATGGAATTGATAGAAGTGGCTGAGGTCATCGGTTGTTCCGCCTCCGTGAAGAATCAGGCCTTCCGCGCCCTTGCGCATAACGATGCCATAGAGATGGTCCAGACGGAATCCATCCCTTAGCAGTTCCACTAGGTAGGGTACTATGACCGGATGGGCAAGGAGATTGCGGAATGGATCGCACCACGGTTTGGGCCAGGTGAGCATCTCAGTGAGATCGCATCGAACCAGTTCACCCTTCAATGTTTCTGACTCGGCGGCAAGCGACTGCTCCCGTTCCTCAATACGGTCGATGTTGTTGTCGATGGCGTCATTGCAGGCAGATACTTCTTCCGTAGACAGCGCGTCCTGTACGACGAGGTATCCATTCAGGTCAAAGAAGTACTTCTCATATTGATCCATCGTGATGTCCCCCTCAAGTCTGAGTCCGTGGACAAAGCTAATGCGAAGAATGGTAGCAAAAGTTAGGATGCGCTGCAAGACGAATCATTCGGAGAAGATACAACAGAATGGGGATGCATCTTCTAACACATCCCCTCTATCAGATAGGTTGGCGCAGGAGTCAGTCGGTGGCAAACGTGGGACGGTTCGGACGGTAAGGGGGCTCGAGAATGGCTCTTTGTTCGGGTGTGAATTCATCCAAAACAGCTTCGACACCCTGTGGAAGATAGGTCTTGGCGTAGGTGAGCGGCCCCGGTGAGTATTTGTAGAGGATGGATCGGCGGTCGTGAGATGCCTTCCAGGGCATGGTTCCGTGTGTGAGGGCTTCAGTAAAGATGATTGCGGATCCTGCTTTTGCTTCGACCTGTGTCACGACTCCGATGTCCTTGTCCAACAGAATGACATCGCGTGGCGCAGGATAGTTAGATTTGTGGCTTCCAGGGATGCAGGCGAACCCGCCGTCGCCAGGATCGCAGTCGGTTAACGCCCAGGCGACCACGGTAAGGCCACAGCGCATTCGATCGTTATGATACTGATAGAAATGGGTAAGGTCGTCTGCTGTCCCGCCTCCGTGTAGAACGTGCCCCTCCGTCCCAAATCGCATAATGATGCCATAGAGGTGGTCGAGTCGAAATCCATCTCGGAGGAGCTCGACGAGATAGGGTACGATCACTGGATGGGCGAGGAGGTGGCGAAAAGGATCACACCAGGGCCTGGGCCAGGTAAGCATGCCATCCAGATCACCTCGGCCCTGCTGTCCTTTCAGCGTTCTCGACTCGCCGGAGAGAGACTTCTCTTCAGGTCTCTCACGCATTTGGTCCGTGTTGTTGTTAATGGCATCATTGCATTGAGCGAGTTCATCGGCAGTCAGGGCATCGGGTACCACGAGATATCCATTGAGGTCGAAGAAGTACTTTTCATAAAGGTCCATTGACGGTCTCCCTAGGGATCCGGGGTGAGAGCAGTGAGCACGTTCGTTCAAGGAACTATTCTAGCAAAAGGTACGACCGGCTGCAAGGCGAAACGGTTGACGGCGGAGACGAAAGAAGGGATTGCGAATCTGTCGCAATCCCTTCTTGTGTGACGCCTTCATTTTTTTCTCATCAATCTGCAACGACCTTCTTGCTCTCCCGTAGCATATGCCTGTTGGTTTCCAACTGAAGTCGATTTCTTAGTGTCTGTTGCTGGACGAGGTCCTTCTTGAGGGTATCACTCCGCTCCCGGAGTTCCTCGAGAGTTTCGCGTATTCCGGCAAGTCGCTTTTTGAACTGATCATGCAATGTGGATTCCGACTCACGATCCGAGGCGAGGCTCTCTGCAAGTTTCTCCAATTTCGCAAGCTTTGGTGTGATCTCGTTTTGACACTCGAAGAAATCCACCACGATTTTTGGTGAACAGATGACCGAACCCAGCAGCAGTGCCAGTAATAACCAATCGCATGAATACTCCTGAAGAAAGGCAGAGCAAGCGAGAGAAAGAAGTCCGGGCAAACATCATAGCCGTCAAGATGCAGCTAATGCGGAGCGGCCTACCGACCACAGAGGCACAGTCCGAAGTTTGTCCGAGAGATTGTTAATTAGGGATCGGTGTCTGTGGTGCATTCACGACAGGGGATGTCGTCAAATACAGCGTCTAACACCAGGTTGATTACCTGAAACGTAGGATTATTGGGGCCTGAACGTCAGGGAGATACAAAAGTATTTGTGTGAAAAATTGAAATTAATACGCTTATATGTGATTTTCGATCGGTGGTGCTGTCTTTAATTCACTGACGGTAAGGATCCGCGTTGGTACGAGATTGTGCATAGTGAATGACGGTCCACCAAAAGATCTCCTGCCCCTGCAGGCTGGGGAAAATCTGTCCCAGGATTTCCGAATAATTTGTAAACTGTTGTATTTTAGAAGATTTATTTCATAATTGGAGGGAGATTTGTGATGTGCGACACTGGTTTGATGTCACCGATTTGAGTATATTTTACCATATGGAAGGCCAGTTGCTTTCAGCAACTGGCCGGAAAGGTAAATACCGGCATTGGCTGGACAACTACCTCAAAATGGGGTAAAAAATGATTTTACGTCTAATCGCAGGGCTTCTGACAGCCGGCGTGGTGACATTTTTCTATCTGCCTGGCTGGATCGCGGCTTACAAGTCAAGGCAAGTGGAGAAGGAGAAAGACTAGACCGCAGAAATTGAACTTCCCTTCCGGAGGTCGGTTCGTTGGCCAAGTCTAGGATTCGTGATAGCTCCGGGTAGTCCTGTCGGTTAGACCGAACAGGAAGATGTTTTCGGCCAAGGCTGAAACCCACCTCATATCGCGCCTCGCTGTTTCACTTCGGTGACTGATTTTCCTGCCATCTGAAGAGAACCAATTCGCTTCGTCCACATACGTATTCCCGCCGTAAAGATTCGCTTCTCCAGAGATCCGCACGCCAATCCATTTACATAGGAATCAGAAGCCTGCCCTGCAGGTCACCCATTNGACCGAGGTATCTGAGGTCGTGGTCGGACTACGATCCAATTACTACTTTATTGGTTCGCCGTTGAAGGGTCCGGATCGTCCAATCAAGATACTTAAGATGAGGATAGGAATGGATTTCGAAGCTGCTGCTCGCACCTTCGATTGCGAACCTACGTTGACCGACAGTCAGTTTCTTCAGTTCTGTCGTGAAGGGTACATTCTGCTCAAGGGGGTCCGTGCTGGACGAGAGCAATCGAAGGACCTGTGACTGGCTCGATGGAGAGATCACTTAGAATCCCAGCTGCTCCCTGAAGGGATGGATGAGGCTGAGCGCAAAGGTATCAGAACTTCTTCACGGACCCAGTGNGATTCTTCTCGGAGATTGGTNCCAGGAACACGTGCTGCTGAATCCTGAATTATGCGGGGTAATGCGGTCGCTTCCCGGTCGGAATGTGGGTCTTCCGGTTCTTTTGAGTCATCACCTGACAGAGTGTCCCCAGGAAGCCCAGGGCTGGCACTACGATGCCGATCACGTTTTTGGCCCGGAGTTGGAGTTTGTGGAAGTGTTCTACTTTCCTCAGGATACTGCCTCGGAACTGGGTCCGACAAAGATCGCTCCGGATACTCACATTGGGCAGATCAAGAAGCCTGCTGGTGGAGTCGGGTATTCTAGCTGAAGGGCCAGCAGGGACTCTAGGGATTCATCATCAGAGCATCCTGCATCGCAGGGGTATGTCGACGGCTCCGGGAATTCGACACATGTTGAAGTACAATTATTGGAGGGGCGTGCAGCCTAAGCAGTATTGGATCTCCGAACCTGGCTTCGACCCTGAGACAGCTGATTACGGTGGACACGGAATCGCAAGGTATGTGGGGCATATGTTCTGGTGGTTGTGAGGCAAGGGGGATGAATACCGAATTATTGGTGCCCAGGGCTGGCCGTGGCGCACGCCACAACAGATAGGACCCTCGTGCGGGGTATGGGCGCAAGACCGGCTATCTGCCCGATTGGCGGAGAGGCAATGTAGAGGGGTATGCGAAGTAGCAGAGGTACGGCGGATCGCCCTGAGGCATGGACCACAAAGAGGAATGTCTTACAGACATTCCTCTTTCATAATTCGATATGAATACTGGTGGCATCCGCCGGAATTGAACCAGCGACACATGGATTTTCAGTCCACTGCTCTACCAACTGAGCTAGGGTGCTACCATTGATATTTCTGAATATAAGACAGGATTTGCGGGAATTTGTTGCAAGGATTGGCAAGAAATGTGGGTATTGGCCCGAGGACGAACTCCAGCACCCGAAACACTCTAGGTTTCCTCACCCGGATGGTCTCCCTCCTCGGGGAGGTTCGTGAGCACTCTTATGTGTCCGCAGCTGAGACATACCATCTGATTCTTCGGATATCCACCAATGCCCTGTTGCTTGAGCTTGTCTGAAGGTCTGAAACCGGGCATTCTGCCGCCACGATAGTATTTTTTTCCCCAACTCCATTCCGTTGCGTTGCACCCAGGACATTCGGGTTTCAGGTCTCGTAATTTAAGCCAGTCGAGGATTTCGGCAGACTCATTGTTCAAAACAGTCCCTTTCATCTTTCAGCTCATCTGTTACTCCGATTTCTGCAACAGGTGAGGGAATCGCACGTTGAGATCGGCCAGCAGCTTGTCATCGAGATCGATCGGTTGATGGACCGTCCTTACAGACGACAGTTGTTCCAGAGTGATCCCTTGGGTGTTCGTGAAAATTGCCATAGTGAGATCTACGTTGGTGAGTTTGGCAGATTCCAAATTGGCCTCCTTCAGCGTGATTTCGGACATATCTGCGTTCTCGAAGTCCGCTCGTTGTAGACTAGAACCATATAGCGTCGCACAGCTGAGATTTGCGCTGTTGAAGGATGCCTCCCTTAGATCTCCGTCGCAAAAGTTCGTGTGCCACAGATTGGCTCGAGAGAAATCTGCCTGCACCAGGATGGCACTGTCGAACAGGTCGTAGCTGAAGTCCATTCCACTGAAGTTAATGCCCGTGAAGTTAATGCCCGTCAAATCTTCGTAAGAGAAATCTTCTCCGTTCAGGTCTGGTCTCAGGTCCGCCTCTTTTCCCCGCCAGGCATTCCAGGTGTCTACCCCCTGCTTGAGAATGGAGACATGGTCCTGGTTTGCCATACCCGAAATCTCAGTTGCAGGTAAAAAAATGGCCTGAAGGTGCGGGCACACCAACAGGCCACGACGTTAAACCACCAACGAAATATCGTAGGAGGTTTGAGAAAATATAGCACAGTTGGAAAGGAAAAAGCAAGAAAGTAATGGGAAGATCCGAAGAGGGCAATCAAAACCAGGTAGGGGCAGAGGGCTAATGAACTGTCCCCATTTCCAGCCGGACAACCTTCCCCAGACATAATTGATTATATTGAGTCCAATTCCGAGGACGACACCAAGGCGGACGAGTAAACTGGAGCGAGTATGATCCACAGGATTTGATCGAGAAAGAAGCCGTGGAGCTGACCTGACTGCTTAAGGATAAGGAGACCCCGGAAGGAGAAGTTACAAAATTTCTGGGTCACTGGCAGGTGAGGGTGGGGAACTACCTTACAGTAATCATCTATGGGGTCATGGTCTTTGCGGCGATTTGGCAGCTGGTTGGTTGGCCATATGCGTCTTCGACGACCCTGATGAATCCTGACGGATCTATGGGAAACTCTCCGGAGGCCGCGCAACGACCACTGGGAGAGTTTCTTGTGGAAGGAGATGGTCCAAACAGACTGGTGATTGTGCTGCTGATAGCTCTGACCGCGGTGTTCAGTGTTCGGATACTGTTGAAAGTTACTCTGGTTGTGGAGTCCTTGCATCTGTTCGCGTTCTACAGAATTTACAAACTGTTTGTGTGGTCGATAAATTTCTTGCCGGGTTTGTATCGGGGAGAAAACTTCCGCGGGCTCGGGAAGCGATTTGTTGAAGGGGTCTGGAAGACGGCGGGCGGCTGAGTGATCACCTGCGTTAGCTGATGAATGGATTTGAGCTCGGAGACCGGGCTGCAGTGCGGTCTGCGGATGAAGGCGGAAGCAAATGTCGGTGATTCAAAAGATAGAGAAACTGAGGGAGGAACTGGGTGGCAGATACCAGCTTGGTTACGAACGACACAACCTCTGCGGCAGACAGATCTCCGTGGCGTGCGCGGAGGACGCGGAGGCCCTGTTCTCACGACGCATTCACCGGGACGATCTTGACAGGCTGGAGTCCAACCTGCCCTACTGGGTATGCGTGTGGTCATCCTCCCTTGCCCTCTCCCGAGTGGTGATGAACGGGAACTACCTGGCGGCCGGGACATCGGTGCTGGAGCTGGGATGCGGACTGGGTCTGGTGTCGGCGGCAGCGTGCCTGAAGCGCGCTAGGGTGACAGCCTCAGATTGCCAACCGGATGCTCTCCTGTTTGCAAGGATGAACTGCCTCCAGATCGCCGGGATTGACCCCGAGGCCCGCGTGATCGATTGGGGGGATCCACCTGAAGACCGGCGATACGCAACTTTGTTGTGTTCGGACCTAGTATATGATCCACTTTCCTATGATCCACTTNTGGCGTGTTTCGAGATCCTGCTCGAGACGGGTGGACGTGTGTTGTTGAGTGAGCCGAATCGCGAAATGGGTAGACTTTTTTTTGACAGGCTTGACGAGGTCGGCTGGGTATTTGAGGAGATTTCAGAGTCGGAAGATGTTACCGTCTACAGCATCCAGCGGTCCTACAGGGGATAGGTTCACATCGAGTCCGTTTACCCTGTTACACGTGGGGATCGTGCTTAGTGAATCAAACTGATATCTGATTGGCCGGAAAGGACATCGTATGGCAGAGATGGAGAGGGATTCATTCTCGAAGAAGTGGATGTTCGGGAGTATGGCCATCTTCGTTGGTGTCGAGTTGTTTCTGGGTGGCCTGATTGGAGACGTGGTGGTTGGTCGGTTCATGTCGCTCAGCTTGCGATTCGTGCTCCAGGGGGCACTCAATCTCCTGAGCTTTTTCGTCGGCGGCTTCATCATCGGACTCATATCACCTGGCGTCCGGACATTTGAGCCGGCAGCGGGAGCATTTCTATCTGTAGCCCTCATGCTGTGCCTGGCATTCTTCACTCCTTATGGATTTATCCGATTCAGTGTGATGAAAATGGTTATTGGTGGAGCGGTCGCCTTTTTCCTCGCACTGGCCGGCGCCAGAATTGGGGAACGGGTAGCAGGAAACCGGGTATAGGATACATACTGGACAATACCTCGTCATTTACTTAGAACTACTTAGGATCACATAGTTCGTTTTGGAGAATAGAGCGTTTGTCCATTAACTTTTGTTTTTAATATATTTAGTGCGCAATGTTTCTTGTGGGATTGATGCATCTGTGACAGAATTGAGAAAATTCCATCCGCGTGGACAATTCGATTTGCGGGTTTAAGCCAACATATTGATTCCGAAAGGCAGATATGCCAACGATTATAGAAACAAATTTGCTGATTGTTGATCCTNCAAGTCCGCCTATTCCGAATGGAATCGTGGTGGTGAATGGGGAGCGAGTGCTCGAAGCGGGCAACCCCGAGGAGGTCGAGGTGTCTGGGAATTGGACACGGATAGATTGCTCGGGGTGGACGGTAATGCCAGGAATGATTGATTCCCATACGCACGTGACGGTGAACAACCGCTTCCGAATCCCGCTCAGCGATNACTTTGAGGTGGACGAGGCCACGGCCACTTTACGTGGGGCGATGAATCTGCGCAGCGATCTGGCCTCGGGGGTGACTACAATGCGTGCGCTGGGAGACAGGCCAGGTGCAGAACGGGCTTTTCAAACGGCGATTGAGCGAAAGGAGGCTGTTGGACCAAGGTTGCAGGTCTGCGTGAGGGCACTTCGACCCAGCCACGGGACCGCCCCATTCCTGTCGTGTCCAGCAGACGGGAATGAGGAGTTGACCGCACGTATAGGTGAAAACGCAGACTCAGGCGCTGACTGGACCAAGTTGTTTATCACGAACGTGAGGGAAGGGGACACATATGAGGATTACCTGCGAGGTGACCTGACGGACGTGTCGGCGTATTCCAGAGATGAGATCGAATGTGCAATAGAGGTGTCTCACGCCCTGGGAATCCCTGTAGCCGCCCACGCGATTGGGGGTGAAGCGATGCGCTGGGCAATGGAGTTGGGCATCGACAGTGTCGAGCACGCGAATCTGCTGCAGGCCGAGGACGTCGCATTGTTCGTGAAGACGGGAACTTTCCTCAGTGATCCCAATCTGCAATTGTTTTTCGATGCTGAGGTCGGATTCGAATCCTTCCAATCGTGGGAGTGGCCCTGGTGGCGAGCGCGAGTCGAGCAAGCCAGAGATCTTACGGCAAATCACTTGCCTGAGGCGATCGCATCCGGGGTAAAGGTGTGTCTGGGGAGCGACAGCACGCACGCTACAATGTGGCGGGAGGCCGTGGCGCTGGTGGGGTTGGGGGTGTCGCCTGTGGAAGCGCTGAAGGCGATAACAGTTCACTCCGCTGAGATGATGGGAATGGCTGACCGGATCGGCCGGCTCAAACAGAACTACATTGCCGATCTGATCGTGGTCGAGGGTAATCCGCTGGAGGATATCGAATCGCTTAGGCGGATCAGGAGGGTTATGAAAGGCGGCAAATGGGTAGGAAATACGCTGGAGGGAGCAGGGAAGCTTTTCTGCGACTGAGTTTGGAAGTTGCAGGATTGCAGAAGCAACACAGGTGTCGGATCAGTCGAAAGTCGATTGGTTGGAAGCCTGAAAAAATGAAAGCGGGTCCCCGGCACATTAGCCAGGGACCCGTCTGATAATCTGATTAAGGGCTGATGTTAACTTTCACAAATCGAAGCAGACTACCCTTTCAGCTTTGCAAGGTCCTTCCACAGTTTATCAGTCTGCTTTTGAAGGGCATTCTTTTTCCTCTGAAGGGTATTGATTCCCCGACCAGCTGTGCCCGTCTCGGTTTCCGCCGCTTTCGCCATTCCTCGCACTTTTCGCTCCTCGGTTTCCGCTTCGAGAGCCTTCTTACGCCAATTCTGAAGCTTAACGCCCGTCAAGTATTTGGCTACAATCACTGCGAACAAGGCTAAGACAGCTACTAAGCCCCAGAGCATAGGGACCTCCTAAGGATTTAAAGTGGTTTTCCGACCACTCCCCCTGCTGTCGCCGGCATTGATTCAGCCACTATTCCCCCTGGAATGTCTCGATTTCTTCGTTGGTGTAAACGCGCATCCGGTAGGGTGCGGCAGCCAGTATGTTTACGGCCTCCCGGTCGCCTGCCTTCGCCCTTTCTACAAGTGCTCTTGTCTTTGCTCCTTCTTCCTGCTGCTTTTCCGTCCAAGATTTAGGCTTATTCATTAGATCTCCAGAAAATATGATCTTTGTCTATCTGCCTGCTTTCAAGTAAGTCTGATACCCAACAATATAGAATTTTTGGGCATATTACGCAAGGATCTCGATACCCGGTCGCCATCCCATTCAGGACATCGTTCAGACGTGGTTTCCGAGCATCGATTGCTTTGGGCAGGGGTCCCAACAGGTCTGTTGAAGTACCCACTCCTGCACATTGCACCTATCTGAAAAATTCGGGAGAATGCGTCGATCGATTGCTCCCGAGTTCTCAATTCCGGTTGGGGGCAATTCTGCAGAAAGCTGGACAGACAAACTTAATGCAATCGGCGCAACGCGACTTGACGACCTGATGTCATTTTGCAATCATCTGGAACTTTTGCGTGCCAATGGGGGTCAGTAAGATAGAAGTGCTGCTATTTTTGACAATACCCCTGCTATGAAGGAAACGACTAGGAGCTATTCTGTGGAGACCTCTTCACTTTCTCAGTACTTACAGGAGCTTGACCGCCATCCCTTATTGGAACCCGGTGAGTTCGATACATTGATTGGCAAAGCGCAGGCTGGAGACACAGATGCATTCAACCGGATCCTTCAGGGGAACCTCCGGTTTGTGGTACGGATAGCTTCTGAGTATTCGCGGGCAGGACTCCCCCTCGACGACCTGATTGCGGAGGGGAACCTCGGCCTGATCAAGGCGGTTGAGAAGTTCGATGTGGATCTGGGTTACCAGTTCACGACCTATGCCGTTTGGTGGATCCGGAATTCCATACAAAGGGCGATTAGAAGTCACGTCCACTCTGTGCGTCTGCCGGCCAACAGGTATGAAGATTTCGACAGGCTGAGGAAGTCCGCCTCCCGGCTTGCGCAGAAATTGGGTAGGGAGGTCACCGCAGGTGAGGTCGGTTCAAATCTTCATATGACGGATGCCCGGACCCAGGCCGCCCAAAACGTCCAGAACTATTCAATTTCAATGGATGCTCCAGCACACGAAACCGGCCCCAGAACGCTTCACGAGGCGATTCCCTCCAAGGGTGAAACACCCGAAGAAGCCGTTATTGAGCTTCAAAAGGTGGAACGGATCCAGGACGCGTTGAGCAAGTTGAACGTGAGGGACGCCGAGATCATATCTTTGACCTTCGGTTTTGATGACGAGCCCTTGAACCTGTCACGCGTGGGTGAAAAGTTCGGCATCAGCAAAGAGCGTGTAAGACAGTTGCGGAATCGTGCGCTTTCACAGCTACAGGCATTGCTGTCCGGGCAAGATGGATTCGCGAATTAGGCCGCACAAAGAGTAGTCGCCTGCCAGAAATGGTGGAACCGGTTCAGGGAGGTTTTCAGTGGCCCTGGGCATAGTTGCGGCAGCGTTGGTAATCTGTCTGATTCTGGCAGTAGTGGTGGTCAAGAGGAGTAAGTCGGCCAAGTGTGGCGAGTCTGAGTAAAAAGGAAGGCTTGGCATCGGTTCGGGGATTGTTGCCGCGTTCGGTGTGGCGATGGACAATATCGCGCTGGGTGTCGCCATTGGTCCTGTCATTGGCATTGCAATCGGGATAGCTTTTTGAGCGGCGAGGAAACCCGGTACGGATAAGGATGGGTGAGTCATCAAGCGAAAATGTATAAAGAAAGGGTCCGGTGGCTTAACCACCGGGCCCTTTTTCGACTTCTGATTCTGCCTACTTCAGCAGCACCATTTTCGGCACTTTCCAGTTTGCCCCGGCCTGCAGACGGTAGAGATATACCCTGCTCGCAGTATGCCTGCCTGAAGCATCCCTCACTTCCCAAATCACCTCATAGTATCCCGCCGGCTGCTGATCCCTTACAAGGGGTCGAGAACTTTGAAACGCAAGGTCACGACCAGGTCATCCCCTTTAAGACTCGATACAATACCCATTTTTCCTAAAAGGTGACTACATTCTTGCCTTTCTCTTTTGTGCAGACTATCTTCTGAAACAGGGACGGGGTGCCAGAGCATCGGTATGACCTGGTGGATCGAGCAGTGTGAACCACCCAATTCGTTGTGGGAATCTGTTTTGGGGTAGGATTAGACAGCGTCCACACAGGCAACTTCGAACAATAGATAACACCAATGTTCCCCAGTCATTGCAGAGGATGATGATGAAAAAGCTGGATGTCAGTCGTTACTATGTAGCACAGGGAAAGAAATTTGATCTATCAACCATTGATCCTGAAGATACCCAGAGGCTTGACGAGACGTCCATCCGAGAGCAGGTTCGAAAGAACAAAAAAAGAATTCGCAGATTGCAGAGACTCCTTATGGCCGAGGAGCAACGGTCTGTTCTCCTGATCATTCAGGCGATGGATGCAGGTGGTAAGGACAGCACTATTCGGCGAACGCTGACGGGCGTTAATCCACACGGCGTCCGGGTGAGTAGCTACAAATCACCCACTGCTGCCGAATTGAGTCAGGATTTTCTCTGGCGCATTCATCGGGAGATGCCCGCAAAAGGATTGATAGCGGTGCACAATCGTTCCCACTATGAAGATGTGCTGATTGCACGCGTAGATAAATTGGCGCCTAAGGATTTGATCGAGAAGCGTTACCAGCACATCAACGATTTCGAAAAAATGCTCTACGACCACGGCACACATATCATCAAGGTATTCCTGCATATCACCCAGGAGTATCAGCTCAGTCGATTTCGGAATCGGTTGGAAAACCCGGAAAAACTTTGGAAGTTCGAACCCGCGGACCTAAAGGCACGAGACAGTTGGGATGAATATATTAAGGCGTATGAAGAAGTCTTCTATCGATGTACGGCTCCTCACGCGCCCTGGTATGTCGTGCCGGCAAACAACAAATGGTTTCGCTCCCTCGTGGTCGGCGAACTGCTGGTTGACACCCTGAACGGGATGAAGCCCCAATATCCCCCTCCAAAATTCGATCCTGCAGATTATCCGGTTGAAGATGTGGGGTAGAGAGGTCGGACAGCGAAGAGAAAATAGAAAGGAGCGGGGTCTTTTGAGCGCGCTCCTTTTTCGTGGAGGGAAGGAGACTGTCAGTCATATGCTAACACCAACAGAGAAGCCCAGATAGGAGATCTTGTATCGCCTGAATTGACCTTGGGGATTAAGGCCGTGGTAAAAGTTCAGAAGAAGGGTGACAGCTTTTTTCCCGGACACCTTCTTCTTAATTTCGTGCCCTTCTTGCAGTCCATGTCCAAGATGTATTGCTTGAAATATCGGCCCAAAATGATCCCCGTAACAAGATTGATACTGGGCACCAACTGTGGGGAAGCGTGTGCGAGCTGGGCTCGCCAATAGATCTCACCCCCAAAGACGAGATGGTCGAACCGCTGGCAGCCCAGGGGCCCACGGATGAAGAGATCGCCTCCAATCTGTAGTTCTTTTATTCCATTGAAGAGAGGATGCGCACCCTCCCTGTCGTTGTTCAGCAGCCTTCCACCTACGTATACCCTTCTGTAGAGCTTGGTTTTGGGACTGAACTTGTCGATCGCCACGTAGGCTTCAAAGGCATTCGAACTGACATTGTGCCATTCGAATCCTGTTTTCCCTATGGCGTCAGCGAGATACTCATCACCCAGGTGAGTCGATTCGTGGTAGAATTTGGCCTGCCGGCTCAGCTACCAGTCATTCCGCTCGACCAGCCTTCCCCTGAATCCGCCGCCGATTCTGAAATCTGTGTTGAGTACGGCATTTGAGCGGGAATGAAAATCCAGAAGCATATGAGCGCCGGCGGTGAGAAACATGTCAGTAGCTTTGGTTCGCATCTGCCCATAGTTCTCTGCCCTGTTCGTACTTGTAGTATCAACGTAGTCGGAATCTCCGTATTCCAGGCTTAGAATCGGTAGGGTGCCCCGAAGGAAATATCCCAGAATCTGGGGCGTCCATAATTCGCTTCCGAATTTTGGTTTGGCTCCCTTGTACCACCTCATCTGATTGTAAGGTCGTCAAATATCTGTAACCATAGGCTTGTAGAACTGGTGATCGGTGCCTACATCGAATGCGAATGCTGCGGTTGTATCCAGAAGCAGAATCGGCAACAGCAGAAATAGCATCCGTTTCATTCATACCTCCCTTGCTACGGGGCCGATGTTGCACACTGTGACTTTTATATAGGTCTCAGAATCATTGAGTGTCAACAGGATTTATCTTCACACTATTCGTAAGGTCCTTCCTGAACCTGATGCATACAAAGAAACAGCCTCATCCAATATAAGGATGAGGCTGTTTCGACTGAAGAATCGGTGTTCCCCGTTACCCTCGGAGAAATGCATCCTGAAGTGTTCCGATCGTGCTTTCTGCCCGAGATCCCGAGAAACAGTATCCCATTTCAAGGAATTCCCGTCTAAGCGAGGCGACCTCGTCGGCCCGATCGGCGTCCCTAATAATGATGTCGGACATTAGCACTGCGAGTCTTTCGAAATCGTCTTCTTTCATTCCAAAGCGTGTCATTTCCTGAACGCCCAGGCGGATGCCGCTCGCGTCGGAGAAGGAGTTGTCCATTGGCAGGGCTTGGTAATTTGCTACGACGTTGTTCAGTTCCAGCCGATGTGCGACCTCCGGACCTTTTGCACGCCCTGCACGGACGATTACCTGGTGAGTTTGTGTAAAGCCCAAGGAGGCATCTCCCTGAACCGAAACCTTGTTCACGTGGAGCGCTCGGGCGAAGGCTCGGGCGTTCGCAATGACTTGCTGCTGATAATCGTCTTTGAACCCCAGCATTTCGTAGGTCGCACCAAGCAGTCCGAGCAGCGTGCCTAGGTGATGGTTGCTTACGGCGCCCGGAAAGGCCTCCGATTCGATTTTCTCCCAGAGTGAGTGATAGAAACTGCCCTCCGCCATGTTGCTGGCAACGATGCCGCGTTGAGGACCAAAGAAGGTCTTGTGTGTGGAGCCAGTGACCAGGTCTGCACCCTCCTGGAAAGGATCCTGGAAATGTGGACCCACCAGACCGAGGACGTGAGCCATGTCGTACATAACCAGGGGGCGGTCCTTCCAGTTGGTGATGTAGTCGGCGATTTCACGTACCGGCTCGGGATGGAGCACCATACTTTTGCCAAATATGATGAGCTGAGGCCGGTGTTGGTCGATCAGTTCGAGTGTGCGGTTAACGTCGATACGGTAGTTGTTCTGATCCTCCACCGGGAAATTGATGATTGCAGGTTTGTCTGTGTCGGGATGGGATTTGGCAAAGTGCCGCAAAGCGCCCAGGTACTGGGCACTGAGATGGCCACCCTTTCCGAGATGGTTGTTCATCACCGGACCCAGTCGGGCGGGCTCGCCCTTGCCGAAGCGGTGGAGGTGATCGATCAGACCAGAGAAGACGACCTTGTTGGCCATCTGCCCGGAGACAGCCCTAACTTCGACTTCGGCACAGTCGAGGAAGGTGCCAAGAGCGGCCTTAAGCGCGTCTTCTACCCAGGAAATGAAGTCTGTTCCCTGATAGTAGAAGACGTCCGAGGCATTCGCACCAAAGGCCTTGATCCGTTTGTGCTCGGCGTATCGTCCAGCCGGATCCAGCCCACTCAAAAGGCGGACGAAGAGAGACGGAGTCTGTTCCGAAGGTATAAGATTGATTGCCCTGGACTGACGGAAGAGGTGGTTGTTGGTCGCCTTCCCGGCAAGTTGCTCGGCCAATAGGGCCATGTCAGCGTCTGCGGGTAAGGAGGTAGTGATTCGCCTGGGTTCGGGGTGGACGACGGTGCGAGAGTAGGGTGCGGCAGGTCGCATATTTGAGGGGACCACCATGGCCGGGACCTTACGTCCTTTCGGTTTGGCGATTTCCAGGAACTGGCCGCTGCGTCCCACGACAATATCGGAATCGATATATCCAATCGCGATGGCTCGACGGTCCTCATCTTCTCCCAGCGCTGAGTGAAGGCCTTCTCCTTCGAACTTGCGGTAAGGAACGGTGGTGCCGCTCGTGATCCAGCCTGCAGGCGTCCCGTTCAGGTGAACTTCGTGACCCTGACGGGCGGGATTGATGCCTGGACCGGTGCAGTCCTCATTCAGGATTGCGATGCGTCTCACGTAATATGGGACCTCTCGCTCTTCGGTTGGTGTGTCGAACCGGCTGAGCAACCTGAGTCGTTCGCGGACCTCACTGTGCTGTTTCTGAAGGGCATCTCTTCCGATGTAGTCCCCCTTGGCAGCGCTGAATGAGGTCGCGCTGTTTGCCAGGGAGAGGAGGGAGAAGATCGGAATGGGTTTCCCGTCCGGACCGTCCCCGAGTTCGTGTCCATAGAGAGGCAGACCGGCTTCGAGTCTGAGGGTGTCTCTGGCACCTAGTCCTACTGGCGCAACGCCGTGACCACTCCCGACTTCCAATATGCGTTCCCACAGGGATAGGGCTTGTGACGTCGGCGGAAAGAGTTCGAAGGCGACCGGCTCGCCAGTATATCCCGTGCGAGCAATGAGGAGGTCAACACCTTCGAACCGGATAGAAGACATAGCGTTTCTCATAGGTGCCGGGAGCTGTCCACCATTAGTTTCTTGACCGATCAACTCCTGTAGTATCAATTCCGCTGTTGGCCCCTGAAGGGCGAGCATGGAAAGACTCTCGCTCCGGTCCTCGATGTTTGCCTCGCCAAACCGACTCTGGTGGTCGATCAACCACTGCCAGTCCTTGTCGCGGTTTCCGGCGTTGACCACGAGCATATATTCCTCAGGCGAGGTCCGGTAAAGATAGGCGTCGTCGATGGCAGCGCCGGATTCATCGGGGATAACGCAGTATTGCGCCAATCCGGCTTCCCTCAGTTCGAGTACATTGGAAGTCAACACATACTGAAGGAAGGGTGCCGCGTCCTTGCCTGTGATGACGTATCGACCCATGTGGCTGATATCGAACAGGCCGGCTCCCGTTCGAGTCGCCAAGTGTTCGGCGAAAATGGCACTGTATTGTATGGGCATGTCGAAGCCGCCGAATTCATGCATCTTCGCCCCGGCGTCAGTGTGCCAGGGATGGAGGACTGTCTTTTTCATTTTGGATTTTCGCCTTCGTTTGTGGGGTCTGAAAATTTCTTCGCACAGTCTTTTTGAGCTGTGCCTCGTATATGAACTCATCCAGGGTTCTGTCGACGCAGCATCGAGAACGGCCCCCTACGAAAGGTAATATGTGATGCGGTGCAGGAGTCGTCAACGACCATCTAAACTTACTCGGGCACGGACACTGAACTAGGTGTCCTGTAACCTTTCTGTTGATGGTGCGTCTAAGGCCATACGCTGGATGAATTGGAGACTGGAAGTGGTTCTGTGAGGAGACCTGAAGTGATTCGAGCTGGATTCCGCATATTTTTGATCTTGATCCTGCTTGCTGTCCCTGTCATTATGCCGCGGGCAAGCGGCAGAAGAGCAGATGGTAGCGGAGATCCTTACTGGCCCACCATGTAGGACTATCAGTAGTCAAGGGTTATCGTATTACGCGGCGAAATGATGGACATTGTTGAGATCAAGCCCATTAATTTCGACGACTTTGCTCTGCAGGACCTAGAACGATATGGTGTCAACAAGGCAGAGAGTACACGTAGTTGGGACCAGACAACAGTGGGCAAGCACCTGATCCCGTTTTTGGGCAGAAGGTTTCTTAAGGAAATCAGAGCGAAGGATCTTGAGGAGTATAAATCTTACAGGGTGGCTTGCTTGCTCAAGAGCGGGAGGCAAATCAAGAAGTCGACGGCGAACAGGGAAGTAGATCTGCTGAAGAGGGCGGTGGAATGGGGCTACCTGAAATCGAATCTGGCAAAGGGTGTGAAGAAGTTCCGGGTGGATATGAAAGAGCTAAAACTTTCCGGTAATCCAGGTGACCGTTCTGGCGTAAGGCTACGTGAGGAAGATGTTGCCGAATTTGTAAGGAATCGGACGATTAAAGCTCAGTGGCGCAAACTTCTGCTAAATGTGGGAATGCTCGTGGCCGTGCCCAACCTCGGACTCAACGTCATTGCGACCTGTATACCTCAGGATTATCTCCTCTAGCTGGCCGTAAAGAATCCGGCTCTCATTTGACAATGTTGGCCTTTCATCTTGCGCTGCTTTTGCCCCGGCCAAACCATAGGCCTTCTCCACGATGGTCTGCGAGCTTTCCGAGAGTTTCCTTGGCGGTACGTAGAAATGGCCCTCAAATCCAGATATGGTGGGGCCGGATGCTGACAAAAGACTATGCCAGCCACGGAGGGGCGGCATAGTCTTAGCCGGGGTCCCTCGACCCCGTTCGGGATAAACTCGCCCTGGTCAGGCGATGAAAAACCGGCAGTGGCTGAAGAGTTGCCCGGTCATTTTCCTCACACCATTTTACATCCCGACGGAGCATGTGATACGCTCCGTCGGGATGTGCCGACTCCTTTCACGATAGGCAATGGTCTTTCTCTTCTAGGTTTGCTTATCGTGAAGACCTAATTTCTTTTGAAAATGCTGTAGAGAACAG